>JAYUJM010000173.1:0-1342 GCA_043765175.1 Pseudobdellovibrionaceae bacterium | reverse complement strand
ACCGATACCCATGACTTTTTCTTTTGCGACTAAAGCATCTTTTACGAACTGCTGAGCTTTTTCCATTGTTCCAATTTTAGCTAACATCACCATCACTTGTTCGTTAGCTCCACCATGAAGTGGACCTTTAAGAGCGCCAATTGCAGAAACAATCGCTGAATGCATATCTGATAAAGACGATGTTGTGACCCGCGTTGCGAAAGCTGAACAATTTAATTCGTGATCAGCATGTAAAATTAAACATGTATCAAAAATTTTAACTAATTCTGCATCTGGTTCAGACCCTTTTAACATGTACATAAAATTCCATGCTAAAGACTGCCCTGCTTTAGGTTGCACAAGTTCACGTTTATTACGAATCGCTTCAAATGCAGTTACGATTGAACCCATTTTCGCTGTTAAACGAACGGCTTTACGTTGATTAGCTTCTACAGAATTATCATTTGCATCTTTATCCCAATGAGCTAACAAAGACACCGCTGTTCGTAACCAAGCCATCGGATGAACATCCGTTGGTAAGCCTTTTAAAGCCTGAACATAAGACGGATCTAAAGTCATATTTTGATTTAAATCTTTTTTCAAAGCTTCAAGTTCAGATTTTTTTGGTAAACGATTATTCCAAAGTAAAAATATCACTTCTTCAAAAGTTGAATTCGCTGAAAGATCTTCAATTGTGTAACCACGATAATTTAAAGTATTGCCAACAATAAATGAAACAGCTGTTGTACAAGCGACAACGCCTTCTAAACCTTTATCCAAAGCACCTTCGTAAATATTCATTTCAGCCATTGCGGACTCCTATTTTTATAATTCTTATAAAGATTTTTGCATTTTTGTAATTTATAGATTAATTACACCACCATAGATTAAAAAAATGCAGTCCTTTAGAATTATCAGACTCTTTTTTATTTGGCTAGTTTTATCACTCGGTCTTTGACGTCCATCACGACGACAGTCTGATCATTGATCGGGTTTTCTAGACCTGTTTTTTTCTGACACTGATATAATAACTCATTGCGTACATCGTGCACTTGCAGCTTATCTAATTGGTTCGTTAATAGTTTGCTGATCTCATCAATGGATAAAACCTTTGTAATACCATCGGACACAAGTACCAGTCTGGCTTTAGATTCTAAATCTACAGAAATTGATTTAAATGTAGGCGAAAACTGTGGTCCTAAAGGATCTGAACTTGAAGAAATTAATTTCAAGGGCTCTGTGGGGCTCTGCAAAAAACCATGGATTTGTCCAACCACACAAAGATCTAAAGTGTAATTCCTGCGATCAACGACCCCGTAAAAAACATGAGCATGATCCTTAGTAGACGCTATGTCTTTAAGTT
>JAYUJM010000172.1:0-11670 GCA_043765175.1 Pseudobdellovibrionaceae bacterium | reverse complement strand
TTGGTTTTCGCATAGAGCTCCTTAGTTGTTAACTAGGAGCTTTGCAATTAGTATTGCATCTTAAAAGCTATTTTAAATGGTAGCCCTTAAAGTTGAATCCGTTATTCGATGAAGTCTTTATTTCTTTTTTGACTTAGCTTTTTGTGTGACATTAACTTTTTTAGCAATAACTTTATCAATGACTTTAGTATTTGCTTTAGGAGTAGTCTTTGAAGAAACTTTTGGGGTGACTGATTTTGTAGATGAAGCTATAATTTTAGTAACTTTTTGAGAAATTATTTTATTTTGCTGTTGAATTTTAACAAGTTCTTTTTGTTGCTCTTTAGCTTGTGTTTGTTCAAGTTTTTTTGTTATTGCAGCTTCTTGCTTAAGTGCTTTTTTAGCTACTTTTCTTTGATTAACAATTCGTTCTAAAATTTCAAAAGCTTCTTTTTGCAGATCATTTTCAAAAATAAAACGGTAAAAGCCTTCAATTTCAGGACTTTGTCTAAATTTTTTCATTGATGTAGGAATATTATCTGTTTGTACAAAATCTATTGAATGACCATCTTTTGAAAGTTTTACTTTTTCTGCCATAGGAGTCTCCTTAAAAGTTAATCTAGGTGTAAACTAGAGCAGATTCTGCCAGAGGTCAAGAGTGTTTAAATCGTGTTGTCATAAATTATTGATATCTTTAGCTTAAATTGCTAAACATAAACGAATGATGATTCTAAAAGGCGCTCCTGTGAGTGAAAAAATTAAAACACAGATTAATGATGAATTAGTCTTATGGAGAAAAAATAAAATTGCTTTTCCACATCTTACTGTCGTCTTAGTTGGAGCTGATCCAGCCAGTGAAATTTACGTCAATCGAAAGAAGAAAATGTGTGAAACTTTAGGTTTTACATCTGAAGTGGTTCGCTTTGATAAAACTGTTCAAGAAATTGAATTGATTCAAAAAATAAAATTATTAAATGAAAATAAAGTGGTCGATGGGATACTTGTTCAGTTGCCGCTACCAAATCATTTAGATAGCCGAAAAGTGCTTGAAAGTATTTCTGCAGATAAAGATGTGGATTGCTTAACAGAAAAAAATTTAGGCCGAATGTTAACTGATCAGGCCTTGATTTTACCTTGTACTCCTTCAGGAATTATTGAAATTTTTAAACACTATCATATTGATATAAAAAGTAAAAATATTGCTGTCATCGGAAGAAGTCTTATTGTTGGAACACCGTTAATGCATATGCTTATCAAAGCCAATGCAACTGTGACCTTATTTCATTCGCAGTCTATTGACATTGCTCAACAAATGAAAAATTTTGAGATAGTTTGTGTGGCCGTTGGAAAAAAATCTCTTCTGAAAACGTCAGATTTTAAATCCGGGGCCATTGTTATAGATATTGGAATGAACCGCACTGATGACGGTTTAACTGGTGATGTTGAAAATACAGAAAATGATCAACAGCACCTAAAAGCGATAACTCCTGTTCCTGGCGGAGTTGGATTAATGACAATTGCAATGCTCATGAAAAACACCTTGATTCTAGCTAAACAGCATAGATCAATTTCAACGAACAGGTCTTGAATGAAAACTTGGAAAATTAAAAAAGGATCGGATAAACGAATTCGCTCAGGTCATCCATGGGTTTTTTCTAACGAGTTATTTGAAAGTCCAAAAGGCATAAATCCTGGCGAGCCTATTGAATTAACTGATTATAAGGGTCACTTTTTAGCTCGTGGTTATGGTAATCCTGCATCTTTAATTTCATTTCGAGCTATGAGTTTCGAACAGCATCATGCAGAGCCCTGTTCACCTGCATCTATAGTGAATAAACTTATCAAATCATGGAAGAATAGAAAAAATTTAGGATTTAATACAAGCTTTCGTTTATGCTTTTCTGAGTCTGACTTTTTACCGGGTCTTATTATAGATCGTTATCTCATTGAAAGTAACGGTAAAGAATATCAAGTTTTTTCTTTTCAACTTTTAACATCTGGAATGGATCTCATTTTTAAAAATTGGTCCTATGTATTTGATAATCTAGTAGAACAAAGTGTAAAAGGAAATCTTTCTACAATTGATTGGAGTCATACTTTAATTTTATCTCGATGTGATGTTAATATCCGAAAATTAGAGGGGCTTCAGGTTTTAGCTGCTGAAACTTTGAAAACTGTTGAAAGTATAGATTTAAACGAAGTGATTATTAAAATACAAAGTATCTGGGACAGCCAGCAAGCTGTTTTATTTCATGTTAATTTGATCGAAGGGCAAAAAACAGGATTCTTTTTAGATCAAACTTACAATATTAAAATTTTAGTTGATGCTTTGAGGCCGCGTCTGAATGATTTTAAAGGTAAAACTTTACGAATGATTGATCTTTGTTGTTATATGGGTCAATGGTCTGCTCAAGTTGTTCATTTTTTAAATGCTCATGGGATTTCTGTAGAATTAAATCTTGTGGATGTCTCTGAACTGGCTTTGACAAAAGCGTTTAAAAATTTAACTCAACTTAATCCGATAATATCTGAAAATGTTAAAATTAAAAACAGCATTAAATATTTAAAAGCAGATGTATTAGAAAATTTAGTAGATATCAAAGATAACAGTTATGATGTCGTTATTTCAGATCCCCCGGCATTCGTTAAAAATAAGCGAGACATGGAAACAGGACTCCATGGATATATGAAACTCAATCAACAGGCATTTCGCATTGCAGACGCTAATGGGCTAGTTATTTCTTGCACGTGTTCGGGTTTAGTTCAAATGGAAGATTTTAAAAATTCGCTTCGTAAAGCCATATTAAGATCTGGAAAAAAGGCAAAAATAATATGTGAAGGCGGTTTGGGTTGGGATCATCCTCAGCTTGTTCAATTTCCTGAGGGGCAATATTTAAAAATGATTATGAGTTCGATCGATTAGACTGTTGGGTTTGTTGACTAATATGCAAAAGCTGTTGTTGGTAATTTTGGTAATGAACAGTCATTTTATTAATGTAGTCTTTCAAAGCATAATTTTCTTTACTTAAAGTTTCTACTTGAGAATTCATTTTTTTAAGTTGGCCACTTAAGTTATCTCGATCTGCACAAGCTCTATCGCTAGAAAGTTTTAATTCGATAATTTTACTTTCAGCGACTGTGACTAAATGATCAATAGTTTCTTTTTGCTCATTCGAAGTCGATTCGATCATATTCATGTTTTTTTCAATCTCATTTATTTTCTGATTAAGCATGGCAATTTCATTTTGTTTATGACTCAGTTCTTGATTTAAAGAATTAGTTTTATCTGCCCATTCAGATTTGTGTTTTTGAAATTCATATTTTACTAAATCATGGTTGTCTTGATACTGTTTGCGATCCTCAATTTGTGCTTGCATTGATTTGGCTTTTATATCTTGTATTTCAAGTTGAAGTCTTAATGACAAATCTAATGATTTTGCAAGATCGCTAGAAAGCTTTGAATTACTGGCTCTTTCTAAGTTTAAAGAATCTGTCAATTCCTGAATTTTGACTGATAAGTCAGAATTTGAAACAGTCATTTTTTCTAATGTTTCAATTTTTATTTTCATATCTTCTTGATTAGCAACAAGATCAAATTGAAAATTTTTTAATTGATTTTGCATTTTTTCCAACTGCAAAGTTTTTTCTTTTGTGAGCTTCTCATCATCTGACTGAGAAAGTTCATTTAATTTTAAACAGATTTCATTAAATATTTTTTCGTGATCTGGTAAGTTTTGTGTTTGCATTATCTAAGTCTAGGATTAAATGGTCTTAAATTCTATATTCGTTTTAAGGTCTATTTAAATCTCGCATAAAGTCTAGTTCCAATCAAGTTAAGTCAACAACTCGATAGTCGTTTAGATATTTTAATGAAATAATTTTATTATGAATAAGACCTTAAAAAAAATAAATACAGTTATAATGTCATTTCTTTTGTTTGTTCAATCAACGGCTTGGTCGCAATCTTCATCGTCAGTCTTTGAAGCAAAAGAACCTCCACGTGCAGCTGAGTTTATTTTTCGTTCTGCACCTAAGGAAACATTGATTGGAGTTCACTTATTAGGTGCTGTCAAAAACCCTGGTATTTATTATATCCCTCCATCAACTGATTTACTTAAATTATTAGTTTTAGCAGGCGGAGATAACAATGCTGACTT
The DNA here is from genome assembly GCA_043765175.1 of Pseudobdellovibrionaceae bacterium. GTDB lineage: Bacteria > Bdellovibrionota > Bdellovibrionia > Bdellovibrionales > Bdellovibrionaceae > Pseudobdellovibrio. Next base: position 7,534 of record JAYUJM010000172.1, on the reverse strand, counting down.
AACAGAAGTTATCGTCAGGAAAACGGACCCTTCGCAAATAGGTGTCTATGAATTAGATATCAAAAAACTCATGAAAACTGTTGATGCTAAGCCATTTCGTTTAGCTCAAGATGATTTTATATATGTGCCTTCAAAAGAATCATGGATATCAAACGATGTTTCAAAAACGATAGCTATTGTATCAATGGTGGCAACGATTGTTTTAACTGGTGTTCTTATAGAGAAAAATTCAAAATAAAACATAATGTTTTTTTTAATCAGTCTTATTTTTATTTCTAAAATTTCTTTACATTTTATACCTATCGTTCCTTATCAGTTTTCAAATTTAGTTTTTCAATATGGAATTCACCCTTATGTTAATATTTTATTATGTACAGTGGTGGGTAGCATAATAATTGGAAAGAGATTATTAAAAATAACTCAGCCCCATTTTTATCAAATCAAAAAATATCATTTTTCAATTTTTGTACTCTGTTTATTTTTATTTTTTATTACGCTTTTGCAAATACTCCTTGTTGATTCAGAAATGAGTTGGGGGTTGCAGTTGGCTGCTTCTTTTAGCTCAGTATTAACAATTATTATATTCAGTCGGTATATACCGACTCAGCTTAAACCAGAAATTTTTTTAAACTGGGTCTTTAAGTACAGCGCTTTTTTTTGTTGGTTATCATTTGTTTTTTTATTTCTTAGCTCAAATACAAGTTTTATGGGCGGTCGATTTATTGGAATCTTCAAACACATTCCTCATATGGTAAGCGTTGCAACAATGTCGTTTGTATTCGGTCTCTATCGAATCTTTGGCGTGAATCAATCATTAAGACAAAAATTATTTAGCTATTCAACATTAATCATAAGTTTTGTTTTACTTATTTTGACAGGTACTCGATCGGCACTAATTTCAACACTTTTTTGTTTCGTCATGAGCATGATCTTGTTTAAACCTAGTACGATTAGAAGACAGCTGTTTCAATGGTTATTTTTTATTATTATGTTAGCAGGAATTGGTTTTTTTCATCAAAACATATTCAGTTACTCCATAGATTTAATTAAAGGTGAACAGTCAATTGGTTATCGTGCTGCACAAGATGGAGTCGCTTCAAGATGGGATGAAGTCATTCGAGGTTACGATTTCCTTAATAGAAGTCCGTATTTGGGGCACGGTTTACTGTCTAAATTTTCTGAGTTCAGCGAGTCTGTTTCGGGAGCATATAATGCCCAAAAAGATCCTCATAATTTATTTATATCTGCTGGTGTAATCGGAGGTTTCGGATTTTTATGTTTGATAGTTTTACTTTATTTGGGACTGTGCTTTTTAAGTCTTAGTCGATTGAAATCTGAGAATAATGCTATTAAATTGATGGCTATCTATATGTGTAGTCAGTTGCCAATTTTATTTATTTATCATATTCATTTATCAATGGGTGGAATAGCTGATCGAATTTACTGGTTAGTTATTGGATATTTAGCGATAGATCAAATTAATAATAACGATAAAAATTTTAAAGGTCCCCTTTGAATAAAAATAATTATATTATTGGTTACGGAAGTTTAATTAATTTTGAAAGTCAAAATATAACTGGGGTTTCCCATTGGTCAAAGCCCATTCGTTTGAAAAATCATTCGCGCTCGTGGACAGTTGCTTATGACGACTTGCAATTCTGTGCTGTTGGAATTTATAAAAATCCTGGTCGGTGTATTAATGCAGTTCTTTTTTCAGTAGAAAGTATTGAAGTTTTCGACCAACGCGAGCACGGATATTATAGATCTGAAGTTGAACAAAATGATATTCAAATGTGGCACAGTCATGATGAAATACCAATCGATGGATCGATTTGGGTTTATTATCCATTAGATGAAAAAAAGAACTTCGCCAGCCAAAACCATTTTATATGGCAGTCTTATTTAGACGTGATTATGATGGGATGTTTATCTATTAGCGAGGAATATGCAATTGAGTTTATAAAAAGCACTCAACAGTATAATAAAAACTTTGTTAAAAATGATCGACTCGATTCAAAATATATTAGAGCATTAAAGCAATACGATGCAATGGCTATTGATCAAATTTTAAAATTAATTAAATAAGGATTATTATGAAAATAGAATGGGTAAGTTATTTCTTTTTTGGATTAGCAGCGGTCATCCATATTTTATTTTTTGTGATCGAAAGTTATTTTTTTCAAAAACAAAATGGATTTAAAATATTTAAAGTTAAACAAGAAGATCATGAAGTTGTCAAAATATGGGCCTTTAATATGGGATTCTATAATTTGTTCTTAGCACTCGGAATGATTTTAGGTTTGTATTTTGTAAATCAGCTTGAAATCAGAATTGCAGGAATACTAGTTAGTTTTTTTGGATTTTGCATGTTAACTGCTGGAGCAGTTTTGTTTTTAACGCAGCCCAAATTACACCGAGGAGCCTTAATCCAGCTTATGCCCCCTTTATTGGGTTTCATTTTTTTAGCTTTTCATATTATTGAAAAAATAAGTCTTAAAAGCTAATTGTAATGTTAAACACGATGAGGAAACATTTAAGTATTTATTCAATTAATCATTTTATTTCTGGTTTGATTATTATTTTGGTTGGCTACACAGCTTCAGTAGCCTTAATTTTTCAAGCAGCGCAAACTGTGGGAGCTAATTTACCTGAAGCCACAAGTTGGATTTTTGCAGTCTGTATGGCTATGGGGATAGCTTCAGCTTTATTTTCTTTGTACTGGAAAATTCCAGTTGTTATGGCCTGGTCAACTCCAGGAGTTGCTTTACTGATTATTTCGGCTCAAGGAATAAACTTGAAGCAAATGATCGGAGTATTTGTTTTTGTCAGTCTGTTAACTGTTTTAACTGGCCTAACAGGAGCTTTTGAAAAACTGATGCGTTATGTTCCTATTGGAATTTCATCAGCGTTGTTAGCAGGTGTTCTTGTTCAATTAACTATTAATATTTTCCCTTTTTTTAAAACACAACCACTATTAATTACAGCGATGTTTGTGACATATTGGGTTTTTAAATATTTGAATTCACGTTTTGTGATGTTTATGGTGGTTTTAGTTGGAATTATGGTGGCCTATTTTTTGAATTTATTAAGTTTTGAAAATTATCAGTTCGAATTTTTCAAGCCGGTATTTACTTTTCCTGATTTTGATTTTAAATCCATTATTGGAGTTGGAATACCACTTTATTTAGTAACAATGACGGGACAAAATATTCCTGGCTACACAATTGCGAAAAATCATGGTTACAATTTGCCAATTTCAAAAATACTAACAGGATCTGGAATTATATATTTTTTTATGTCATTTTTTGGATGTTTTTCATTAAATTTAGCAGCACTTACTGCAGCGATTGCTATGGATAAAGATGTCGACAAGGATCAAGAAAAAAGATATTTAGCATCTGTCACTTCGGGATTAATAAGTATTGCCATCGCACTTTTTGCTGGATCAATTGCTTACTTATTGCATCTTTTTCCAAAAGAATTAACGCTCACTATTGCAGGTTTAGCCTTGATTGGTACAACAACTAATTCTTTAAAGTCAGCATTTGCAAATTACAAACACAGTGAAATTATATTTATAGTGTTTTGTGTTGCCGCATCTGGCGTTCAATTTTTAGGAATGAATTCAGCTTTTTGGAGTTTTATCATCGGATTTATTCTGAATTTAATTTTTAATAAACAGAAATAATTTCTACATTTGACATTGACTGACACAAGATTGTCCCACGAGCTTAATTTTTGGAGCAAGACATTCTGCAGTACCTATGTGCCTTATTATGCCCCATTCAGTACTTGTAGGTTTTAAATTAGTGTTTTGAAAAAAAGCAGTACATGTGGCTTGACCAAATTCTGTAAATAATTTTTTCATTTTTGGAGATTCATTTAAATAATCTTTGGCTTCGTACTTATTTATACCTATGCCATTTTTGCTGGGACTACTTTGAGTGACTGTAAAATCAAATCGATTGGAATCTAATAATTTACAGTGACTTAAATTTGATAAATTCTTAATTCCAAATGGATCAGACCCAACTCGATCAATCATCAGCACATGCCCTCGTACAGCAGCAATGTCACCAACACGAAGCGATTCGGCAGGTCCTGTGCTAATGTTTTTATAGCACGTGAAATTTGATGATTTAGCACTTATAAATTTTTCTGAAGATTGTCGAATAAAGATAGCTTTATTTTCTAATCCAGGTTTGTATCGTAAACCTGCGACAGCTGCAGCAGATGAGATAAGTGCCGAACAGTCAATACCAAGCACTTGAGTGCCTGATCCTGCATTTTTAAAAAAATTAATGGAATTATTAATCGTACTAGGTTCGCCGCCGTAATCATAGATGAGTGGACTTTGATTTACATTAAAGCATGTATTTGTAGAAGAATTTCCAGCAACACGAATATAGGGATGTGTGTCCTGCACAGCAGATAAATTAGAAACAAGTCTTCGTCCGCCAATTCCATCCGGATGATTTTGTGCTAAACGAGTTATTCCTTTTACGTCAGGAGTGCTTGCTGTTAATGCCGTTACTGCAAGTGCCTGACAGCTTTGGTAAGCAGTAGAAAAAACATTATTCATACCAGCACGTAGAGTAGATAAAGCTTTTGAAGATATTGGATTAGATCTGAATTTATCTTGTTGGTTGCAATTAAGATTTAATGATGTGCTGAAAGCAGTTATATTTTTTAAATGATTTGAAATTTGAGTATTTTTATTTATTTGTAATAATGATGAACGATCTTCCATCTCAAAATCAATTAACTTTTGGATTATATTTTGTCTATTTTTGTCTTCTTTCATGAGAAGATCTATGACAGAAAAAAGCTCAGACTTTAAAGAACTAACGACTAAAGTATTTTCAATTTTTTGCTGAAGAACACTATTTGATAATTCAATTGAAATAAGACTTTTTAGCTCAATTGTTTCTAAATTTTTTTGATTGGTTTCAGCATATTCATAGAGTGAATCAAAAAGTAGGCTTCTAAAGTCTTTACATCCAAGTGTTTCAACAATAGAAGAACTTGCTTTCAATGAAGCTTGGCTTGATTGCTGTTTCATGCAACCCGTAGTTAAAAATAGGCATAAAATGATATAAAAATAGAACCGATAAAACTTTTTCATAGTGCTTTATCGGTTTAATTTTTTTAGTGCTTTAGCTCTAAGAAGTCTAGATTAGTAGTCTAGAGAAATCGACCGTTGGTCTAGAGATTTATTTAAACTTAGAATGGCCATCTTTTTTTTGCCGAGACATTTTTGCTAATAAATCAGTTACTTTAGCATTGTCGTTGGCTTTGAATGCTTCAGCCAATTGTTTTGCTAAATCAGCAGATTGAACTGAGATCATTTTTAATTTCGCAGACATATCTTTCATGCCTTCTCTTAGAGATTTAAATTCAATTAGAGCAGGTACAGGCGCTGGAATAGGAACTGGTGTTGGAGTTGTAGGAGAAGTTTGAGCAAGTGCAATTGAGTTGATTACTAAAATGATTAAAAATATATTTTTCATGTTATTTCCTTATTCGGTTAATTAGAGTCATTAAGTGCTAGCTCTTTTATATAAGTTATTGAATGATAAAGGAAATATTAATAACGGAGTCAGAATGAAATTTTATATAGTGAGTATACTTTTTACATTTTCTTTAGTGTTAAATGCGACTGTTTATGTAGAAAAACAAAAATTAACTCAAGGTCAAAAGTTAAGAAGTCTTCCTTACTATATTGAAGAGCATGGCCAAATCAAAAATCAAAAGACATATGAAGAAGTTGTTGATAATACTAAAAATAATAAAGTTCAGACTTTAAGTTTGCAAAAAATTCCTTCAGGGTTTGAGCTTCGAAAAGTAATAGAACAAGGTCCGTTTTCAAATCGAATTAATCTTACATTTTTAGGTGATGGATATACTTTAGCTGAAAAGGAAAAATTTTTTGGCGATGTGAATAGAACAGTTGACGGATTATTTAAAGGAAATACTTTTAAAAGTTATTTGTCATTATTTAATGTGTATGCAGTTTTTGTTCCTTCAGCTCAATCTGGTATTGGGGATGGGTTACCAAAAAACACAGCTTTTAAACTTTATAGAACACCTAAGGGATCAAAGCGTGCAATTTATCCAGGAGATGAAAATGCTCTTGAGCAAGCCTTGAAATTAGCTCCAGCAACTGATTATCCTATAGTTATTGCCAACGATGATTTTTATGGCGGACTAGGTGGCCGTTTTGCTATTTCAACTCGATCTGTTGAAAGTGGTTTGGTCGTTTTACGTCATGAGTTAGGTCATAATTTTGGTGAAGTCGGTGAAGAATACGATAATGGATCAGTTTACATTGGAGCTAATAGTTCAAGATCAAAAAATGTAACTTGGATGCATTGGGTAGATACTTTCTTTAAAGTTTTCGAATCAAAGCTTTTAACAGGCGATTATGTATGGAAAAATTTAAAACAAGGGCCCTATCAGGCTCAATTCAATAATCAAGAATTTGCTGATGGGTTTTTCTTTGGTCAAATAAGCACAGTGGGCTGGCAAACAGCAAATGATGTCACTGTAAAAATTGATGATCAAGTATTGCCATTAAAGGGAAAATATAGCAGCGATAGAAATTTTTATGATATTTCACCTGTTCAAAATTTTCCGAAAGGAAATCATTTATTTTCAGCCCAAGAAAATATAAAAGATGGCGATAATGTTTTAGGTTTTGCTGAGCTTTATTCGGCCCCATCAGATTATGATTTCACACCAAATCGTGTGGCAGCTTTTGCAACTTTTGATGAAAATCAAAGAAAAACATATCGACCGACACATGGTTCTTGTTTAATGCGAGAAATGACATACGACCGCTTTTGTGCTGTAGATCAAGAAAATATTTGGCAAAAATTCACTAATCGAGTTTCATTAATTGATGACTTGAAAACACAAAAAACTATTTCAGGCTATGATCTTCAGTTAAAAACCATTCAGCTATCTGGATTAAATATTCGATGGTTTCAAATCAGTGGTGAAAGCGTAATTGAACTTAAAAATATTGAAAATTTAAAAAACTGGACGACGAAAATTTCTGGAAATTACCGACTTAAAGTCAGCTTTAGAACACCGGAAGTGCGTCAATACACTGACGGCTTTGATGTTGTTAGGGATTTTAAACTTCAATAAATGTTTAATTAAGTTCAAACTCAACACGACGATTTAAATCAGTTTGTGCTTTACTGGATATTTGAGGGTCAAACTTTGGTTTTTTATGACCAAATCCATTTGATACTAATTTTTGAATGGGTAAGCCTTTTTTAACTAAATAATTTTTTGTTGCTAAGGCTCTGGCTATCGAAAGCTTCATATTTTTTTCAGCTTTTCCAATGTGGTCTGTATGACCGTTGATCGAAACACTTTTGATTTGATCTATTTTTGATGAAAGCACTGAGTAAACTTCATCTAAAATTATTTCACTTTGCTTTGTTAGTTTTGAACTACCATTTTCAAATTCAATATTTTTTATCAGTTCTAATTTATTATCTAGAATAGTCACTGTTTTGTTTTT
>JAYUJM010000171.1:0-11840 GCA_043765175.1 Pseudobdellovibrionaceae bacterium | reverse complement strand
CTAACGAACCCGGCGCGCCAAAACTGGGGAGGCATACAGACAAGTTTCCAGAGCCAGACCGATTTTGACTATAGCAATATCGACTACATGGAGTTCTGTATGCCTCCCCAGTTTTGGCGCGCCGGGTTCGTTAGTTTCAGGCCCGCAGCATCTAGGCCAGGGTTGTAGTTGTAGGCCCCCCGCTCATCGGGGGTGAAGGCTAGGTCTAGTATATTTTCGGGCGTGTTCAGTTGGTTCAGGTCTCGCCCGCCATTTATCTCCTGCGGACCTACCGGGCGCATATTAATTTGACTCGGTATTTTAGTTGTTTTTTTATAATTTGAATCAATTAGTTTCATAACTTCTAACTCGACCGTGCCAGAAAATTTTAAATAATCCATTAAATGATTCAATGATTTATCTTGTCCCGCTAAAAGCTTTGTTTTTTGCAGCTTTTCAAAAGATTTAACATCACCAAAAGCACTTAACTGATTAGAATTATTGCTTTTATCAAGACAAGAAATTAAAAAAAACGATACCAAAATAAGTCCATATTTTAAAATTAAATCAGTCATTAGTCTATTAAATGATTGATAGTTGATTTTTGCAACAATCAATGGAGTAATTGAATAAATACTCTATTTAATAAAGGATTTGCATGGAAAACTCAACTTCACCTATTTGGACCAAACTTTACCCGAAACAAGTCCCTCAAACAATTAATCCTGACGAGTATCAAAATGTGATTGAAATTTTTAATGAATCTTTAAGAAAATTTCGAGATAAAATTGCTTTTGAAAACTTTGATTGTGGCCTGACTTATGGAGAACTCGACAAAACTTCTGATCAGACAGCTTCTTATTTTCAAAATACTTTGAATTTAAAAAAAGGTGATCGTGTAGCTATTCAACTTCCAAATGTTTTACAATTTCCAATAGTTGCTTTCGGAGCACTCAAAGCAGGCTTGATTGTAGTGAACACAAATCCACTTTATACAGCCAGTGAAATGAAACACCAATTTAACGACTCTGGAGCGACTACCATTATAATTTTAGCTCAATTCGCTCACTTGCTAGAACAAGTACAAGCAGAAACTAAAATTAAAAACATTATTGTTACTCAAGTCGGCGATCAACTTCCCTTCGTTAAGAAAACCTTAATCAATTTTGTTTTAAAAAAAGTTAAAAAAATGGTTCCAAAATATAATCTAAAACATCACACGTGGTCTGAAATTTTAAATTCTGGAGCAAAACTTAAACACACTCAGCCTGACATTAAAAGTTCTGATATTGCCTTTTTACAATATACTGGCGGAACAACTGGAGTATCTAAAGGGGCTATTCTAACGCACCGAAATATTGTAGCCAATGTTTTACAAATTTGTGGATGGATGAAGCCTAAACTTATTGAAGGTCAAGAAATTGCAATTGCGCCACTTCCCTTGTATCATATTTTCTCGCTCACTGTTTGTAGTTTTGCATTTATGAAATATGGTGCAAAAAATATTTTAATTACAAATCCTCGTGATATTCCAGCTTTTGTAAAGCTTCTTAAAAAAACTCCGTTCTCCATTCTTACAGGTGTGAACACTTTGTATAACGCCTTACTTAATAATCCTGACTTCAAAGATGTTGATTTTTCACATTTAAAGATTTCTGTTGCAGGTGCAATGGCCTTGCAAAAGGCTGTTCAAGAAAAATGGAAAAAAGTAACAAATACAGTCGTGATTGAGGGTTATGGTTTGACAGAGACATCTCCCGTGGCATGCGTAAATCCAGTAGATGGGACAGAGCGCCCAGGGTGTATTGGAATACCTGTAGCTGGCACCTATTTGAAACTAGTTGATGATGATGGAAATGATGTCACAACGACTGGAAATCCAGGAGAAATTTTAATTAAAGGACCTCAAGTTATGCAAGGCTATTACAATCAACCGGAAGAAACTGCGAAATCAATTAAAGATGGTTGGTTTGCGTCTGGTGATATCGGCACTATGGATCCAGATGGATTTTTTAGGATTGTTGATCGAAAAAAAGATATGATTTTAGTTTCAGGATTTAATGTTTACCCGAATGAAGTTGAAGATGTCATCGCACTTCATCCTAAAGTTAAAGAAGTTGCGGCCATCGGAGTTTCCGATGAACACTCAGGAGAAATTGTAAAAGTCTTTGTTGTTAAAAACGAGGATTCTTTGACTGAAAAAGAAGTTATCGAGTTTGCAAAAAAATCTTTAACGAATTACAAAGTTCCGAAAAAAGTTGAGTTCATCGCAGAATTACCAAAGACAAATGTTGGTAAAATTCTGCGACGTGCTTTGCGTGATTTGAAATAATATAATTAAGCGTGCTTAGCCCAAGACGTACACCATCCAGCTTGCACAACTGCTTTCCCTGGGAAAAGTTGACAAGGGCCAGCTTTTTTTCCTGAAATAGTTGTCTCTTTTGTCTTGTCATAAAACTGACAATTTAAACATTTTTGATCTGTCCATTTTACACCACTTCGATCAGTCTGTAAGGCTTTATCTTTTATATCTTTATGTTCAACTGCATAGTTAAGAGCTTTTGCTTGTGGATCCTTAGGATCGATAAGAGATAATCCCGCACTCGCTGCAGCGGCACCACCACCACGGCGTCTTTCTGCTTGAGCTAATTTAGGAAGTAAAATTAATGCTCCAGCTCCAGCTACAATCGACTGTAAAAAATGACGTCTATTCATAAATTCTCCAATTCTCGTTTAGTTTTCATTAAACTACTCTAATAAATTAAATTAGACAATAATTTTTGGCTTACGCAAAAAAACTGTTCGCAGTTTGTCAATGTATCCATAGGCTGCTGGAACTACAATTAAAGTTAACAACGTCGATGAAATGACTCCACCAATGATGGCAATTCCCATGGATTGTCTTTGTGATCCTAATGCCGTCACACCAACAGCTATAGGAATCATTCCAGAAATAAGAGCTAAAGAAGTCATTAGAATTGGTCTTAATCTAGTTTTACAAGCCTTTAAAATTGCTGCATTTAATTCCATACCTTCATTAACAAGTTCTTTAGTGTAATCGACTAATAAAATTGAATTTTTAGCAGCAACACCCATCAACAGAATTAAGCCTATGATTGAAAAAATATCGATTGTTTTTTGAAACATCAATAAACTAATAAATGCCCCAGAAATGGCCAATGGCAAAGCTAGCAAAATTGTAAATGGCAAAACAAAACTTTCGTACAGCGAAGCCAAGACTAAATAAATAAATAAAACTCCTAGACCTAAAGCTATGGACATATTGGTAATAAGATCTTTAAAATCCTGCGCCTGTCCTTCAAATTGATAAGTTATTCCTAAAGGTGGTTTCATGGATGTTGCCAATAACTTTTCAATTTGAGTCGTCGCATCCCCTAATTGACCTTTGGGGCCCAAGTTCGCAGTGATAGCAATAAATCGTCCCTTATTCTGACGATTTATTTGAGAATAACCTTGGCTTTCTTGACCCTGTGCAATTTTTCTTAATGGAACCATATTGAAATTTTGATTAGGCACTAACGTTGTAGCAAACTCTTTTTTTAAATCTTTGTTTTCGTCAGGAAATTTAACTCGTATATTGTATTCAATACCGTTTTTTCGATAAACTGCAGGAGTTGATCCTTCAATGCGATTTCGCAATTCAGCTCCTGCAGTGACTGTTGATACTCCCAATTGTTCTGATTTTTGACGATCAAAAACAACATGGTACTCTTGTTTACCTGTTCTAAAATTTGTATCCACATCCACTAAACCTGGAATTTTTTGAATTTCTTTTTGCAAAGCTAATACGTACTTTGCTAGTTCGTCTAAATTATCCCCTACAACATATAAATTTAATGGCTTTTGACCACTACCACCGATATCAATATCTGTAACAGCAATGATGGCTTGATTATTAAATTCTTTTAAAAGTGAACGAACTTTTTCTTTAACTACGCTAGTATGGACTCCTTTTCGTTCGGATGAAGTTTTTAAGTGAACATAAAAAGAAGATTTATTTGATTCAAAAGAACTTGAACCAACTGTGAGCGAAACTAAATCAACTTCAGTGGCTTCTTTAATTTTATTTTCTATTTTTTTAGATAAATCATATGTTGCTTGAAGAGAACTTTCTGTTGGCAATTCAACTGTCACACTGAATTCACCTAAGTCTGTAGGAGGTAAAAAAGTTTTAGGGATAAATTTAACTAAAAATAATGAAACAAGAAAAAATACAAATGCCCCTAAAATAACTTTGAGTCGACTTTTAAGAGTCCATTTTAATAAAGATTCATATTTATTTTCTAAGCTAATTTGAAATCTCTCAAAAGCCGCTAAAATACTTGCAATAACTCCCTTTTTTTTCTGATGATCAGATGAACTCACCATATACGCAGAAAGCATAGGAGCAATCGTGAAGGCATCAAACATTGAAATCAACATAACAAAAACAACTGTCAAACCGAACTGTTTAAAAAATTGACCCACAATTCCTGGCACAAAAGCGATTGGACCAAATACTGCCATGACAACTAAAGTTGTAGCCACAACAGCCATTGCCACTTCATTAGTTCCTTCAAGGGCTGCATCTTTTGGTTTTTTACCCATTTCCAAATGACGAAAAATATTTTCTCGCACAACAATCGCATCATCAATTAAAAGTCCTACAGCTAAGGACAATGCAATTAGAGTCATTATATTTAAGGAAAATCCCATGGCATACATTAAGACAAATCCACCAAGTAATGAATTAGGTAAAGCAAGTCCTGTAATAAAAGTCGACTTTGCAGAACCTAAAAATAAAAAGACAACAACAATACATAAAATAATACCGATTAAAATACTTTCTTGAACATCAAGAACGTTTAATCTAATAGGTCTAGAAGCATCACGTACTAATATGGCTTCGGCATCAATTTTTTTCTCTTTTAATAATTCATTTAAATTTTTGACTTGCGCTTTCAAGCGATCTGAAACAGCAACTGTATTGGCTCCGGATTGTTTGTAAACATCTAAAAATACCGCATTTTTACCATTAATCGATGAAAATCTTTTTGCTTTTTCAAGACTTTCTTTGACGATTGCAATTTCTGAAAGCTTTACACTTCTGTCAGATCCAATAAAGTTAACTGCTACATTTTTTATTTGATCGAGTGTGCTGAATTCTCCGATTGTTCTATAAAGAACTTCAGATTGCGAATCTTCGTTTTTACCAAGCGGAATATCCTTAGAAGTCTCTTCAATTTTTTTTGAGACTTGCAACATTGAAATCTGACGATCTTGAAGTTTATTTTTATCGACTTCAACATGAATTTCCTTTTTCTGTCCTCCAACAATTCTGACTAATCCCACATCTTGAGTTCTCTCGATGATCGGTTTAATTTTCTCGTTGGCAATATCATAAAGCTCATCAGTTGGCAGATTAGAATTTAATGCAAAAGTGACTATCGGCTGATCAGCAGGATCAAAGCGACGAATGCTAGGCTCTTTAACATCGATCGGTAATTTACTTCGCACATTCTGGATGCGATTTCTGACTTGCTGTTCGCCTTCTTTAATGTCTGTTCCTAATTTAAACTTAATAATAATAATTGCTAAAGAATCGTAATTATAGGATGAAACAGTTTCTAAGCCTGGAAGACTTGACACTTCATCCTCAATAACTTTAGAAACTTGACGTTCTACATCCACTGGTGAAGCACCCGGATAAAGTATTTCAGCAAAGACAATTGGAAAAGTAACATCAGGAAATTGATCTACAGGCATTTTTTTATATGCTAATATTCCCAGAATAATCATAAGACTGACTAAGCAAGTTATAAAAATAGGACGTTTAATCGAAAGAGCTGCTAAATTCATAAATAATCCTTAATTCAAATCTGTTGGTGAAAAATAAAGTAAACTACTAGCTTCATATTTTCGAAGTCCAATTCGCGTTTTAAGCGCATTTGACTCAGCTTCAGCAGCTTCAGTTTCAGCAGTAATAACAGAGGCTGTAACTGAACGACCTTTTGAAAAACGTTGATTTTCAGCTTGTAACCGATTTTTTTGAATTTCTACAATTTGATCTAAAATTTTTGCTTGTTGTTCCAAAACATTATATTGGCGTACAAATTCGGACCAAGACTGAACACTGTCTGTTTTTTTTCGGCTTGCTTTAAGTGCTGAAGACAAACTTTCTTTTTCTAAAGCCTCAAGAGTAGAACTTTTAATGGACCCTCCTAATAACCAAGATAAACTGACTCCAATCGTCGACTGAGGCAGTTCACTTTGAGTCATTTCAGAAACTGCTTTATCGTAGTCTTTATTAAATGAAGTATAATAATAACTTCCAAATAAATTTAAATCAGGTTTTAAATTATCAGTTGTTTCATCAGCAATCGTTTTACTGATGTCTGCTTCAAGAGAAGCTAAATAGATTTCCATTTTTACAATATTATTAAGTTGCTTCAACTTTTTTATATAAGGTCGTTCTTTATTTGAATCCAACTGAAGGGTTGGAGTTTTTTCATCATCACTTAATTCTAAATTTTGTCTGACTCTAATTTCTGTATTTTTCAAATCACTCATAGCTGTAGTCACTTGAAGTTCTCGCAGTGCAACTAGTGCTTTTGAATTTAAAAAATCTGCTTTATCACTAATGCCATTACCTAATCGAAGATTAGTCCATTTTAATAATTTTTGAGCACGTTCTAGGTTTGCTTTTTTAAGCTTGAAATCCTCTTGATAAAATGCATAATCCCAAAATAAAACTTCTGATTCTAAAATCGCAGCCTGATTTTGCAATTGAACACTCAATTGATTAATTTTTCTAAGCATTTCTCCGCGGTGTAGTCTGATACGTGAACTCACACCAAAAAAATCTTTCCAAAGTGATTGCTTTAAAGAAATGCCTAAAGCCCCCGTTGAATACTTATCAGTTCCTGGAATACTTGTACCTTCATTATTAAACCGTAACGTTTTTGCTTCAAGCTTGACTTGAGTTCCTGTTGAAAATTTTTGAGCCAAACTGAGATCGTACTGTTCAACTTGTCTTTTGTTAGCAAATTGATTAGGTAAAGACTTATCACTATTTTTTAAATATCCTAAGGAAAGTAGTGGTGAAAATTCTAATTTGCTTTCATTTTGTTTTTGTAAACTTGATTGACTTAATAAATCTAATGCTTGGTAACTTCTATTTTTACTTTTATATTGATTTAAATACTCATCCACATTCATGGCTTGAATTTTAGATACCAAAAACAAACTGATAACTGCGACTAATAAACTTTTCACAAAAGAGCTCCCTCTAAGTATATTTTTATAATTTCATTTCTTAATTCAATAGGATCTTTTAAAAGATGGGTATGATGTTCAAATCCTGAAATATGACAAGCAGTCAATTCAAAAAAACCCCATATCCCCTCAGTTAATAAAGTAAAAAACAATAAAGGTTTTAAATCTGCGCGAATAATTTTAGATTCTTGAGCTTTTTCGATCAAAAAAATAAATTTTTTCACAAGTGGTGAAAATAAAATCTCATGAACTTCTCTTGAGTGAGGAAGTCCTTCTATTTTTTCCCGAGACAATAAAATACAAATTTCAGGATTATCAATTCGGTTGTGAACCATATGATCGATAACTCGACTCATTGTTTTGATAAAATTTTCTTTATTGATCTCTCGAGAAGTAAATTCTGTGAAAATTTCTTCAACATTATTTTTTATATTTTCTGCAAAATCAAAAAGGACTTGTTTATAAAGCCCTTCTTTTCCACCAAAATGATAGGATATCATTGATATATTAACTTGAGCGACTTGCGCTAGATCACGTGTAGATACTTTATCGTAGCCTAAGCTTGAAAACAATTTTGAAGCTGCTTGAATTAAACAAAATCGAGTATTTTCTTTATTTTTTAAAATGTTTTTATTAGATTCAGTCATCAAAAATCTCTGTCGTAATTATTTATACAACAGAGAATGAATGATTTTTATCTATAAGTCAATCAATCGATTGATTTTTGCATAAGCCATTGAAATTGTTGTGATTTATTTTTTACAATCTGCACAATCAGATTTTGCTTTTGTATCTTTACAGTCTTTACAGTCAGTTCCTTTAGAGCAATCAGAACAAGTTTTTGCATCTTTACCCGTATGATGAGCGCAAGAAGAAACAAACCCAAAACCTAAAGTTATTATTATACAAGCAGCGATTGTTTTTTTCATTCGATCTCCTTTTTTACTTACTTAGGATAAAGATGTTTTTTAAAAAATTCAATGGTATTTCCGATTTCTAGAATACGATTTTCTTTCTTTGCAGAACCATGACCTTCGTCTGCAAAAATTAATAATTCCGAAGGAATATTTTTCGACAACAAAGCTTCATGCATCTGAAGCGCTTCGCCAACAGGAACACGTGGATCATTCGCACCTTGAATAATCATCAACGGATTTTTTACTTTTTTAACATAATTTATCGGTGATAAATTTTCCATGGCTACTAGATCTTTTTCAGGATCACCATACTCAGATATTCTTAAGGCTCTTCGATAAGGAGCTGTGTTTTTTATAAAACTTACTAAATTACTCATACCTACTAAAGCTACACCCGCATCATACACGCCAGAAAATCGAGTCATAGCAAGCAAAGTTGAATATCCACCATAGCTCCAACCCATGACTCCTACCTTTGGTGATTCTCCTTTTTTATTTTTCCAATTTTCTTTGATCCAAAGTGCTGCATCGGGAATATCATTGATCACCGATTCACGTAAGGGGCCGTTATCGCTATCAATCCATTTTTTACCGTATCCACTGCTTCCGCGAACATTCGGCTCAACGACTACAAATCCCTGATTTACAAAAATTTGCCACATCGGAGCAAAACCTGCTGTCGTCTGAGCTTCTGGACCTCCATGAAAATGAACAACCACTGGACAATTTTTTGATTCCTTACATCCTTTTGGAAATCGAACGAACATAGGAATTTTAACATGATCACGAGTTTGATAACTCATTAGTTTTTCATCGGCAAATTCTTTCAAATCCACTTCAGGAGCCGAAGGCAATACCCACTGAGTCAGTTTTTGTGATTGCCAATTATAAGAATAACTAAGCATTGGTGATTTTGCTGAATCGATTCCAAGCATAGTTATACGACCATCACGTGTAGTTGATCCCGAAAAAACATTGTCTGCATTTTTGATATTTGGCAATCGAATCTCTTTAAATGTTTGAGCACTAATAGCTTTTAGTTCAGAATATCCATCACGATTAATTGTGTAAATAATTCTTTTTCTTAAATGATCTAAACTAAAACCACTGACTTCAAAATTCATATTTTCATCAGATAGCATTTTTAGTTTTTGATTCTTGAATAGATAAAGCCTTTTAAAATTATCAATTTCTGTGAGTACAATAAATTCATCTTTTTTAGAACTATAGTTAATTTGAGAATCTGACTCAATGCCTTGACCATAAATTGGAACAAGTTTTTTTGTGGCGACTTCATAATCAAAATACTCATTTGATAAGCTTGATTTTTGATTAACAAAAAGTAATTTTTCACCATTTTGTATCTGATCAGCGACATACCAATTTCCTTGACCTTCAAAAATTAAACTGATTTCTTTTGTAGAAAGATCTAACTTATAAGTCGAATAAGAATCTGGCTTTTTATCATTGGCTGTAAAAAATAAGTATTTTGAATCATCTGTTAAGAAAGCCACACTGGCTTGCACTTTTTCTTTTCGAAAAAGCTCAGTGATTGATCCATCGTTTAAATCTAATTTAAATAAACCAGGATTCTCTTGACCGTTGACATCTTTAGAAATAATTAAAAATTTTCCATTCGGAGCGACTTCTGCCAACTGAACAGAATCAGTTCCGCTTGTTAACTGTATAGGAAATTTTTGAGGACCATCGATTTTCCAAATGTGTCTTTGCCCCGTCACTCCCCATGTAAAATACAATGTTTTGTTGTCAGGCGACAACATCCCCATTCCTGGCGATCTGACATCCAACATTTTGCTAATTTGATTACTCAACTGTGCCGAGATTGATGGTGGTGCATATTTTTTTATTTTCTCAGCGGACAATGATTCTAAGCCATGACCTTTATAATCTGCAGCACTAACACTCAATGTTAAAATTATATTCACTATAAAAATAACAAATAATTTAAAATATTTCATAAAAGCTCCCTTTAATTTTTAGCTATTATTTAATAATTCAATGAATGAGTCAGTTGTTTTTTATAATTTATTAAAAATGACTAACCTTTTCATAAAATAGCTTTGTCAAATTCTTATGAAAAAGACTTTCAGGAATAAAGTCTAGCTTAAACAACAAGGAGAGTTATGAATCTTATTAAAATATTTGCAGCTGGTCTTTTATTCATTACCATTGCAAGCTGTGCCCCCGAAACACAAAACGAAAATAAATTTGACGAAAATGGTAAACCCATTATTAACTCAAAAGTTATTTACGGATCTGATGGAAGATTAGATTTATATCAAGTCTCTGATGAGCGACTTAAAAGATTAGCTGATTCTACTGTTGCTCTTGTCCAAAACTCTAACTTAACTGTTGGTGCCAGCATTGTAACTATTAAAGGAGATCCTTTCGGGTCAGCTTACAATCTTTGTGCGAGTGAAAAATTTCAAGAACAAAGCACTGCTGCATTTTGTTCGGGATCTCTTGTGGGACCTGATACAATTATTACCGCTGGGCACTGTATAAAAAATCAAATGGATTGCAATAATACTTCTTTTGTATTTGGCTATGCTGTCAAATCTGCTGGAATTCAACCTACTAGCGTGCCTGTGAGCGAAGTTTATAAATGCAAATCTGTAGTGAAACAAGTTTTAGAAAATACAGGCGCTGACTATGCGATTGTTAAAATTGATCGTGTCGTCGCAAACCACGCAGTTCTTCAAGTTCGACAATCAGGTGAAGTTGCCGTTGGCGATCCATTAGTCGTTATTGGACATCCCACAGGATTACCTACAAAAGTAACTGGCGGAGGACAAGTTCGATCCATTTCAAATAGCTCATATATATTAGCCAGTGTTGACACTTACGGTGGAAATTCAGGATCCGCAGTTTTTAATCCCAATACAGGTTTTATCGAAGGAATTTTAGTTCGAGGCGAAGCTGACTTTATTCGACAAGGAAGTTGCATGATTTCAAATGTTTGTGCAGAAAATGCTTGCCGCGGCGAAGATATTACTCGAATTTCACAAGCTAGACCTTTTATCCCAGGAACCACCCCACCAATAGATCCACCAGTTGTTATCGGAGATAAATTTACTTCAACACAAGTTCTAAATATTCCTGATAATTTAACTACAGGTGTTTCTGGCAATATTGCAGTTAACAAATTACCAGGAACTAGGAAAGTTTATGTTACGCTAAATTTGAGCCATACTTATATCGGAGATTTAGTCATAAAAGTAACATCTCCTTCAGGAAAAACTGCTCTTCTTCACTCTCGAGCTGGAGGGAATACCGATGATATAAAAAAATCTTATGAAGTCACTTCAAGTCTAGGATCAGAATTAAATATTGGAAACTATAAAATACAAATTCAAGACTTAGCAGCTCAGGATGTTGGACGACTTAATTCTTTGAGTATTGAATTTAAATAAGATTAACTAATTCTTCTTTAGTAATCCTGCAAGGCCACCGAAACTATTGCTTGTCGTGAACCCACTTTTTCCCTGATTGTGTTCACGCCAAGAGTTATCTTCACCACTGCCTGCGATACCGAGTGAAAGTTTTTTTTGCTCAAATAAAATTTCATCGATTTGAATTTTAATTTTATCACCTTTTTTCTTATTTTCAAAAGCTGATGCTTCAACATGATCGCGCCATTTAGATCGG
>JAYUJM010000170.1:0-11911 GCA_043765175.1 Pseudobdellovibrionaceae bacterium | reverse complement strand
GAGATTCTATAAATGCTTTTTTTGTCAGTAAAACTCCACTTCCATCGAGAAGTATGCCAATCAATGCGAACATAATTCCCTTAAAATCCCAATGACCTTTTTGTCTGACAGACTCTAAAGAAAAACAAAGTAAGCACAAGATTAAAAAAAATATGGCGATCAATCTGTTTAATGAAAAGCTTTCCTGAAATATAAAAACTGAAGCTATTCCTAAAAACAATGGCTGAAATCCAAAAATCATGAGTACTCTTCCTGAGCCTAAATGAGCAAATCCTTTAAATAAAAATATATCCCCAATGAACAAACCTAAAAAACCACTAATACAAAGCCAAAAAAAACTAAGTTGCGATAACTGAAAAGGAATTGATAAGAAAAGACACAGTAAAGAAAAACAAACAAATGCAACTAAAGCTTTAACATAGTTAACCCAAACCGAACTTATTTTTTTGGAAAAATCTGTAAAATATAAACTCGCAACTGAAAAAGAAATATTAGAACAAAGTGCTAAAAAAATTGAATTGATCATTTAAAATATTCTATGATTCATTTTCTAGTTGAATATTTTTCAATCGAAAAATCACCAACGCTGACAAGAAAAATAAAATTACTGCTGCTATTAACATAGAAATTTTAAAAGACATTAAATAACTATTTTTTGATATCTCAACTAATTGATTAGCCAATGCCGCGTCATTTATTTTTATTTGCTGTGCAAATTCTAAAGCATTAGCCAGTGTAGAGGACATTTTTATTCGTATTTCAGGCGATACAATTTGAGCTAAGCTTCCAGTCATATTCTTTTGAAAAATAAATGTTCCTACACTTCCTAAAAGTGCTATTCCTGTAGCTCCGCCTAATTCATTTCCTGTTTCTGATAAAGCTGCCGTTGACCCTGCTTTTTCTGCTGGTGCACTATTGACCAACATATTTGTTGTAAATAATAAGACAGGGACACAGCTCATCGAATAAAGAACGGTTGCAAAGGTCATTAAGTAAAGATCGTTTATTCCTTTGACCTGCGCTGCAATCAAAAACCCAATACTGCCGACAACTAAACCGATCGACATTAAATAAGCCGGTCGAATATATCGTGTTAACTTAGGTGCAAAAATTCCACTGAAAAAAGTTCCCACAGTAGAGGGTAAAGACCATAAACCAGCTTGCATTGGAGATAACCCCATTACTAACTGTAATATTTGAGAATTAAAAATAAACGTTCCAAAAAATACAAACATCGTCAGCGAATTTGTAACAATTAAATAATT
Source organism: Pseudobdellovibrionaceae bacterium (assembly GCA_043765175.1). Lineage (GTDB taxonomy): Bacteria > Bdellovibrionota > Bdellovibrionia > Bdellovibrionales > Bdellovibrionaceae > Pseudobdellovibrio. The sequence continues at coordinate 10,646 of JAYUJM010000170.1, read as the reverse complement.
AAATATTTTATTTTTAAATAAATTCAAATCCACTAAAGGATTTTTCAGCTTTTTTTGACGTTGAATAAAAAATAAACCTAGTAAAAATCCCACAACCATGCTTCCCATTGACAGCGTTGATAGTCCAATTTCGGCTATGTGTTTGAGTCCAAAAATTAATGTCAATATAGCTACTAGAGAAAGTCCTGCACTAGATAAATCTAACGTTTCTGATTTAGAATTTTTATATTCTGGAAGAATTTTTGGCCCTAAAATAAGAAGTAACACCATAATTGGTATATTAATTAAAAAAACTGACCCCCACCAAAAATGCTCTATTAAAAATCCTCCGACAACAGGCCCTAAAAGTGCTCCTACTGAAAAACTAGCTCCCCATAAACCTATGGCTTGGGCTCTTTGATGCGGATTTTTAAATAAGACTCTAATTAAAGATAAAGTCGATGGCGCTAGTGTTGCTCCGGCCATTCCCTGCAAAGCGCGCATTAATATTAGCATTTCGGCACTTGTTGAAAATGCAGCTAAACATGATGTTAGCGCAAAGATAAAACCACCAATAAGTAACATTTTTCTACGACCTATTCGATCACCTAAATTACCCATTGTTATCAAAGAACCTGCTACAAAAAAACCATAAATATCAACGATCCACAACAACTGGGAAGCGCTTGGTTTTAAATGCAAACTCAATTGCGGAAGCGCTAAATTTAAAACTGTCAGATCCATTGAATATAGCATACAAGGTAGCGCTAAAACGACTAATCCAAGCCACTCTTTTGTTGTGGCTTGGATTTCTTTTTGAGGATTTAGGGAATTTTTCATTCCTTATTTTCACTTGAAATATTTTAGTTATCAATATCTATTATAATACTCAACTACTGACATTTTCTGAATGCATAGCTTGTATTCAAGTTTTGTAAGCCGGCTTGCAAAGCTTGTTGTTTTGGATCTTTAGCCGAACTTATTGCTCTGAAAGCCAAGTTTATTTCTAACATTAAACTACGACCGCATGCAGACCAATCAAGATTGGCCGCAGGAGCAATTGAGTTCAAAGTTATTTTACCGATATCAATAGAGGTCAAAGCCTTTGTTGAACTTAAATTTTTAGTAGCACCCAAAAAACCAGCCCGTGAGTCAATCTGAAGATTAAATTGCTTATTTATTTTTTGCTGACCTAGAATTTCAGTTTTGATAATGGCCATTTGATATCCTGCTGCCACTTCAAGTGGTAATCTAAAAGAACAGTTTTTACGATTAATAACTGATACAGGATTGTTAAAGGACAAATCTTTAAATTTCAATTTAAATTGTTGTTTTTGTATCAAAAACTGAAGAGTCCCCTCAGTACATCCCGTTCCTCCGTAGGCAGGCTGACCAATTTTGATCGGCTCTTCAACCGGTGGCTTTGGGTCAAGACTTGATTGAGCCCATAAAATTTGCTGCGTAAAAAGAACTGTCATGGCTACTAAGATCGATTTTTTCATAAAGTTATCCTTTACAGGAGTTATCCTGTGGTTATGGTTATTTGTTTCACTTTTTAAATGTCTAAATTTTTAAATTACTGACAAGGAATAGATTTAAAATAAATTGCCACTTTTCCTGATTTTACAGTTGAAGCCAATTTATCGCTAGGTTTAGTCAGTTCTTGGATGCGAATTTCAGAATTAACTCTGATAATTCCTTCGCCGCCACAACTGGTTTCAATACGCTTATTTTCACGTAGCAAAAATCCTGCAGAAATACTATTTTTTTGAGTTGAAATAATTTTCGCATTGATTTCAGCATCATCTCCAGCTTGGAATACTGAGAAAAGAACATTGGCTGTTTTTTGATTTTTTAAATCAAATTCACCTGCAAAATCAACTTGAGTCACGATCAATTTTTGTCCAGCACTGGCTTTAAACGGAATAGCAATTAAACACACTTGTCTTTCAAAACTTTTTAAATTAGCTCCGACAGTTACAGTCATATCAGCAGGAAAAATTTCAAAAGTATTATTAACAGAATCAAATCGAGTTAAGTTTTTACTCGAATCCGAAGGACAACCTGTGCCACCATATGTGATTCGATCTTTTTGAACGACATTGATCAAACTGTCTTCTGCAATAAGAGGTTTTCTTAAAGTAAATAATTGCTTTACTTTATATAAATCTGAAAATGGAGTAATTTTTTTTGAAATAACATAATTATCATCCTCAATACCATTTTCACGAAGCATTTCATGAAAAACTAAAAAATAACTATCCAAATCATTTTCGGCAAACAAAGCCCAACTTTGTTTATTCAAGATGATGGACTTGGGTGAACCTAAAGCATCAACGACTGAACCTGTACGATCCACTAAAGTGTTTTCAGAAACTTTAATAATGTTTACATCTAAAGATTTTTTTAATCTTTCAAGATTTAATTTGTTTTCAGAAACTAACGTTTTGCCACTTGTTGAATTTTTCAAATAGTCAATAACTGCGTTTCCACGTTGTAAAAAATCGGCTCGAATGAAATCTCCGCCGCCCATGTCAGTGCCACCACCACCAGGCTTTGCTTGTCCTGAAGATTGAATCAACAAAGCACTAAGGAAAGTTAAAATAAGTGATTGATAAATTTTCATAACGACCTCTATGATAACGGAGCTAATCACTCACTGCTGAACACGAAAGAATAAGACTCATTCGCTAGCGGCGCTTTTAACTTAAAGACAATCTACCAAATATCATTAGATCTAATCTACATAAACTTTGTAAAATTATAATAATTATATTTACATTTTTGTAAATATATGTAATATTCAAAAACTCGAGGTACTTACATGAGTTTTGAGCTCTCAGACTATCGTGATTACATAAAAATTTTACTCGAAAAAAGACCTCGCAAAGGACGTGGAGAGCTTCTTAAGATTTCAGCGCATTTGCGTATTCATTCAACTCTTATGAGCCAAGTCATGTCAGGCTCAAGAGAACTAACGGAAGAGCAAGGGTTTGATTTAGCAGATTATTTTGAACTTTCAGATACGGAATCTGAATATTTGCTTTTGCTTATTAAGATATCACGCGCTTCCACTGAAAGATTTAAAAAACATTTACAACAAAAACTACAACAATTTAAAACTGACATTAAAAAAGTTTCCAAACGTTATACAAAAGAACATGATCCATCAGATCTAGAAAAAGCAACTTTCTATTCTTCATGGATTTACTCTGCTATTCGACTGTATTGCTCCACATCTGTTTCTGGCAAAACTCTTGAAGATATCATTGAATACTTTAATTTACCTCGGACCAAAGCATTAGAACATATTCAGTTTTTAGTACGCGCAAGATTATGCGACCAAGTTGATGATTATTATTTCATGGGGCAACAAAGAACTTACGTCGATCGCGGTTCAATTTATTTTTTAAAGCATCATGCTAATTGGCGGATGAAATCTATACTAAAAAGTGAAATTGCTACAGATCAAGAAAAATACTACACTGTTACAATGTCAGTTTCTCAAAAAGATTATCTTGAGATAAAAAATAGAATCGAAAATCTGATTCAAGATATTATTAAAATCACAGCTGATACTGACGCCGATCAAGTTGTTTGTTTTAATTGTGATCTGTTCAAAGTCTAGTTCAATATATAACTTCTAGATTTAAGTCTTAACTTGGTTGTGCAATCTGTTTTTCAGCTGTTAGGATTATATGATGCAATTTTATTCAGTTTTAGCACTTCTGTTAGTGCTCACTTCTTCGATCTCAACCTATGCAGGCAAAGATCGAAGCTATGTTAGCTTTACAGCTTCATTAAAAAATAATGATAATATATCGAATGAACCGGTATCGGAACCCAAAAAATATGCTGGAAATCAAGAACTTAATTTATCTTTTTTTATGCGACCCGGATGGCTTATGCAGTTGATTTATGGAAAATCCACTGACTCTAATTATTCATTTTCAGGTGCAGGACTTCGAATTCAAACTCCTGGCTACTTTTTATTTAAATACAATGCAGAAGGAAGTTTTTTTAAACGAAGAAGATCTCCTATTGACACTTCTTTGCACGCTGAGTTGCTACGAATGAATGATCAAACTGAAACGAATATTAGTACAGGATACTATATTTCGCGTGCAGGCTTTACTTTAACTTGGGTTCCTATGAAAAGTTCTCTGTTTCATGTTGAACTTGATATAAGTACTTTACTTGTTCGTAGTGATTTGCTGATCAATTCTGGAATAGGTCTTGGGATAGAGTTCTAATTTTTTTTGAAATATTTTATTAATTTAAAAAATAATTGTTTAACTTTAAAAGGTATTTTTACAAAAAGCATGGAAAATAAAAACTTGTTTTTAAGCCCGTCGACTAAAACTATATCCCCGCAAACTGTGATGTGGTGGCATCCATCAGGATACATACTATCAGCAACTATTGTTTTATAAAACTGTTCTTTGTATAACGTCGTTGTTAATTCTTTAATTTCCATTAAATTGAGCTCGTCACCGTATGCGTATAAACAATTTTGTGATGGACGAATTAATTTTCCGTTATAATTAAAGATGTTTCCAGCGGACCTAGCACACTTCATACTAGTAACAACAGGACTCATAACGTGTTCAGTGTAAGGACCATCCTGTTTATTAGAAAAATAAAGATACAGTTTTGCACTACCTGCTGTGAATGGGTCGTGTTTACCAACAAAAAGCCAAAACAAGTTATCATGAAAAAACGGAGTAGGATCTACAAAATTTGAATCACCTAAAATTTTTACCTTTTCAGTTATAGAAAACTGAATTTTATCTTGAGAATGTGTTCTTGGAAAAATTTTATAACGAAATAAGTTTTTATGAACAGAGTTTTCAGTTAAGAAATAGATTTCATTTTTTAAAACTAAAGGATGAGGGTAAGAAAAATGTGAATTATCGCTTATAATATCAATCACTTCGTTGCTTACATAAGCTTTTTTATCAGAAGAATATTCGATGATCGATATTTTTCCAAGCATTGTTTTAAAATTAAAATTTTCAAAAATAATGAATAATTTTGATTTTATTAGGATCAAGAATGGATCTGCAAAACTTGAATAAGATGGCAAATCGAATAGCCACTGACGAAATACAGGTTGAGTATAAGTTTGATTTAATTCGCTATATTTAATTTGTCCAATATTCCATTTCTGGTATGTAAAACCATTTTTTATCGATTTAAAAACAAAATTTATTTTTTGGATAAAAATTGAAACATGAAATTTACAAAAATTGAGAAAAGAATCCTTATTTTTTTTTGGTTTTTCTGAATGAATCTCTTCTTGATCCAAGTCTTCAACAGAAAGAACTGAAAACAAAATATCACTTAATATAAATTTTAAAAAAAGACTATTTTTTCTGGACGAATATCTTATAGCAGAAAATACTGATTTCTTGAGTCTAACTATTCTCTGGTCGATAGCTTTATAATATATATGAATTTCGATTTCTCTAAAGTTTTTCAATGGAATATTATTTAATGCGTAAAAATCCTGATCACAAAGAAAATTTAAAAAAAAGAAATTCAGTTGATTAGAAACACTGACTCCTAAAGGATTTTGAGACAAATTTATAATGTGATTAATTCCTAGTTCTTCAATAAGAACTTCGTTTAATACAAATTCTTTCGGCAAAAAATCATACTTTCCATAAAGTTGAATGCTTTCAATTTTCTTGAAATTAAAATATTTGATATTTTCAATTTTTTCAGAGTTATTTGAAAAGTAAAGCAGAACTTCATTTTTTTTTATTATAAATTCATCAATAATTGATTTTTGCCAATCGTAAAAAAAATCATCTATAATAAAAATTATTTTTTCATTCATCATTGAGCACTAATCCAATATCCAGTATTTTCCAATACCTAATCGAATACTACTGCTACTTTGATCACTTATATTTGTACTTGATTCCTCTTTGATTAGAGAAAGATCAAAAGTAAAAGAATTAAAAAACTCATGATTTTTAAGATTTGTTTTTAAACTCGTTCCAAGGCTAAATGTAGTTATTTTATTTGGTTTTAAATTTGCACTACTTGTGGAATTAAAAGAATTCTTTAAATTTATGAAGGGTGCTATTTTTAAAGTATCAGCTATGTCCCAAGAATGAGTAACTCTGAACTGAAAAAAATCAGGGTATACTTTACTCACTGAATTGTCATTGCTTGCTGAAGAACTTAAATAATACTTACTTTCTTTAGAAAATCCGAACTGCAGATTCCAAGATTGAAGTTGATAACTCAAGCCAAGATTGAATTCATAAGTATCTGTATTTTTAGATGAAAGATTTAAATCAAATTTAGATAAATCATGATAATTAATACTACTACCTAAATATGATCTAAAATTCGTTTTAAAAAAATGTATCCAGTTTAAATGTAGACTTGGATTGATGTAACTACTTGCAGTGCCTGAACTATTATTAAGTAAGGAGTAATCAATTTTATTCAATGAATTACTAAGACCAATATAGAGCTCATTCATCAAAACTTCACATTTATTATCTGCTAAATTCCAATATCCATTGCAATCAATTTTAGCAAAATCATTTTGACCATTTTCTACAAGATAACCTGTACTTCTAGAGGACACTACAATTTGTTTATACGTTGGTGTCGAGCTTTTTGGAGTTGGCAGATTAACCGAAGGCATCGGAATAGAAATAATTCCAACGGAGGGATCAAATTCCGTTTTACTACTGAGAATAGCTTCGTAAGTATTTTGTTTAAACATTAAAAATTTCTTATTTTTAATTTCTGTCATCTGAAAATGCATGTAATCTTCTTTACATCTAAATGGCAAAGCTACTTCATCCTTAGGCTGAATTAAATCTTTGTTCTCGTAATTATTAATTTTTAACAGTGATGCCAAGGAACAATCCGTACAAAAAATAGGTACTAGATTAAAACCCCGCAAAACTTTAGCGATGTGATCACCTTTTTTAATTAAATAATAAATTTTTTCGTTTAAAGACGTACATTTTGCATATGACAAACTTGAAAATGCGAAGATGAGAACAAAAAAAGTTGTAAATTTAACTGACATCCTAAAGCTCCATTTGCTTATAGTTGACATACCAATCTATTGTTTTAATTAATCCCATTTTTATATTAAAAAGTGGTTGATATTTTATAAACTGACGAGCTCGTTCTATATTTGCAAGTGAATTAATGACATCGCCGTTTCTAGCCTCTTTGTGTTCTAAATAAACATTTGATTTAGTTTTAATTGATAATTTTTGGCTTTCTAGTTCCTTTTTAATATATTCAAAAAGCATTAATAAACTTGTTTGCTCACCGACAGCAATATTAAAAATCCAAGGATCTGTTTTCGAAGTTGGCTGCAAAACTGAGTTAATATTTGCTTGGATTACATTCTCTACAAAGCAAAAATCCCGCGACTGATTTCCTGTTCCAAAAACAAAACACTGTTTGTTATTGATAAAATTTGTAATCCACTTAGGAATAACTGCAGCATAATCACCATTTGGATTTTGTCTAGGACCAAAAACATTAAAGTACCTTAAGCCAATAATATTCATGTTATAAACTTGTCTAAAATTAGCTGCTAAAGTTTCGTTAGTCTGTTTTGACCAACCATAGGGCGAAAGAGCTTGGCCAATTCTTTCTTCAGTTTTCAAATGATCTTCAATCGATCCATAAACAGAGCTTGAAGACGCAAAAATAAATTTTTTAACACTATTTATTCTAGAAGCATTGAGTATTTCAAAAAAACCTTTAATATTTGTATCAAATGTCACATCAGGAGTTGCAATCGAACGAGGCACTGATCCAACGGCTGCCTGATGAAGAACAAAATCAATTTCTTTAGTCATTTCTAAACAAAGTAATGAATCACGAATATCACCTTTTACAAATTTAAAGTTTCTCAACTGCTCAGGAGTTAAATTTTTTACTATTTCATCTAAATTATTTTGTGACCCGTTAAAAAAATTATCTAGTCCAAAAACGATTTGGTTATTTTTAAGTAAAAATTCGGCGAGATGTGATCCTATGAAACCAGCGCATCCTGTAACTAACCATCTGTATTTTTGTTGTAACTTTAAAGTCTCCAATAAACAACTCCATCAGCTTCTAAATCTTTTTTATCGAAAATATTTTTTATATCAAATAACAGTTTTTTATTTCTTAATTTTTCCAAAATTGTTTTTTTACTTAAAGATCTGTATTGATCATGAGGAACTGCAAAAACAACGGAGTCGCAATCTTTAATGGTTTCAAATTTTTGCAATTTAATACCATATTCATGAAACACTTCACTTTCGTCAGCACAAGGATCTGTCACTAAAACCTCGACGCCAAAATCTTTTAAGTGATGAATGATATCAAAAATTTTAGAATTTCTAATATCAGGGCAATTTTCCTTAAAAGTAATTCCACAAATCAAAACTCTGCTATTTTTAACATGAACGTCATGTTGGCAAAGCTTTTTAATAATCGCATCCGAAACATATTGCCCCATGCTATCATTAATTCTTCGTCCTGAAAGAATAACCTGCGGAATGTAGCCAAATTTTTCTGATTGATAAGTTAAGTAATACGGATCTACACCAATACAGTGTCCACCAACTAGACCAGGTCTAAAAGGTAAAAAATTCCATTTCGTTCCTGCTGCCTCAAGGACATCAATAGTATCAATTTTCATTTTGTTAAAAATGATACTTAATTCATTAATCAATGCTATATTAAGATCCCTTTGTGTATTTTCGATAACTTTTGCTGCTTCTGCGACAGCAATAGAACTTGCACGAAAAATTCCCGCTGTAACAACTGCTCCATAGGTCTCAGCGATTTGTTGTAATGCCTCAGCGTCACATCCAGAGACAACTTTTTTAATTGTTTCAAAACGATGCTGTGGATCCCCTGGATTAATTCTTTCAGGAGAGTACCCAACTTTAAAATCAATTTTATATTTTAAATTAGACTCTTTCTCTAAAATGGGAACACAAATTTCCTCAGTAAGACCAGGATAAACAGTCGATTCATAAACAACCACATCACCTTTTTTTAAGTGAGCACCCACTGTTAAAGAAGCACTTTCAAGAGCAGCCAAATTTGGTTTGTTCGCATCATCAATGGGTGTTGGCACAGTGACTATATAAAAATCAGCTTCTTTTAACAATGTTGGATCAGTTGTGAATTTTAAATTTTCATGTTTTAGATCTGTCGCACTCACTTCATGAGTTTTATCAAAGAATTGATCAAGTTCATGAATTCTTTTTTCATTAATATCAAATCCAGTGACTTTAAATTTTTTAGCCATTGCTACTGCTACTGGTAATCCTACATAACCTAGACCTATGACTGAAATATGTTTTGTCTTCATATTAACCTTTGAAAGGAGTGATATTTAAACAAAATTATATTATGCTTTTTACAAAAGGACAATGACATATCTATGAAATTAAAAAGTATCCTTATATCTATTTTTTATTTTTTTCCCGCTCTGCTTTTCGCAGAAAATTTTGTGGGCTTTCGAGTGATTAGAACTTCACCTGAAGAATTTTTGAAGCTGCATCGAATGAATTTTAATAGAAACGATTATGGCAGTGGCGAAAGCCCTTCTAGTAGGCTTACTCGATTTGTAAAGATTCAAAATAAGACTGTTCGACAAAATGTTGTAAAATATGAAGTTAAACCAGACTTCCCCATTTTGAAAGAATATTTTGAGGGTATTAAAAGTATGAACTTTGTCGTCACAGAATCTGCAAAAAGTAACAATGCCTACGATCTTAATGTGATTGTCGAAGCTCCTCAATTTCAAAAAGTAAATGCACGTATTGAAGTTGAAAAACACGAACAAGGTGCTTTGCTTAAGTTTTTTATTACTGATTCAGATTACTCGAAAGTATCACTAGATATTTTCATCGGCGCTATAAGAGCATTTAAATTTGCACGCGAAACAGCTGATCAAGCTGCAAAAGACACCATGCTTTTTGATAAAGTTGACAAAAACGGTGTTTTTAATAAAACTCAACTTTAATGAAAAAAAATAATTTTTTTAGTATCTATAAAAAAATAGCAAAAATAGCTGTCAGCGCAGGTTTTAAAAACCCAAGTGTACCACATACTATTGGGTTCTCACTTTTTCGTAAAAAATCTGTTTGGAAATTAAACTTTACGAAATGCCCTTGCGATGAACATTTTGTAAGTTATCTCATGGATCATAAAATTGAAAATAAGAACATTTTTCATTTTGGAACAGGTGAACATCACTATGTGGGTTTGCAAAATTTTAATTTAAATCTAAAAAATTATATTATTGGAATAACTCCTGCTTTCAAAGAATTCCAATCCTATTTTAAGTTATCACTTGAGCTTCCACTTTTAGCATCGACCTACAAAGTCATATGTGCAGATATTTATACATTAAATAAAAATGATATCTCATTTTTTGATATCGCAACTTTTTTTCATTTATGTGAATTTTCAATAAAAGAAAATATACCCTCTCATTTGCTTGACGATGAATCATTAGTTGAATTATTTTTGAACCGTTTAAATACAAACGGACTATTGGCATTTTACACTCAATCTGCAGGTTGGCCTAGTGCTCAATTAATCATAGATAAACTTTTAACGAGCCAAAAAATAGCATATGTTGAGGAATTTAAAACGTTAAAAATTTATAA
>JAYUJM010000169.1:0-11954 GCA_043765175.1 Pseudobdellovibrionaceae bacterium | reverse complement strand
TCTTGGATCAGCAGACATTAATTTTTTTGGAAACTGGCTACCGTACACTTTAAAAATAAATCACACTATTGATCAAGGTTTAATTACTCAAGAATTTTCTAATTCAGATCAAAATGATTCAAAAACACTTCCCTTGAATCGATTACTACCGACGAAGGAATTCGAACAACAATCTTCAGGTTTAAATCTGGATGTCAAAAGTCAATTTACAAAAGGACTGATCGTTAAAAACAGCCTTACTGAAGGACTTATTACAGGTTTTATAACAACAACAGGCTCGCCTGAGTTTCCGATCGTAGGCGGTCTAATTCAAATTCAACCTGGAAGTAAACTTTATTTTAAAGATAAGCCATTTGATATTCAAAATGGCTTAGTTAAGTTTACTCAAACAAAAGATATCAATCCAGAAATGACTTTAACAGCAAACGCACGAGTCTCAGATTACGATATCAATCTTTCAATTAGTGGTTTTGCAAAAAAGCCTGAGATAAAAGCCACAAGCCTGCCTATTCTGAGTGAAACAGATATTTTTTCGTTACTGACGTTAGGGTACTTGTCATCTGTTAGCGATCAAAGTATTTCTTCAGATACACAACAAAAACAAACTGGATTAGAATTGCTATCTGCTCTTGGGAATCAATCTGAATTTAGTAAAAAAATTCAATCTAGGCTTGGTCTTAACGTTCAGTTAACGCCCTCAGTAGATAGCACTCGAAACATTGCTGTTCCAAAAGTAATCGTTAGTAAAAAACTTGGAAAAAAATTAAACACGTCCTATTCAAGAACGTTAACTGGTGATCGACAAAATAATGAAGTTAGACTACAATGGCTTTTTAAAACAGACACTTCTGTCATTTTGAATTATCAAAATCAACCTACAACTCAGGATTCTAATATTCTGCAAAATGAACAAAATGAAATCGGCGTAGGCGGCTTTGACATTGAATACAAAAAGGAGTTCGAATGAGATTATTCACTTCGCTTCTTTTTCTAATAACTGTCACAGCTTTTTCGATTCCAAGTTTTTCAAAAAATGTGGAATTATTTGATTTAAGTTTGTGGCCTAAAGAAATTCAAAAAAATTTAAATTCGATTATACTTGAATATCCTCAGTATAAAAAAATTCAGGCTTTGTCTTTAGAAAAGAATCAACTGGAATTTGATGATGAGCTTAATCAATTATTAAAGTACATCTATTTAAAAACAAACATTCGTAAGCTTCGATTTGAAAGAAAAGAAAATCCTCAAGTTGAAAATACAAAATTAATCTTTATTAGTGGTGAATTAAACAGAAGAATTAAATCTGTTGATTTTATGAACTTACCTGATTTGTCATTTGAAGAAGCCTTAGAAATTATGAACATTAATAACAATGACTTTAATGACTCTAATAAAGTTATAGGTGCAATTGACAGATTAACTACATACTTTAAAAATCAGGGTTATCAAAAAGTAAATATTAAAGTGTCAGAAAAAATCTCATCACAACTTGAAAAATCAATCTTAGTTTCAGTCTTTTCGGGCGTTCAAACTCGCATCCAAAAAATCAACTTTTTAGGATTAAATAAAGAAAATACAGACTACTTAAAATCAAAAATATATTGGAATCCGATATATAGAAATTTAACTGATGACAATTTAAAGAAAATTAACTCGTCATTGAGAAAGCATTTAAATGAGCTTGGTTTTTTTCAAACAAAAATTTCATCCCCTCAAATTATATATCGAAAAAATGACACTTTTGTGGACCTTAATTACTCCTTTGATGAAACTCCTAAGTACAAAATTCAATTTTCTGGACACCATCATTTAACAACTCAATTTATAAAAGAAGAAATTTTACAGACTTCAGATTTTTTTTCGCCAGACAATTCATTTATAGATGAATTTAAACAAAAAATTAAAAATGAGTACTTGCTTCGTGGATTTGATTCCGTCGATATAAAAACGAGTGTCACAAATAGAAATAATACGACAAATATACTATTTAACATTAATGAAAATAAACCGACACGACTTCATCAAGTTAAAATACTTGGTCAATCAAGCCGCAATGAGTCTTTTTATTCTGATTTATTTTTTAAAAATGCTTCTAGTGAAATTAACAATTATTTATTTATTCGAAAAGATCTTGAAGTGGCCAGTCTTAATTTGATTACAGCTTTGAAGAATCAGGGATTTATAAAAGCTCAAATTAAGAAAATAGATTTTACTCAATTCGTTAAAAGCAAAACTTCTTGGGTTCAGTTTTTTAACATTGAGTTAACCATAGAAGAGGGTCCACAAACTCAAATTGAAAAAATTAATTTTGTCAATAATCGCTTCTTTACGTCGGATCAACTCATTAACAGTTTAGAATTACAAAACCCTATGCTTCTTAATTTGAATGAAATCGAACTTGGATTAGAAAAAATAAGAGATTTTTATCTTAATGCTGGTTTTTTGGAAATGAAAATAACTAATTTAAATTCAACTGAACTTATTAAGTACAACGAAGATTTATCTTCAGCTCAGATTTCAATACAGATAGAAGAAGGCCCTCGAATACAGGTTGGAGCCATCTTAATAGACGGAAATACTTTAACACATGAAAAAGTCATTCTTTCAGAGCTTGAGTTTAAAATTGGGGATATCATAAGCCCAACCACTCTTGAAGAATCTGTGGCTCGCTTACAAAAAACTGGATTGTTTTCCACTGTAGAAATTAAAATGCTAGAAAGTAATTCTCAGCTGACTCAACGCACATTCATTGTCAGCGTCATAGAACGTAAACCAATTTTATTAACACTTGGTCTAGGTGTCACTAACGAAAATAACTATACTTTTCATGGTTATGGCGGATTAGCTTATCGTAATATCGGTGGATGGGGGAGAGGTTTATCTGTTCGAGGCGATGGCAGCTACAATCCAGATTTTATTAATTTTTTTGAAAACAAGTTAACGATTGGTTACCTTGAACCTTACTTATTTGATTCACGCTTAAGATTTAGAATTAACTACACCACTTCTCGTAATATTTCTGATTATACAATTAGAAAAAAAACAATTACAAATCAAGCTATTTGGTCACTTGAAAAAGATGTGACATCGCATATCACTGCAATTTGGCAAATTTATAACATCGCCAACTTCGTTGATGAAGGAATTACTCGCGATGATGAAATAAAGTATAACTACAATCGAAATGATTTAGTGATCGCATTAACAGGACCAATATTCGATTTAGATTATCGCAATGATTTAATTAATCCAACACAAGGACATTTTTCAAGATTTGCTTTCGAATACGCAACATCAATTCTTGGTTCAAACAAAACCGATGATTTTTTTAGATTTAACGGACAAACAACTTATTACTCTGAACTGTCCCCTCGTTTTGTCTGGGCCAATTCACTGCGTGGTGGATATCTTTTGCCTCAACAAAAAAATGAAGAGGGCGTTCGTTTTGACAAAAAAGGTTTTACATTAGGAGGCCGAACAACAATTCGCGGTTTTGGACCAGATGAGTTTTTTCCTTCGGTTAAGCAACTCGGTGTTGACTATAAAATTCAAAAGTCATCTTCTTTTGAACTCATTAAATCAGAACTTCGATTTCCACTGAGTGTCAAATCTGATTTCTCAGGAGCCCTTTTTTACGATGGCGGCCAAGTTCATATCAATGACAGTCAAAGTCCTTCGACATTTAAATCTGAGTGGCGTCATGCTATAGGTGTTGGATTACGTTACAGTTTACCTATAGGACCTTTGAGTTTAGAATATGCGCAAAAGCTCAACAAAAAGGACTCCGAGTCAGAGGGCGCATTTCATTTGTCTGTCGGTGTATTCTAAGGTATTTTTTTTTCTGTAATTTTAATATAAATTTAATTTAATTAACAGACACATTGGAGAATTATGAAGCAAATTCCTATTCGGGTTTACCCCTCAAAAGAAAAAATTGAAAAGAAAGATCAACTGGCTTGGAAAATGGCTGAAATCAGTACGGATAATGCCATTATAAAAGAAGATGTTATTGATATGCTTATTAATAGAATAATTGATAATGCTTCAGTGGCAATTGCTGCAGCTAATCGTAGACCTGTTTGCAGTGCTCGCTCAATGGCTTTAGCTCATCCCCGCGCAGGTGGTGCAACAGTTTTTGGATTACCGAACGACCAAAAATTTTCTTGCGAATGGGCAGCTTGGGCTAATGGTACTGCAGTCCGAGAATTAGATTATCATGATACATTTTTAGCGGCAGATTATTCTCATCCCGGCGATAATATTCCACCAATATTAGCTGTCGCACAGCAAATGAATAAAACAGGAAAAGATTTTATCAAGGGCGCGATCACTGCTTATGAAATACATGTTAATTTAGTAAAAGCAATTTGCCTTCATAAACATAAAAAAGATCATATTGCGCACTTAGCTCCAGCAACCGCTGCTGGCATCGGCACTTTACTTGGTTTATCAACAGATACAACTTATCAAGCTATTCAACAAGCAGTACATGTATCGTTCACTACAAGACAATCAAGAAAAGGCGAAATTTCTTCTTGGAAAGCCTTTGCTCCAGCTCACTCTGGTAAATTAGCTATTGAAGCTGCTGACAGATGCATGCGCGGTGAAGGAGCCCCTTCACCAATTTATGAAGGTGAAGATTCTGTAATAGCTTATATGCTGGACGGAAAAGATGGAAAATACACAGTTCCACTTCCTGAAATTGGCGAAGAAAAAAGAGCTATTTTAGAAACATATACAAAAGAACACTCTGCTGAATATCAATCACAAGCTTTGATTGATTTAGCGGCTCGAATGAAAACGAAAATTAAAAATTTTGATGACATCAAAAGTATTGTCATTCACACATCTCATCATACCCATTATGTGATTGGAACTGGAGCTAATGATCCACAAAAAATGGATCCAAAAGCAAGTCGTGAAACTCTTGATCATTCAATCATGTATATTTTTGCAGTGGCTTTGCAGGATGGAACTTGGCACCACGTCGATTCTTATTCTCCTGAAAGAGCCAATCGAACTGATACTATTAAATTATGGCAGAAAATTATCACGACTGAAGATGCAGCTTGGACTGCTGCATATCATGATATGGATCCAAATAAAAAACAATTTGGAGGTCGAGTTGAAATCACTATGTCCAATGGAGAAAAAATAATTGATGAATTAGGAGTTGCAAATGCTCATCCTGCAGGAGCTAAACCTTTTAAGCGAGCCGATTACATTCGTAAATTTGATACATTAACTTCTGAGATCATTACAAAAGAAGAGCGTAATCGATTTATATCATTGTGTGAACGTTTGCCTGAATTGACAGCCACAGAGTTACAACAACTTAATGTTCAAATTCCTATTGATAAATTGACAAGTAATAAGCGTGATCAAAAGGGAATATTCTAATGTTATTTTCAACTCTGACTCCTGCACAAAAAAGAAAAAATTTTCGCGATCAATTAAAAACAGGAAAGCTTCTTCAGTTTCCTGGTTCTTTTTCACCGCTAGTCAGCATGTTGATTGAAAAAAAATCTTTTGATGGAGTCTACATTTCAGGCTCTGTCATATCTAATGATCTTGGATATCCTGACATTGGTTTGACAACACTATCAGAAGTGGCGCATCGAGGTCGACAAATTGCACGCACAACCAGCCTGCCAGCACTTATTGATGCCGATACAGGTTGGGGCGAGCCCATGAATGTGACTCGCACAATTCAAGAATTTATTGATATGGGTTTATCTGGTTGTCATCTTGAAGATCAAGAAAATCCAAAACGCTGCGGCCACTTAGATAATAAATCCGTTGTTTCAACAGAAACTATGACTCGAAAAATTAAAGCTGCAGTTCTTGGTAAAAATTTAGATCAAAATTTTTTAATCATTGCTCGCACAGATTCACGCGCCAGTGAAGGGTTAGACAAAGCGATCGACCGAGCAAAAGCCTATGTCGATGCCGGTGCTGAAATGATTTTTCCAGAGGCATTACAAGACGAAAAAGAATTTGAAAAAATGCGTAAATCAGTCAGCGTTCCATTACTTGCAAACATGACTGAATTCGGTAAAGGCAAATTATATTCTAAAACAGAACTTGAAAATTTAGGCTATAATTTGGTGATTTATCCTGTGACTACTTTGCGCTTAGCAATGGGTGCCACTGAAAAAGGACTGGATATTATTCGCAGTACGGGTTCACAAAATGAAGCTCTAGGATTGATGCAAACACGACAACAGCTTTATGATTTGACTCGATATGAAGAGTACAACCAATTCGATCAAAATATTTTTAATTTTAAATTGAAGTAAAAGCTTTATGAAGTTTTATTCACAAACTGTAAAATTACATACAAATTGAAGTATAATCGATTGATAGTCTTTATTTATTCCACAATCGATCTTACTAACTCTCTGATATCATCATAGTTTTGAAAGTCTGATGTGCCTGGGGGTATAAGAAGAACAGCATAATATTTTTTGATTATATTACTCCATGCATACTGTCCAAACATACTTCCGTGACCCACTTCTACAAGTTTCGAATTTTCATGATGAAGTCGCCATATTCCCAATCCATATTGATCATTTACACCATCGGTCTGAGATTTAATAATTTCATTAATAGCGTTAGTCGATAAAATTCTCTGCGAGCCACAAAATCCGCCAGAATTAAACATTTTCAAAAGCGCTAAATAATCTTTAGCGTTTGTTTGCAACCCCATACCACCGTTGGGATTATTTCTATAATGATCAGTATTATAAATGGTGTTCTGCATCTTGCAAGGTGCTAAGACCGCTTCATTGAAGTAATCTTTATAGCTTTTATTGGCAAACTTTTCTGTCAAACCCATAGCCACTTGAAATCCAACACCACCGTATCTAGCAGTTGCCCCGGGAATACTCAGCATAATATTGTTGTCAGCGGCAATTCGGCTAACGGCCTCTTGCAAAGTGATATTAGTATTTTGCTCATGGTCACTGTCTGATTTAAAACCTGCTGTATGAGCCATAAGCTGTTTTATTTTTATTTCATTTTTCCGAGAATTATTAAATTCGGGCAAGTGATTGACTACGTAATCATCTAAATTAAATTTTTGTTTATCCCAAAGTTTCATCAAATTTATAGACGTCACTAATTTAGTAAGGGAAGCAACCATCATCACATTTGTATCATTAATCTCACTTCTTTGATACGTATAGATATCATATCCAAATTTTTGAATTTTGAAAATTATTTTACCTTTAAAAACTGAATCCAGTTTTGAATTCAATAAATTATCCAGTCTATTTTTGTCTGCAACAGAAATTTCTTTGGCAAAGGGTACATCAAATTTAAAAGAATAACCTGGTTTGTTACACGAAGTGTTTGAAAGTTCTAAATTTATTGGTGAAGCTTTATTTATAGAAAAGGTATAGTCTAATTGACCCTCGTCATTGACTCGACTTTTTGTGATTTCTTGGCCTTCGGAAATATTTATATCGCGGCTTTTAACATTTAAATACAAACGAATTTTATCCTTTGAAAGTTGTTCGTAATTAATTAATTCAATTCGATCACATTGATTCAGATTATCAGGCGTTGGAATTACAGTAAGACACGACGGGAATTTTTTAGATCCATCTTTACAAACGTCACACGCAGGATAATTTATAAAATCAGGATTTTCACAAGTGTTTAAATTATCAAATTTAATATCAGATTTACTACTTAAACTTGAGCTCATTTTATTACAATTTTGGAATAGCAAAGCACACCAGGTTAGGGAAATAAAAATAAATGATAAATGTAAATACTTTTTTTTCATGGAAAAACATTCTCCCTTATTTAATGATTATATTTTAAAATGTTTTAGTTAAAACACAATACAGACTTATTAAAATTTAAAAAAAGACAATGTCCTCTTTTGTAAGACATTTATTTTTAATAAGTTTCTCAAATTTAGTTTTTGATATATTATTTTGATGATAAAGCTGCTTTTTAATCCGACAGAATTTATTATTTGTCGGCTTTTCTTTTTTAAAATGTAGAATATAATTATCTTTCAAGCGTTGTGGCTTAGCTTTAGAATTTGAATCAGATTTATTATTAGATTTTTTATTTAAAAAGGGCTGAAGTGAAGCATACTCGATATTCTTTAAGTTTCTAGCGAGTTCAAAGTCTACTAATTTTTTTTGCATTTTTGACATGTGAAACTTCATCAATTCTTCAATTTTTTCTTTTTTTTCAGCTTCAGAATTCAGTGATTGAACATCAGGGTGTTTGTAACTACATCTACTCATAAAAAAATCATATTTATATTGATCTTTTGCTGGGTCTTGTTCTATTTCTCGCTTTGTGATGCATTTGTAATATTTTACTAATGCATCGCTGTGCTTTTTCTTTGAATTGCTTGGGGTAATCAGGCTGCTTGGTGCAATATTTTGAAATATAATCAAACCCAGAAAATACAAAGTACTGATTAAAAAAAATACTTTGTATTTGTGCTTCATTTATTGTTGATTACACTGTCCATTCACTGCGCCTTGTTGTCCGTTAAATTTTTTTGTTGCCACTTGACATCCGGCTGCGTCAGGACCACGGTTATGACCAGCACCATTTTTACCGCAAGCGTGTGCCATATCATCTGAGTATTCACCTAATTGTTCTAATGCACCATCACAATCCGCATATGCAAAATTTCCTGCTAGTGAAAAAGCCATTGCCAACATAATACTTGTAATTTTTTTCATGATTCTCCTTTGTTAAATTCCAGTTAACCTAGAATGTTTAATTTTTCTATAAAAATAGATCTGATTCAGAATTTTCGGCTGATCGGCAAAGAAACTTGAGCAAAATTATGTGAAATCTCAAAATAAACCAAAGAAATATACAAAAAATTTATTTAATAAAATCTAGGTAGCATTAATTGCAGCAATTTGAAATGCAAACTCGACATCTAAAGGGTAACTAAGCTAAAAATTTCTGAAATTGTAAAAGAATAGAGAAGTTGTTTTGTAAAATATCCTGTGCGTCCTGTTCAGGAAATTCTAATATTTGCTCTTTGATACTTTTCTTTGAATCTATTGAATATTCGTATTTTAATTTATTTAACCATTCTAATAAAGAATCCGATTTTAAATCCAAAACACCTTTATTTGAAAAATATTGATTTTCCTTTAAGTAGTTTTCTAGTTTTTCACTAGCCTTAATAGTTACTAAGCGGTAGATCAATTTACAAGCTGGTGTCTGCTCGCTTTTTTCAAACTTGCTGCTTTTTCCTTTTGTGTTTAATTTCACAAAACTTATTGCTTTTGTACAAACGATGCTTGAATCAAATGGGTTAATTTTGTTTTTCCACTGGCAGAAAATAGTATTTAATTTTTTTTGAGCATCATTACAGTCAACCCCAATTTCATTGGGTGCGTATGGATTTAATTCTGGCACTAAAAAAGACATAAGATCTGAAATCAAAGACATTGACTTAATTGCTTTTGTTGTAAATAGATCTAGATTATTTGGCTGGCAAATTGTTTTACGAGCGATCGGTAATTGAGAACTGATTAATTGCTTTTCTTCAAAGTTCGAAATTTTAACTTTTTTTATATATGCTACAGAAGGATGTTCTGTTATTTCTGGTTCTAGCTTTATTTTTTTACTTTTGAGAATACTTTTCTTTTTTAAATCAGAATCCCATTCATTAATGCCTGCTTGAGACTCTATTTTCCGATTTTTTCTCTGAATGATCGAATTAATATGATCCAAAGAGTACTCAATATCTGCTGATGCTTTTATATCCTTGATTATTTTTTTCAAATTCTTTTGACTTAATCCTTCACCTTTGAACTCTTGAATAATACTTCCAGCGATGGGCTCGTTTATCTCAAACCAAGTTGAATTTAATTTATTAGGATGCACTTTTGAAAGCTGATTTTCTGGAACAAGAACTTCAATCAATGATGCATTTTTACTGATATCAGAGGCACCAGAACGCGCACCAAACCATGCCGAGCTGACTGGCTCTGAAGCGATACTCATACCTGGATCAGTAAAAGGGCTATCCCTAAGTCCAGAGGCATCAAAGTCTAAATTATACTGATGAAGCTTGGAATTATAAGAGCCAAACTTATTTAAGGTTGAACCATGTTCGGCGTTAGTCCAGTGATAGAAAATTTGATATTTTACACCGTTTTTATAAACAAATACTGGCTTACCTTGGCCTTTAGCAAAGAAACCAATTTTAGAAATAAAAAAATACTAAAATTAAACGGACTCATACTTACAATATCGGTTCTATTCAAAGAAACTTAATGGTAGGATTTAAGAATTTTTCAAAAGGGATTACTCAAAATTCAGCTATAAAAAAGGGTGAAAAAGGGGCTTTTAAAAAATTTAGACTGCAGACATATTTTGATAAAGTGGTGGCCTTTGCTACTGTGCTGCCAGAAACAAAAGCCAAACTTATCGAACTCAAAAAAGCAATACAGCTTTTGAGTTAAAGCAAATTATAGGAAGTAAAACTAAAGGCAATCAACTTTATCAGCGACCCATTGGCGGTCATACTTTTTTAGTAAAACTTCGCAAGTTGTTTCGATTTCACTTACTGGATCACCAAAGTCAAAGTCATAGGTCTCGCCAAAAACATCAGCTTTAAGAATAACTGACTTTTTGTTCCTTTCAAGAACTACAAAATCTGAAACAACTTCTATATGATAAAGACCAACAAATTCGTCAGTATACACTTTGTCTAAATAAGTTTGCACTGAATCGACAAATACTTTTTTCATTCGTTTGTCTACAGCCCATGAAGTAGTAGCTAGCACAGTTAACATGATCACGATAAGTTTTTTCATTTTATTCCTTCTTTGTTGATGTTGATTAACAGTTTTTTGGTTCTATTCACTTTTTATCTGAAAACAAATAACCGGTTATTGTTTTTTTTAAAATGAACATTTTTGTATACATTTTATACTTTTAAGTATACATTAATTATATGGATAATATTCCCTTATATCTTATTGAAGCCTTTGTAGTTTTCGGCGATTGTCAAAATCTTGCAGAAACAGCCAAACGCTTAAGTCAAACTCAGCCATCAGCATCACGTCAAGTCGATCAATTTCAAACGTACTTCAAAAAACCACTCTTTAAAACGGTTGGAAGGCAAAAATGTCTTAATGAATATGGAATCGATGTTTGTAATTATTTCAAAAAAAATATTACTGAAATGCATCAGCTTCAAAAAAAATTAACCAGTATGCCTTTTTACAGCAAAACTCAGTGTTTAACATTAGCGGCACGCTCTGAAGTTCTTAATGCTTATATTAGTCAGCTTCATTTTGAAAATGTAATTCAGCTGAAAACTTTATCTGGCTTAGAAATTCGCGAAGCTATGAAGTACTCAAATATTGATATAGCAGTTCTTCAAGAAAATTTTGTAACTTACAATTATTTTCGTAAGAAATTATTCTCAACGCAGTGGAAACTTGTTATTCCTAAAAGCTGGGGTGAAAATTTTGTAATAGCAAAAAACCAGCATTTAACTTCAATGTGGATTGATTCTCTTAAAGCTAAACCTTTTGCTAGCTACTATTCAAATATTGCAGATGTCTACCCAAAAACTTTAAAAACTGTCCCGTTCAATCAATTCAATATTAAATTTATTGCTGATGATTGGCGCTTGATTGCGGATCAAGTCAAACAACAAGCTTGCTGGTCTATTATGCCTGATAGCTTAGTGCCAAAAAGTGAAATAATCAGTTTATCATTAACTGATTATTTTAAAGAATTTCATTTTTATATTTATTTCAAAAAAGAGCTTGCTAAAAATCAAGAGGTTCGGAATATTTTAGTACAGCTTTCAAATAAATAAATATGACTTTAAAATGTTTTAAGGATTTACCAGTTCGACAATCCTGTTGATCTGGTCACAGATGTGATTCCCTGACGTTGCTTTTTTCCAGCAGAAGTGAACGTACCCACTGCAAATA
>JAYUJM010000168.1:0-57974 GCA_043765175.1 Pseudobdellovibrionaceae bacterium | reverse complement strand
GCTGATAAAGGAGATGAAGATGAAGATGATGTTAAAGAAGTAGAAGATGTCAAAAGTGCAGATCCTGTTCGATTGTATTTACGTAAAATGGGATCAGTTTCACTATTAACTCGCGAAGGTGAAGTTGAAATTGCTCGTCGTATTGAAAAAGGCGAACGAGAAATTGTGCGTGCAATGTTGATGTCTCCACTTGGAACATTTGAAATTATTAATTTAGGTAAACGTCTTGATCAGGGTCGTATTAAGGTAAAAGCTATTTTTCGCGGCTTAGAAGATGAAGATCATCAGTATGATGAAAAAGAATATATTGAAAAAATTCATCAACTAATTGGTGTTGTTATTCAATATCAAAAAGATACTGAAAAAGCTTTTACACAATTACGTGATGAAAACGTAAAAAATGAAGTTAAAATAAAGCTAACACAAGATGTTCAAGTTTTTAATGAGTCATTAATGGCCAACTTCGAATCTATAAATTTTAATCGTAAAACAATTAATCGAGTTGTTATTAAATTTAAGAATTTAGTGAATCGCATGGGTTCTTTACGAAAGCGCATTAAAGACGGAGTTGAAAAAACTTTTTCTAAAGATGTTGCTACAATGATCGATCGATTAAAATTGATTGAATCAAATGAAAAAGAACTTATCAAAATGACTCGTGAAACTGGTCACAGTTATGGAAAATTCAGAACTTATGCATTACAAGCACAAGAAGCTGAAGTGCGATTAAAGCGTTTACATGTTGATACTGAAATGAATTTTCGATGGATTCAAGAAACGTATACAGCCATTTGGAAAGGCGAGCGTGAAGCTGACGTAGCTAAGTCAGAATTAGTTGAAGCAAATTTACGACTCGTGGTTTCGATTGCGAAAAAGTATACTAATCGTGGATTACAGTTTTTGGATTTAATTCAAGAGGGTAATATTGGTTTAATGAAAGCTGTTGATAAATTTGAATACCGTCGTGGTTACAAATTTTCAACTTATGCTACTTGGTGGATTCGCCAAGCTATTACGCGCGCGATTGCGGATCAGGCCAGAACTATTCGTATTCCAGTGCATATGATTGAAACAATAAATAAATTAGTTCGTACACAAAGAATGTTGATTCAAGAGTTGGGTCGTGAGGCTACTCCAGAGGAAATCGCAGATAAAATGGATATGCCTGTGGATAAGGTTCGTAAAGTATTAAAGATTGCAAAAGAACCAATCAGTTTAGAAACTCCAGTAGGTGAAGAGGAAGATTCTCATTTAGGGGACTTTATTGAAGATAAAAAAGTCATCAATCCAGCAGAAGCTATTGTGAACTTAAACTTAGCAGAGCAAACTCGTCGTGTGTTGTCGACATTAACTCCGCGTGAAGAAAAAGTTCTACGCATGCGTTTCGGTATCGGGGAAGAATCAGATCACACTTTGGAAGAAGTCGGGCAGGATTTTAACGTGACTCGTGAGCGTATTCGTCAGATTGAAGCAAAAGCTTTAAGAAAATTGCGTCATCCAAGCCGTTCGAATAAGTTAAAAACTTTTGTAGACTCGTAAGTTCAGTTTTGTTATTTTAATTGAACATGAAATTATATCAAACACCGGTGGGGGTGTAGCTTAGTTGGTTAAAGCATCCGGCTCATAACCGGAGGATCCGCGGTTCAAGTCCGTGCACCCCTACCAAATTTTAAAGTCGTATAGTAAAAATTAAGAAAATTAAAAATCATAAACAAAAACAAACAGTTAAGTTAGGTACTCTTAAGGCTACTTTTGATCGATAATAACGCAAAATAACCCGAAATAACCGTTGTTGCAGTCTTTTGTAGTTTTCTCCTGTAGTTACCACAGAATTTGTAGTTCCATTAATGTAGTTCGCAACTACAGAACCAGATCATATAGTCTCTGCGATCAAAAATTATTTGTATTCTCACTAGCCAATTTTAAGTAAGTGCTTTTTTTGCTTTGGATTTACAGAACACAAAATATTAGGCTTAGAATAATTGCTTGTAGTTATTTTTTTGTAAAAGACAAATTACGATTCCTTTTTCTTAATCGAGCATAGAAATCACACCAATCGATGCGTTTTTATACTCATTAGCCTCTGTCATTACTAAGATTGAAGCGATTTTTGACGCTTCTTGATGATTAATCTTGTTGCTGGATTTAGCATCTGAAATTCGATGGGCTATTAAGTGCGACTGATATGGACTACTTGAAGCTTCACGTAATGGCCTAATCGAATTTTTAAATTTTAATTGCCAAGTTAGTATTAATTACAACACAGCTAAGCAATCCCTGAAAGTGCACAATTCAAAAAATCAGGCCTACACTTATAAACAACGAATAGTTATTAAAGTTCGGTATTTTTTCTTTAAGAGGATTACCATTTCTATCTGTAACATCAATTTCTTTACGATCGCTGAAGTTTTTTTCAATTACAATTTTGTACAAGATAAAATTTTCTCGGCCGAATAAATCAAGATTGGACTTACTTTTTACTTGAAGACCGAGACCCAAATTATAGCGGGTAAATTGGGTTGAGCCTGTCTTTGAACGGTAATTATTGCCAGGGCATCCCCAGATACAATCGGACTTATTGTCCCAATAGTAATCTAGATTAACATTCTCAACTCCAGATCTTATTAAAAATCCGTCTTCAAAAGCAGATAAACCTGATACATTATAGCTCAACTTGATGCCACTATATTTTTGTGCAATCATATCATTACCAGGTCGTTCACGCGATGAAGAACTAAATATTTCGATATTAAATGGCAAATTATTTGCATTATATTCAAGGCCTATATTAAATCCACCAATGAAAATTTGAGCTGCATTCGTGTTTAGAGCAAAATAATTTTCAAATGCTAATGCAGCAATAGAATTAAAAAATAAAATACTCATAAAAAATAATTTTTTCATAATTACGCTAGCTTTCTATAAATTAGATTAAGAATAAAACAGCCTTAGCTAATTTCGAAGCTAAGGCCATAATTTTTTAGTAACAATAAACAATCAATTTTGCTTTTCCATCAATTAGTGTCAGTGGAAGCTGCTTATTGATAGTTTGTGATAAAACATTCGATTTTAGCATGCCTGCCACATAAGTAATTATACTTATCGAGTATCCATATTCACTATGCCCAGCAGATACATAAAGATCACCTCGATTAAGTAACATTGTTCCTTGCTCTTTTAGGTCTTCGGTAACTGTAGCCAGTTTCTTATCATACACCCCTGAACTTGGCTGGCTTTCTTCGTTAACTACGCACGTTGTGGCCAACGCAAATTGGCTAGAAATGATTATTGCGGCGATCGCTAATTTTTGTAACATGAGAATCTCCTTTGTTATGTAGGCTTTGGGCCTATTTTTTATTGTTTTGACGTGCTTTAATATATAGCTTATTTTTTTACGTTTGTAAAAATTAAATTTGACTATTGTAAAAATGTAAAAAGGGTGTTAAGTTAATGATCAGTATGGAATCTAAGGACTTGATAAAAGACTCTATTTTAGAATCGGCCACCAAACTGATTAACCAGTTTGGCTATGGCGCTTTGACTTTATCAGAGCTAGCTCGTCACACCAATATGACTAAACAGCGGCTTTACTATCATTTTAAAACCCCTGAAGAGATTATTTGTCAACTGGCTGCGGATTGGGGTCGATCAGGTCAAGAACATACCATCAAAGCGTTAGCAGAAACGAACGAAGTAGGTCCCTACAAAGTGCTTGCGATGGGGACTGGTGTTTTCATGTTAATGAGGCAGAACTTTGAATTAGCTCGATTAGGATTAGTCATACTTCAATCTAGTCCGCATATACCAAAGCTAAATGAAGTTACTAATCAAGTGGTCAAAACTGGTCGAGACCGAATAAAATCGTTTCTCATTCAAAATAGCAAATTTAAAAAAATGCCAGATCAAAAACTAGAAGCGGTAATTACAACGCTACACTCTAATTTGTATGGTTTTTATTTTTATACCACAATTGCTAACGATTATAAAAATCTAGAAGTGTATGAAAAAAATTGCAAAGATGCTTTAAGAAAAATTATTGATTCTTATCTATAATCGCTTTTATTTTTAAAAGCATTTCTTCTCGAGTAGCCGTCAGCAAGTGGACTTCAGTGTCTTTAAATTTTTCACTTTTTATAAGACCCACATCAACAAAGCCCCATTTCGCATAGGCTTTAACATGATAAGCTGTATGTGCATGAATTTCTAAAGGTGTGCCTTCCGGTAATTTTTCAATCATTTTATAAATCATTCTGTTACGAATCAAAAACTCGTTTTTCGAAGGATCTAAGTTCAATAATCCCAATGGGTCTTCTAAATCATTTTTAAAATACCGTTTTAATTCGACTGGTGTTTTGTCCATGCTCAGGCCAACTGCATTTTTAACTTTGGGGCGCATGTAAACTAAATAACTTTGCGCCTCAGCCATACCGGCCAATGGCAAAAATGGAACAGAAGATCCAATTCGACCCCTTGTTAAAACCGATCTAGCTGCGTAATAATTATCGATATCTATAGTAATATTTGACTTTATAACTTCCCAAATTTTTTTATCATAAACTAAATTATACTTTATACCCATGAGCTCATTTGCATAGCTACGAGTATCATCAAATAACTGAAAGTGTGAATTTAAGTCGTTTTTCATTAGTCCTGAAATACGATATTTCCAATTGACCATAACAAAATAGATACTTTGAAAATATTTTAATAAAGGCGCTTGAACCTCTCTGGTTTCGGTATGTAACGAATCAGAATCAAATCGAACAATAACAGTGTTCTCAGTTAACTCTTCAACATCTAGCACTGATTCTAAAATTTTTTCGTATTTTGTATTATCTACTGTTTTTATTTTTTTAATAAGATCTTTGTATTCATTTTCATATCTCGTAAATTCCATAGTATTTTTTACTAAATCTATTTTTTTAGTTTGTTCATTTACCTTGAGATCAAACAGTTGCCCTAATGGGCCCATCATAGCTCGATCGGTTTTACTAATTTCATCCTGAGATACCTTGTTGTGCCATTTTGCCGGTGTAGTATTGCTTTCTTGGCTTGTAAAAAGCTGTGAACATGACTTATTCGCTTTAGCCTGTTCTATTCCTAAAACAAAAATTATAATGAGTAATGTCATAAATTGCTTTACACTACAATTATTTAACACACTAGATCGAATATAGGTCAGCTTAAACATTTTCATATTCATATTTTTATACAAGTTCAAGTACTAAGCCATATTAAAGCCATATTAAATCTCATTTTGAGAGAATGGTTTAATATATCGATAGAACAGTTTATTTTTCGTTTTATGAGAATTTGGTAAAAATATCCTTAAATGAACAAAGCAATACTCAAGATCATCCCTTCATCAACCCCTTATCCTCTGTGTTTCCAACAAATTCTGGTATTCATCAAATCGGGGCAGGTTTAAATAGCAGGTGGCAGGCAGAGTTGGTACTAGGTTTGGCTCAATGAAGACAATACGCAAACAATTGAAATTTAAAGCAGCAATCTTTAGGTTATGAAAAAATATCTATTTAAAAAAATATTCGAGAATACGCCTGCTAGTAAAGCAGCAACTGCATTAGTTTTAATTAGATTCAATAAGCCATCAGGTACGCTTGCATATATTGAAAAAGTGTTGATTGAAGAGCAAATTGCTAAAAAAGCCCAGGCTCCAGATTTGATCGTTAAAAAGAAAAAATTTTAGTTTTGCTTAAAGTGTTGAAAGCAACTCATGATATTTGTAAAAATTAGTTCACACCATAGGATCTGTTTGGCAGACAAATTTATTATTAGCCGGAAGCGCTTAGTAGATTTTAGATATTGACCTAAAAAGACCAAGTATAACTTTAAATCAAAAAAAATACTGTCCTATAAAGATGAATAAAAAATTTAGTTGATAAAAACTTCTATATTTTACTTATTTTTTTGAAGTTAATTCATTTATTTTTTTTAACGGAAAGTTTTTTAAAATTGATGGAAAATCTATTTGAATATCGACAGTAAAAGACTCTTCATTCTGACGTTTAGCTTCAATCTTAGAATTTACAACTATTAAATTGTAAAGTAGTACTCTCCGCTCCTCTTTATTGGAGATTAGCTCCCTTAATATATTTAACTTTCTGTCTTGCTCTTCGTCATCTGACCCAGATCCACGGCTCAGACTGTCTTCACATCTTTGAGGCAAGGGATTAGTGATAAATAATTTATCACTCAATCTAATTTCTTGTGAATTTTCCAAATTAAGACCAACTTTGTCTAGCTCTGTTGATAAAGATTCACAAAGACTCTTTGCAGTTTTAGAATCAATTGGCAATGGAGTAGCATCATTCAAGATAAGATTAATCTGTTGGTTGAAATTCATGAATAATCGTAAGTCATGAAATGCATACAATAAGGCTGATTGAATTTGTAATTTACGCAACATTTTTGCATCTTCTGGTAAAAGTCCTACTGTACTTTTAAAATTTTCTGACTTTTTGATATCAAAGGATTTGCCTAAGCTTGCTTTTGAAAATTCGTTTATTTCGTCTTTAAATATTAACCACCAAGATGGCAATTGAATATCATAATAATTTTCAAATGGTTTTTTGTTTTTAAAATATCTAACTAGAATTTCAACATCGAAACTGTCAGGCAGATTAGTTAGTAATTGTGCAATTAAAGTAAAATTTTTTAGCTCTGCTTTAACATTTTGATGAATTTTTAAATAGTCATCAGCTTTTTCACTTAAACGCTCAAAATAATCATTTGCTTGTCCGTAACTTAAAAGTCCACTGTGCGATTCTATTACCGAGTCCCGAAATCGTTCATCAGGAGTTGGTTTATCGCCCAGATAGTCACAAGAATAAGTAGCAATCTCATGCAATCGTGCTGAACTTTCTCGATATTTAGAAAAAACTTTTTTTGTAAATTCAAATTCACATGATTTGTTACCTTTTTTCTGCATACATGTTTTTTTTGATCCAGAATCTAATGCCTTAGTATAAATTGGATTTTTAAGATCATAAATTTCGATTTCTTTTTCAGGATCTGAAAGCTTTTTTCTAAAGTCATCAATCGATAGTTGATACATTTGGAATATTCTGCGATTTTTTTCACACAAATCACTTTTTTCTAAAGATGCACAACTCGACAAGAATATGACTGAACCTGCGAAATAAAGTAAATTTTTTACTACTCCCATAATTTTTCCTGTTTCTTTGATTTAATTAATTTCTTTT
Organism: Pseudobdellovibrionaceae bacterium; assembly: GCA_043765175.1. Lineage (GTDB taxonomy): Bacteria > Bdellovibrionota > Bdellovibrionia > Bdellovibrionales > Bdellovibrionaceae > Pseudobdellovibrio. The sequence goes on along the minus strand of JAYUJM010000168.1, from coordinate 50,751 downwards.
TGTCTGATTCTTGTTGCTCCATTTTTTTTTGATGTAAAATTTCTTTTTGTCTGATGTTTTCTAACTCTTGTTTGTCCTTTATTTTTTTAAGTTCGACTTCAAGTTCAACTTTAATATTAAATTGATCTGCTAAAATATGTACATCAGCTGCAAGTGGTCCAGTTAGTCCATCATTAAAATTTTTCCAGACTTCTGATTCAGAAGGATAAGGTCCGATAGAAACAAAAGAGTTAAACTTAAATGTAGTTAAGAGTTTTTTTACTGAGTTCAAATCACACTTTCCAGGCAGAATAGCCTTGGCAAATTGAAGGCTATTTGTATACCTTATGGATTCATACTCATCATGATCTAGTAGGTATCTCCCTAGAACACATCCAGACTCCTCAGCAGCTCCTTTTCCAATAATACCATTAAAAATACATAAAGATGGTGTTCTAACATTAGGATAAGTAAAGAGCTCTACGTCATTTGGTTTAGCGCCAATCATGTCTAAAACTTCTTGATCAGACTTTGTTTTGCCACGGTAGGTTTTTACAGCTGCAAATACGCATTTGTTGGTATTTTTAGCAAACCAGTCTTTTGCTTTTTCTAAAGTAATATATTTTCTTGCGAAGGACTCTGTGCTATTAAGAATTATTATAATTAAAATAATAAATCTGCTTATAGTTTTCATTTATCTTCCTTAAGCTTCAGCCTTTGAGCGCTGATGCGAAATACACCGCTAAACAAAGCTTCAGGTGTTGAGTCAAAATAGTCTTCAATGGATTTAGAACTTACCTCGGCTTTTCCAGTTAATAGCCAATCAAATCTAACATTTAAAAACTCTGCTAGTTTTTGAACAAGTAAAATATCTTGCGGAGCTGAAGCCTTGTGTAGCCAGTTGTTTACAGTGCTACTGGGAACGCCAAGTTGCTTAGATAATTCAATCTGAGAAATTGATTTATCTTTCATAACCTTCTGCAAGTTTTTTGAAAAGATTGTATATTCGCTTTTAACTAAACGACGAGGTTTTTTAATCATGATTAGTGATTTCGGTGTAATTTAAATTAAAGTTTAACAGTATTCTATATATCGGATATAATCCGAACATTGGGATTATTATTGAGTAAATTAAACTAAAAAATATACTGTTTGATAAAAATATCCCAGAATGTGGATTTACTTCACATTGTATATATTTTCTATAGCTTCTATCAGGAGTTCTCGAGCTGCATCTGAGCGCTTTAACTTTGCGCCCGATTTCGGCTCCATCTTCCCAACGTGAAGGTCTAGTTTGTCTAGATATTTTTTTCTTATACGAATTGATAAAACCACGAACTCTTCGGGATTTATTTTTGACTTTTTTTCTAGCTTCATTTAGTTTTTATCTCATATTTGTATACAAAAGTATACATTAATAATCAATTATTTACAATTAATTATTTTTAAGGCATAATCAATATATGAAGACAGCCCTTTATGTTCGAACTTCTACAGATACGCAATCAAAAGGTCTAGATGCCCAGGTTAAAGCTCTTGTTTTGTACTGTGAGGTAAATCAGATTACTGACTATACCGTTTATAGCGATTCTGGAATTTCAGGTTCTAAAGAGTCTAGACCATCATTAGACATAATGATTAAGGACTGTGAAAACGGCTCAGTATCCACTGTAATTGTATTTTCATTTTCAAGATTCGCAAGAAGCACTAAAGCTCTAATTCTAGCTCTTGAAAGATTTGATTCTCTTAAAATTCGTTTTATAAGTGTGACAGAGTCAGTGGATACGCAAACAGCGATAGGTAAAACTGTCTTTTCAATCATAGCAGCCATAGGAGAACTTGAAAGAGCGATGATAAAAGAACGAGTCGTGAATGGCTTAAAAGCAGCAAAAGCTCGCGGTAAAAAACTAGGAGCCAGTAAAAAGTTTTTAAATATAAATTCATTTACCCAGCTCAATGAGGCTGGATTAAAAACTCGAGAAATTGCTAAAGCTTTAAATTGTTCACAGTCGACAGTTGTCAGAGTCTTAAAAGATATTGAACTATTAAATAGGACAAAAACTCAGGCTCTAGTGATTCTTTAACAAATGTTTATAACTCAAAATACTTTTATGTAGGAGCAGCTCATGGGTCTTCAAAATAATCAGCCAAATGAAAAAAAATTTGATATTGAGAATTTAGATGTATCAATAGTTGAGGCGTATTTGAATAAGGCCGGAATAAGCCCAAAGGAAGCTTTGAATAAAACTGATAGCTGTAAATACTACAAGTTCAAGCAGATGAACGAGCAAATTATAATTGCAATTTATGCCGCAGGCGAAGGCCCTAGCAATTGTGAAGAATATATTTTAATAGAAAAATCATTAGGTCTATTTAGCAAGAAGAATCTTGATAAGATAATCCTTAAATTGAATTATGAATTCTCTGATCTACCTTATCCAGTTCGGGTTTCACAAAGCCCAACTGAAAACAAAAAATTTTATCGTTTATTAATTGTGTATAGAAATAAGATTGATTTTCTTAAAGAACTAGAATTAAAATATATTATGAGTTTCATAACGTTGTTTAATATTAATGACAATGAATCTCGTCATTAAAAAATATCTTTGAAGATTGAACCTACGAAGCTTTAAAGGTTACCAATCATTCCCTCATCACCCAATCGGTTTGTGATTCCCAGGAAAAGACCAAAAATTTACCAGTCTGTTGCAATACGAGGAATTACTTTCTTTACTTCAAGTAATTGGTAACGAAAAGGAGAGCCTCTAACGCCTGAACCAAATCTAGTTTTATAAACCTTGCCCTCAGATAATAGCTTTTTTAGTAAAAGTAATAAATTACTTCGCCTACAGGCTAATGCTTTCCTGAGCTCAAATTTACTGAATCCAATTCTGTTTGGTGATTTTAAAATTTGGATTAATTGTTTTTCAAGAAGATCTATATCTTTTCGATACGCAATTGGCTTAGAAATTTGATTATGACTTTCCATTACCATCTTGTTTAGTAAATTTTTTTTGTAGCTGTCCATATAATAAAGATTGTTGTTCCCTCAACAAAGAGCGACAGGAAAAAAGCAGTACCCTAGCTAGATGTTTATTCTATGCCCCTAAAGCTAAGTACCTCCTTAACTGTGACCCACACTTTTTAGAAAAACAGATACGTTCAAAGGCCGTACCCTAGGCTTAGTCATTTTCCTCAATATCTACTTTATTCAACTAAACCAATCATATTGCCAGGCTTATATTTCATAAAGGATTGATCGATACCCCTTCGTTTATACTTAAATTTGTCAAAATGAACTGCCCTTGTTTAATTTGATGCTAATAAAAACAAGCAATCACAAATCAGCACGTTTAAAGCTAATTAAGCGAGAAGTGATACTATAAGTCTGAAGCAAAACAGGAGGTGATCACTAAACATGTGCTCTGAATTTAACTAAATAATGAATTTAACAAAACAAAATCCCCAAATTAACTTCAATTTCGAAGTCTGGGGACTCTATTGCCTTAAGGAGGACAATATGAAATGGATAAAGCACCCCACAAACAAAACAGTAATCACTGACAAGCTACTTAACGCAGTCGGTATTGAAGGATATGCTCGATATTATTTACTAGCTGAAACTATTGCGGGACAAGTAGAAAATCTTTATGAGCCAAGTGGGCTAACATTACCAAAAGGTAAGTGGGCTGAATACTTAAGGCTCAAGCAAAAGAATCTTGTAACATTCTTAGAACTACTAACAAAGCTTGGCCTAATACTGTTTGAATCTATCGAAAATCAAATAAATATAACTATCTGTAACTTGTCGAATTTGTTGTCTAAAACAGCCATCAGCTCTAGCAAGCGGTCGCCCAGTGGATGGCTAGATCAGAATAGAATAGATGATCTTATTGAAACTTCTGAATCGAAAAATAAAATACAAGAATGTCCAATCGTAAAGGCATCTAACAAAGGAATAAAACATGATTAAATACCCTATGTCGTTTTTCAATGGCACATTACCTAGCGAAACCTCATTTGTTGATGAGGTCCTTGATTTAACTTGGAGTGATTTAAAAGAAGAAATAACCAAAAGAAGTTGGTCACCATTCACCTTCACAGATTGTCCTGTCGAACGCAAACCTCATCGTCGAGCAGACAATTTTAAAGGGACTTCATTTTTAGCTTTTGATATTGATGAAGGCTTAACTATTAACGAGGCTAAAGAAATTTTAAAAGGGACAAAATTTATGATTGCCACAACCAAGTCGCATCAAAAACTTAAGGTATCTGGCATTACTACAAAGCCAGCTTGTGATCGTTTTAGGATAATTGTCCTCATTAATACTAATATAACCTCTAAAGGCGTTTACAAAGCAACCTGGGGACACTATTCACAGCTTTTAGGGCATGTAGATCAACAGTGTAAAGATGTAGCTCGCTTTTATTTTAAAAGTGAAAAGGTGGTTTATATTGGCGAGGGTGAACCAGTTGAGCCAATTATGCCCATACAGGTTGAGCGTCACAAAAATAGGGTTAATCGAGCAAAACCTCAATTCCAGAAACTATTCCAAGAATTACCAGCCACCGATCAGAAAAGCGGGCGATTGTATCCTTCAACTCAACAATTTGTTAAATTTGGGGCTTCAAAAAACTGGCGCACTGAGTTCTTTAAAGCGTGTATGGACTTGAAAGAGCAAAATTTTTCTAAAGAGGAAGCTGAAATAATGCTTGAAGGTGCAACTAAAAATTTTTATGGGTACTTAAATCCTCATGACTTAAATATAATCGAAGATGTTTATAAAAACAGAACTGGCAAATATAATTTTCGATCTTCAAACGAAAATGAAATAGAAAACTATAGTCAGCCTAAAAAAGCTGTAGATCAAAATAATAGTTCATTTAAGCCTCCTTCAGAATCTGAGCTTAAGAATACCTTCTTCAAAGATTTGGAACGAAAAAAGAAATCAATGGAGAAGACTTACACTTTTATTAATTCAGCCTTTGATTCCTTAATAAGAATTGAATCTGGAGCAATAACATTAGTGGGTGCTAAAACTGGTGCTGGTAAGACCACCGTTAACTTGAATTTAGTGGTTTCATTTTTAAGAGATTCAGACTTTAAAAAGAAAGTTTTAATTATTTCTAATGAAGAATCATTTTTAGAAACTTATTCTAAAATTGCTTGCTTGTTTTTGGGTATTGATTGGAAAAAGGAGTATAAAAATTTCGATAATCCAGATGTCCAAATCAGGGTCAATGCCGCTGTTGGCGAAATTCAAAAAACAGTTACCGTTGTAACTAGCAACGACTCGTATGACACCACTAGAATAGAGGATGTTAAAGAAATTTTAGAGCATGTCAAATCAGAGCCAGACGGATATGCGCTTGTAATTCTCGATTATCTTCAAACAGTCGTCAGCTCTTTAGACCCTAACTTAAATGAAACTTTTAAAATTTCGAAAAATTTAGGAACTTATTTAAAAAAGTACTCTCAAGACTGTGACGTACCAGTGATAGTTTTCGCCCAGCTTTATGATGAAGGGAATGATAAGAAAGATATTTCTACGAGAGTTCAAAATGACCGTTCTTTTGCAAATCACTGTCATACCATAATCGAAGTCAGACCAAATTTTGAAATGGAGACTACGGAGGTCGTTTGTCATAAACAAAGGTGGGGTCTAAAACCGCAGTGGAAAGTCCATGTTCAATATTCTAAAGGACTTTTAGTTCCAATAAAATCGATTAATATCGTTTAAATGGTCCTGAAGCTTTAACCTAAATATGATACTATTAATTTATAAACAATTTAACAAGAAAGGGGTAGGTAGTCAGGAATGACTCTAAATGGTAATTACTTCAAAAAATAAAGCCAGAAAACGCTTGATCGTTTTCACCGCCAATCAAAATATCGATTACAGCTAACGACGGCATAAGGTCGCACCTACTGGCACAAATGCCAGCTAAGCAATGAATAAAAATAATAAAGAAAGAGATCTGAAAACTCAAAATAACGGGTCTACAGTCACTAAAAAATTGACTAATCTTGACCTAATAGATAGCTCTTCAAGTCAGTTCTTTGACATTCAAAAAGATAGATTTCTTACAACAAAAGAAGCAGCGGCTATTTTAAGTATTAGTGTTTTTCGATTATTAAATCTTTGTTCGAACGGAAAAATTCCATATTACAAACTGGGCCGGTCGAATAGATTTTTACTAAAGGAACTAGTTGAGCTACTTAATTTTAATAAGAAAGGCCCTGGTTCATATGGCAATTAAATTACAAGCTGATGGCACCTATACAGTTAGCTATCATGCTAGACACCCAAAATTAAAAACACCCATTTCAAGACGAAGAAAAAAAATTAAGACCAAGGCTGAAGCTCAAAGAATATTTAATTCAATGATTGTAGAAATCAATGATATTTTTAAAAGTGAAAGAGTACCTAAATGGAATGATTTGTTGAACGAGTTTGAGCAGAAAGCTGGTTCATTAGGTATCAGTCCGATGGTTATTCAAAATCACATGTACTGTTTAAGGGCTCATACAGAAAATGCATGGAAAGAAATATATGTTGATGAAATTATTGGTCAGGATATTCGAAAAATTATTGATGAAAAGTTAAAAGACAGAGCACCCCAACATAAAAAAACAGTTTTAAAATACATTAGAAAAGTTTTTCAATTTGCTTTTGAGAATGGTTATATCAAACAGAACCCTACTCCAGTGATGACTTTTTTAGTGGGGGATCGAATTAAATCAGTCTTGACAGAATTACAGGTCGGAAAGTTTTTACAAGCAGCTAGGGACTTAAACAGTGAATGGTATCCACATTGGTTTTTAGCAGTTTATAGCGGTATGCGATCAGGTGAGTTATATGCTTTAACTTGGGATAAAGTGAACTTTGAAACACATAAGATTATTGTTAACTTTGCATGGAGTTCAAAAGCAGGTTTTAAATCAACTAAGTCAGGTCATGATCGAATTGTCGACATTGCTCCTGATTTAGAAATATTTTTAAAAGAACTAAAGTTAAAAACAAACGACAGTCAGTATGTATTACCACGTCACAGATTATGGACTTCAGGTGATCAAGCACGAGAAATTCGTCAATTTCTTATAGGAATAGGGTTACCACCGATTCGATTTCATGATTTAAGAGCAACATGGGCTACAATATTACTTTCAAAAGGAGTTCCACCAATTGTTGTGATGAAAATGGGTGGGTGGAAGGACATGGACACTATGATGATTTACACACGCATGGCTGGAATCGATGTCGAAGGAGCCTCAAAATGTTTAGAGATGTTTGATCATTTTCAGTCTTCTGGCGCAATATTGACTTTAGCAAATAGGGTGTTGTAGTGTTTTGTAGTTCATGGAATATAATAGTTAAAAGAATCAACAAGTTAGGGGCAAAAAATAAACCCCTACCAAATTTTCTAAGTACCTGTAATCACTGTAAAATTAAGTCTTAAAAAATTCTACAGCGATTTACAGCGAACTTTCATACTGTTTCTTTATTTTTATTTACTTCTGACTTGGCATCGTCACTCATTTTTTGCTCATACATTCCTTCGTAAAAATCATTTAAAACCTTTCTCATAGGTTTTGCGTAGACCTGTGCTGTTTGCATTGAAGTCACACCCAGTTGCATTTGAGTTAAAGCAGCGTTGCCTGTTTTATTGTAAAACTCCGTAGCTGAGCCACATCTTAAAATATGCGTGGATGAAAACGGAAGATTCAAATTCTTTAATGCTTTATTGTATTGAGACTGAATTTGTCGATAGGTCAGTAGATTTCCATCGATGGTAAACAACGCTTCAGTTTTAACATGAGGAATTAGCAATTCGATTCTTTTTTTGACTTCTGGGTGCATAACCGCTGATTTACTACCTACTGCTGATGAATTTTTAAAATTATTATCTATATACGGAGTTGCGCCTTTTACGCGTTCCCATTTAACAGACCTGCTAATACAAATTGTGTTTTCTTTTGAATTTACACCCAAAGTAATGTCAGATTTAAAAATACCGGCAGCTTCGCTAATTCGAAGTGAGTGGTAATACTGTAAAGTTGCTTAAGTAGAATATAATTCGCCGTGTTTCAGATTGGCTAATTCATCTCTGAATTTAATAAAATCAGCTTCTAACAGTGCCTTGTCTACAAAGGGCTTTTCCTTAACAAAAGCTTTTTTATAATGTCTGTTCCGAATCGGAATATCAAAATGAACAGAGGCATGTTCACGGTAAAAAGAAAAAAGTCCTTTTAAAAATGAGATTTCTTTTTCGTAACTAAATCTTGTATGACGTTTCGGTCTTTTGGTTAGTTCAATAACCCACTTGTCTAAAAAGTCAGGAGTGATCGAATTAATTGGTATTCTATTCACAATTTGCTTTCTCGAAATCTCTTTACAAAGCCAGTGAAAATAATTACTTAGATTTAAAGTGCAGTCCGTTCAATTTATTAAATAAATCTGACTGTATGTTATATTAAGCCGATAAGTCGGAAGTGAATATTCAACAATCTTTAAAATTAAAGTTCGGCTATGCTTTATTATTGATAACTTTAGTATAGTGAATTATAGTGTAATCAACTATGGCATCATTTAAATTTATAAAATGGCTAATGGAATGGATAGGAAATCAATCACATTTTGCATTTGAGTGGGATCTGGGTAATCGAACTAAGAATGCTATTAAGCACGGAATAAGTATCGAAGATGCAGAGTCTGTCTTTGAACAGATTGAATCTATTCGTGTGTTAGGTGAGCAGGTCAGTCCTGAAGTTAACGAGCCTAGATATGGCATTCTAGGACTAACGAATGAGCTTTTACATGTCTTTGTTTGCTTTACGATTAGAGGTTCTGGAATACGAATCATACACATTAGAAAAATGAATAAAAAAGAAAGGGAATTATATGCCGAATTATGTAAAGAATGAAAAAGGTTATAGTAAAATTAAAATAGATGCAAAGGCAGTTAAAGCAGCTTATTCAAAATCAAAGACTAAGAAAAAATATCCAACTAGTGTTAATTTGCCTGAAGAGGTTGTAACGGGGCTTAAAGCTTTAGCTTTAAAATTAGAAGTTCCCTATCAAACATTAATGAGAAAGTTTATTATTGAAGGTCTTGAGAAGTTACAAGCCGCTTAACTCATTTTAAATGGTTTTTCTTTTATTTATTTTACAGCGATTTTTAGTATACGCTGATGAATATCGGTGCACATAAGTGGATGTTGTAGCAGCTCAGATTAATTTTATTGTATTTAAAGCTATTTTATCGATACTAGAAGGCATGAAACATTTCCGTGCACCCCTGTCAATTTTCTGTTTTCTTTTTCAAAAAATTCTAAAAATTAAAAACTAGTCCCTTCAATAAGTTGCACGGTCGAAAATCGTGCACTAAGTATTTTGTTATATAGCATTATCTCGCGAAATAACGGCATTTGCAGCATTTTGTAGTCAGCGCTGTAGATGGTTGACCAGATGACTACAAAATGACTACAGGAGCAGTTTCATTATAACATAGAACATATTTAATACGGCCTATGGTTTTAGGAGGAAATATGAAAAAACTTAAAAGAAGTAATAAAACCTTAGAAGTAAGACCTTATGAGAAAAAAGATTTTAAAGCATGGCAAAATGTATTCTTAAATATTTCTGCAAAACCCCGAAGTAAATACGATATAATAAAGCCTCGTGATGCTAAAAAACTAACGCTTAAAAATTTTAATAAAACTCTAAAAATGCACAAGAAAAATAGAACAGATGATTTTTACTATTCTTTTGGAATATTTTTACGTGATGGTACTATGGTAGGACACGTTTCATTAATAGATCCAGCTTTTGGACGCTTAATTGGTTCAGGTTTAAAAAATTCATTGCCAAATGCTCTTGCTGGCTTAAAAAGAAAATCTGAAAATTAAAATAAATTTTTTAATAGAGGCTTCTAGACAAGAGCTTCTATTCTGGGAATGAATCACAACCTGAATTATCGCAAATAATATTTCCCCGTTTTAAAAATACAGCAATAGCAGAAGGATTTGTTCCATAAAATTTTGAAAAATAATATCCGTTTTTGTTTTCCAAATAATAGCCAGGATTTAAACTTCTAATATTTAAAGTTTGATCGAATTCAAAAAATCCTTCTTCATCGTAAGTTCCTTTTGGTGTGGTCACAGTTATTGTATCATCATCTTTTTTCCATGCTAAGCCAGGCTTATTCTCGGGAGAAACTAGCCAGTTATGTCTATTCATAGCTTCATTTGGTGTAACAACTGGTGCAGGTACCATTTCAATGATAAATGGATTTTGATGGTTTTTATCGGTTATACGAAATTTAAAACCGATACTAAATTTCGCAAAAGTAATAGGATCGCTTACATAAAGATTTGTCAAATTGTAATTTGTTTTTTTGAAAACTCGAATCATAGTTCTAGCCATTCCATAACATTTTGCAGTGGCCTCAAAACGCAAGGACTGATTCGGGTTAAGTGAAGTTATTTTTGAAGGTGAGGCTGATTGTGATGTGCAACGATTATCACTTATCAAATCACTAGTTGAGGCAATGGCAGAAATACTTTCGCTACTTTTGTTACTGACTGTAGCTTCTACGCTATTAACATCTTTTGGCCCAAAGATATCTTGTAAGGAGCAGCCTACTAGAAAAAATGTTAATATGCTGATAAAAATAAATTTGAAGTCTTTCATAACTAGGGCTCCTCTTGTTTATTAAAGGCAAATTAAAATGGTGAGCACAACTGGTCAAGTGTTGATACTCATTGTGAAAAATAAACAGTGTGATTTAAAGCACAAAACAAGAGGAAAGTGCTTTGTTGAAAGCGATAGGTTAAAGTAAACCAATGGTACTTAATCACTATTTTACTCTTGTAGATAAATCTTTCCCACAAAAATCAGATTTGATTAAGCAAGGTTTTAAACTCACGGGACCACGCTGTCATATCGGTCAAGGTACAAGCGTAGAATTTATATTTTTTCCAGAAAATTACATTGAATACATTTGGATTGATGATTTTGAAGCTTCAAAAAATAACCCCTTAAAACTTTATAAACGAGATCAAAAAAAGGCCTGTAAATATGGGCTTTGTTTTACAGGCGCTCTTCCAAAAGAACTTTCTAAGAAATTTATTTTGTATACCCCTCCTTACAGTCCAAGCAGCAAGATTATGGTTCTTGAAGAATCAATTGATGATCTGACAATGCCTTTAATATTCATAGATGCTAACTCAAATAATCCAAAAGATTCTGAGCCCCAGAATAATAAAAAAATTTCCTCAGATGCACTTAATCCTCAGAACTTGTTTTTTATGCCAGATGATATACAAAATTTTAAACTCCCGGAATATTTTAGAGGTTTACTTTAAACATGGAAGTTGGAGCGAGATTTGTTTAAAATCCATAAAGTAATATTTTTACTATATTTACAAATTTAAATCAGTGATACTTACTTAAATGAGCAGCTTTAACTTTATTAAATCCGTGGGAGTTTTCTTAGCAATAGCTTTAGTAGCTACGTCAACGACTAAAGCTCAAGTATTTATTCCGTTTGGATTTTGGAATGGGGCTTTTGCAAATTTAGTTATTTCCGATGCTTCTACTTTTAATTTTGGATCAATAAATGTCAGTACGAATACTGATAAAACTTTTACTGTTTCTAACATTGGAAAGTCTGTTGCGAATTCCATGGCTGGCCTTGCTTTTTCTAATGCTGCTTATATATTCAAAGGCGGTTCTTATCCTGGAGCTGGTGGCACGTGCGGCACGACTTTAGTTGCCAGTGCTTCTTGCACTGTTATTGTCACTGCAAATAATGCCACTGTTGGGTCTCTATCAAGCATTTTGCAAATTTTTTATGTTGGTAAATCTGCTGCTACAGCAAGTCGTGCAGTAACTGCAACTTTTGTAAATACTGCGACACAGTTGGTATGGATTTCAACACCCAGTTTTATGAAAATAAATGATTGCAATGCTGTGACTATACAAAGACAGGATGGCGCTGGTAATCCAGTTATTATTGCTTCTGCGACACCTATATCATCTTTACTTTTTAACAGTGGAATTAATGGCACTTATTTTTCTAACTCAGGTTGCACTACAACGATTACAACCTCTTCAATTGCAGCAGGTACAAATTCCATCATAGTTTATTTTAGAAATACAACTGCAGGACAAACTGGAATTATTGTGGCCACTGCGGCAGGATTAACATCAGCCTCACAAAATGTGACAATTACAGCTGCGCCTACAAAATTATATGTTAATCCTTCGCCAACAATTAAAACAAATACCTGTACAGATTTTACAATTTATACAATGGATGCAAGTAATTTTCAATCCAATGCAGGATCATTGGTGACAATTAATTTAACAACATCAGGTTCTAATGTTTATTATTCTGATTCGGGTTGCACAACTGCAATTACATCTACAGCAATATTATCTGGTACAAGTTTTCGAACTATTTATACTCAAAATGCAACTATTCAGACGGCAACACTCATAGGAACAGATGCCGCAGCTATCTTAACGTTGTCTTCAAAATCTGTTAATTTTAATTCTTCGCTAACTTGGTGGAATGCTTCTTGGACAAAGCGTGTACCTATTGATATTAATAATACGGATCAAGCAGTAGCTTTTACAAATCAACCTGTATTAGTCAGACTCAATTCGACAATAGTTAATTATTCTAACATTCAAGCTAACGGAGCAGATATTCGTTTTGTGGCTTCTGATGATGTCACAGCATTAAATTATGAATTTGATAAATGGAATAGCGGTGGAACTTCAGAAATATGGATTCGTGTTCCGTCAATAGCAGTCTCATCATCTGCAGGGTTTATTTATTTGTATTATAATAATCCATCAGCAACTGATGTGCAGAATTCCTCTGGAGTATGGACAAATTTTTGGTCTGTATGGCATTTAGGTGAAGATCCTGCGGGAACTGCTCCGCAATATAAGGATTCATCAGCCGGTGCCAGAAATAGTACAGCTACAAATTCTCTGAATCGTACAACCGGTCAAATTGGTGATGCTGCAGATTTAAATGGAGCCACTGATTCCATCAATGTAAATACAGATTTATCAGTTGTCTTAGGAGCTTCGAGTACTTTTTCTTGTTGGATGAGAACTTCGCAGACTGGTGCAGGAAACCCTTGGACGTCACCTGGTTTAACTGGAATTGAGCAAGGCGGTGGAGGTAATGATATTTTTTTTGGATGGATTGATACAACGGGACTGATCGGGATTACTGCTGGTAATGGCGCAAATGCAAAATCTTCTTTTGTCGTTAGTAATAATGCTTGGAGACATGTGACCATTAGCAGAAATACAACAACAGGAGCCGTGGCATTTTATATTAACGGAGTACTCAGTGGGTCTACAACTTCTGAAGCAGGAAATAAAACTTTGGCATTTACATTTTTAGGTCGAATGGTGAACGCATTAAATTATAATGGATTAATGGATGAAGTTCGCATTTATAGCTCTGTTCAAACGGCAGCACAGGTTCTTGCAGACTTTAAATACATGTCAAATACTCATGTGATTTATAATTCTATTGAGACTGGTCCATAAATTAATTTTTTAAAAACTGTGAAACTCTGTATTCAAGAGTTGGGCTTAGTCCTGTAGTCATCCATTCAATTTTCATATTATCAAAAAAAATAACGGTTGGTGTGCCGCTGACATTGTAAGTCTCAGCAATTTTTCCAGTTTGATCTAATGCAATTAAAAATTGAAGTGGATTTTCACTTAGAAATTGATTTACAGTTTCTGCAGATTCTTGAATATTTATTGCAATTAATTCATTGGATTTAATTACATTTTTTCCAACAAGTAAATTTAAGCGATTGAGTTCAATTTTACATGGACCACACCAGGTGGCCCAGAAAACAACAATAACTTTTTGATCAGGAATTGGAAAAGTAATTTCTTCACCAGACAATCTTTTTAAACTAGATGGAACTGTGGTTGTATTTTGTAATTTATAATTTTTATAAATACCGGGTATTTTTGTAATTAAAATATAAAGTAATATAGCATATAAACTAAAATTCAAAATTTTTTTCATGAATTTTAGTATAATTATTTATTTAATTATTGATAGTTTTAAATGCTACCCTTATTGACCTTGTCCAACAGAGTAACCTTTTTCACCATCAAACAAATACAAGTTTTCTGTTTTAATCACTTCAACTGTTGATTGTGTCAGTTCTTTCATTAACATCCACAGAACTGCATGATTACTGATTTCTCCATTTTTAGTCACTAAACGGCAACGCCAGTGATCAGTTTTAAACGTTTCTTTAAGACCCTCAGGGTAAACTTTTACTCCACGATTGGTAATCATTTGAAGCACAAGTGGTAAGTTTACAAGCGCTGCATTTATTTTTTCTGCAAGTTTATTTGGATCTCGATTATCTTCTTGAACAAAAACATCGATTCCAACAAGTTCTTTTTTTGCTCTAGGAGCTGAATTTTTAATGTAAGTCAAATTTAATGGAGCTTCTGCTTCGTAGCGGACAGGATAAATCTTTTTCGGTTCTTCGCCCATTCTTTCAGAAACAGCTAATGAAAATTCTTTGGTGCCAACTTTTTTTTGACTGATTCCATTTTGAAAAATATCGTAAGTATGTATTCCGTCTTCAATAGTTTTTAACCAGGCATTATGAATTTTTTCTGCAATTTTACCCTGACCCATGTGATTCAGCATTTGCACAGACGCTAAAATTAAGCCACTGGGGTTAGCTAAATTTTGTCCAGCTCGTCTTGGTGCTGAGCCATGTATGGCTTCAAACATGGCACAGTGTTCTCCTATGTTAGAAGAGCCCGCAAGCCCCACTGAACCTGCAATTTGAGCTGAGACATCACTTAAAATATCTCCATAAAGATTGGGCATCACTATAACATCAAAAATTTCAGGAGTATCTGCCATTTTAGCTGCACCAATATCAACAATCCAGTGTTCTTTTTCAAGAGAAGGATACTCAGCACCTATTTCATCAAAAACTTTATGAAAAAGCCCGTCAGTCATTTTCATAATATTATCTTTTGTAAAACAAGTTACTTTTTTTCGTCCTGAACGTTGAGCGTATTCAAATGCATAGCGAACAATTTTTTCACAACCAGGTCGACTGATGAGTTTCAAACACTGATAGACTTCATCAGTTTGTCTATGTTCTATTCCAGCATAAAGATCTTCTTCGTTTTCTCGAATAATCACAAGATCCATCTTTGGGTGTTTTGTGCGAACAAAAGGTGAATAGGCTCTGCATGGACGAACATTAGCATAAAGTCCTAAAGTTTTTCTGACTGTAACGTTAAGACTTTTAAAACCGCCACCCTGAGGAGTTGTAATCGGAGCTTTTAAGAAAACCTTATTATCAAGCAAGTTTTGCCACGACGCAGGTTCAATTCCTGAAAGCTGACCAGAAGAATAAACTTTCTCACCGATTTCTATTGTATCAATACCAACTGCAGCGCCTGCAGCTTCCATAATGTTTAAAGTAGCAGCCATTATTTCAGGGCCAATTCCGTCTCCGTATGCGACTGTGATTCGAGGTATTTTTTTCATATCTATTTTCCTTTTTTAGAATATTGTCATGTTTATAATAAAATTAAAATTAGATAAAATATTTGCAATCAATCACTAAAACAGATAATAAAAAGTATGGATAGATTAAATTACCACCATCTTTATATATTTTGGATTTTAGCAAATGAAGGAACTTTTACTAAGACCGCATTGAAGTTGTCTATTGCACAATCTGCAGTAACTTCACAAATAAAAAGTTTAGAAGAAGTTTTAGGATTAGTACTTATAGATAGAACTAACCGACGAAAACCAATTCTTACTGAGGACGGAAAATCAGTATTAGAATTTGCAAATTCCATTTTTGAAACGGGAGATGAACTTCTTAAATGGACCAAGCAAGGCACTGATTTAAAAAAACAAGTTTTAAGAATTGGAGCCTTATCAGGGCTATCTCGAAATCTTCAATTCGAATTTTTAAAACCTATATTATCGATTAAAGATGTTCGAATTGAAGTGATCACAGGGGACCAGGAAAAGCTTGTTAAATTACTCAAGGAACATCATCTTGATTTAATACTATCTTCGCATAATGTGGCTGCAGATGGACGAGTTACTTTGCATTCTAATGTGCTCATGACTTCACCGTTTGTATTTGTAGTTGCTAAATCACAAAAAATTCGCTCAGGAGAAATAAAAGATTATTTGTTAAAAAAACCGCTGTGTTTACCAAGTAGAAATTCTGAAAGCCGTCCAGAAATAGATGCCTACTTAGATCGTTTTAAATTTGATAAAGAAATTATCGGCGAAATTGATGATATCGCATTACTTCGAATTTTTTCAATTAAATCAGAGGCCTTAGTGATTGTTCCCGAAATGGGAATTCTTGCTGAAATTGAAGCGGAATTAGTACATGTCGTCGCAAGACCAAAAGGGCTCGAGCAAAAATTTTATGTGATTTCTCGGCAAAAACGTAGCCGAAATCCTATTGCAGAAATGTTAATTGCAAAAATGAAAAGTGATTCACATTAGAATTAAGCTATAATTTATTACGAGAACTCCAAATTTTATTAAACAATTGTGGAGCATGTACTCCTAAGTAAGTAAATAGTAAAAATTTTAGAAATCGACCAATAAAAATAACTAAAGCAAGATGGGTTAGCGGTGTGTCAGCTAAGCTTGCTAAAATAACTGATGGTTGCTGCATCAATGGAGTAACTGCAACTATAAAAACAACAACTAAGCCATATTGACTAAAAAAATCTCTAGTCATAATCCAACTAGAGCTGCTATCCAAGTGGGGATAGAATTCATTAATCAACTGAAGTCCTTGAGTTTCAACAAATAAAGCAAGCAATAAAGCACCCAGGGTTGAGCCTATAGCTACGCTGAAAGCTAATGTAATCCAGCGCTTAGGTGTTAGCATTGCACTAGATATCAAAATGCCATCAGTAGGTACAATGATTATAAAATTGTCTAAAGCGGCGAGTAATCCTATTAAAATAGGATACCATTTTCTGTCTGCAAACTTTTGCAAATCAGTAACTATTTTATGGATATAAAATTTGACCTTAGTTTTAAAATTAGTCAAAAATTTCTTCTAAAAATGATTTTTTGCGTTTGTGTTTATAATCATTTCTAAAAATATTTTCCTGAGAATACTGAGGTTGCGGAAAAGTTTGAGTTGATTTGTTGTTGTTATTTTGACTTTCAAGTGCATTTGATTTTTCAATAATTTTATCTAACTCACCACGATCAAGCCATACTCCTCGACACTCAGGGCAAAAGTCTATTTCTATTCCGCTTCGATCTGATATAGATAATACGACATCTTTACAAGTTGGACATTTCATAAGAACCACCTTTATAAGAGTGTATACTGAAGTAGCTAAATTTTAAAATTGATTCTTTATTGATTTTGCATCGCTTTTAGATATACTTACTCAGAACTTAACATAAAATTGTGAATTAAGCTTACTCAACTAGTTATTGAGTATTTAGGATCTACACGAATGGATAAATAAAATGATTCAATCTGCTATCAGTATTAAACTTAAAAATAAAATGGAATTGAGTGTTAGAACTCCAAATTCCAGCGAAGCTCAAATCACTATTGAATCAATGGCTGTGATTGCGGCCAATAGTCCTTATATTTTATCGACTCCAGAATCATTTCGTGCGAAAAATTTGGATACTCAAATTAAGTGGCTTGAAGAATCTGCTCAAAGTGATACATCAGTAATAATTGCAGTCTATAATCAAAGTGGTTTTATAGTAGGTTTTTGTAATGCTCGTAGTTACTCTGATATCAAGCGTAAGCACAGAGCTGCACTAGGAATTTCAATTCATTCTGAGTACCGAGGTCATGGGCTTGGTAAAAAACTAATGGAAATACTTATTCAAAACATTAAAAAATTTAAAGACATTAAAATAATTGAACTTGATGTAATGACGGAAAACATAACAGCCATAAAAATGTACGAAAAATTAGGCTTTAAACATGGTGGAATTTTTCCGAAGGCATTTCTTTTTCAAGATGAAAAATTCATTGATAATTTGACTATGTATTTAGAAGTGCAATAACTATTAGATGAATTTAAATGAAATTACAAATAAACTTAAAGAAGTTATTGATATATATTCTGAGAAATTTAAGATTAAAAAAGGCGATGATTGGTATGTATTAAAAATACAGGAAGAATTAGGAGAACTTACTTCAGCTTATTTAAAACTTACCTCACGCGCACGCAGAGGTGATTCAACAGATGAAGAGCTTGCGAAAAATTTAAATGATGAAATTGCTGATGTAATAGCTATGACTTTATTATTTGCTCAAAGTCGAAACATTGATGTTGAGCAAGTGCTAAAAAATAAATGGTTTAAATATTTAAAATGAATCAAATTAAGATTATTCAAATTCATAATGAAATTGATTTAAAACGATGCTTTTCTGTTATTTTAGAACTTAGGCCTCATTTGAATTATGAAAAGTTTTGTGAAATTTACTATAAGGCTAATGAGATGGATCAATATCATTTAGTAGCTGTAGAAAATTCTGGTGAAATAGTTGCAGTAATGGGTTATCGAACTCTTTATGATTTAGTTCGAGGAAAGCATACATATATTGATGATTTAGTATCTACTGAAAAACATAGATCAAAAGGTTTTGGATATCTTTTGCTAAAATATGCAGAGAAAGTAGCTTCAGAAAATTCATGTCAATCACTTCGCTTATGTACAGGTCTTGAAAATCTTCGTGGAATTCAATTTTATGAAAAAAATGGGTGGACAAAGCGTGCTTATGCTTACACAAAAAAAATATGAAAAAGACTAAAAGCAATTGTTTAATCAGGCAAGCAGTACGCGGAGTTTATAAAATAAATTCATGAAAAAAAAGAAAATATTTTTTTTAATAACTTTAGGGTTTGGAATTTTAATTATTGTAAAAAAGTTGTCAGTAAAAAAAGATAATGTTCAGACTGCTCAATTAAACATGGCCATTATGCAAGAATGGTCTGATTTCAATCCTATTCATTTAAAATTAGCGTCAACTCAATCTTTATTAGCACTTGTTCAACGTAAAATGACCCTGAGGAAAACAGACGGTCAAATTATAAATGATCTTGCAGAATCAATACCGCAATTAAAAGCTAAAAAAGCGATTTGGACAATTCAATTAAATGCAAAATGGGGTGATAGTGCAGTAATCACTTGTGCTGACTGGCATCTTGGTTGGCAAATTGGATTAAGTGAAAATGTTTCAGTAGAAGATAAACAAATTTATACCAAAATTAAAAATATTAAGTGGACCGAAAAAAATCTGCAACAGTGCGAAGTTGAATATGCAATTAATGATTGGGCCTACGATCGAGATTTGCCTCCTCTTGTTCCGTCTCATATAGAAAAAGAAATTTTTGAAAAATATAAAAATGAAAAAGAAGGCTACGATAAATATTCCTTATATGTGACTAAGCCAACGCTGAATGCACTTTATAATGGCCCTTACATTATTTCTGATTTTAAGCTTGGCAGTCACATTGTATTTAATAAAAACGAATTATTTTTTGGAAAAAAAGCAAATATAGATAAAATAGTATTAAAACTAGTAACTGACTCGAATTCGTTAAAGGTACAATTACAATCTAATGATATTAATTCAATCAATGCTGTTGGCTTTACGCCAGATATAGCGCTTATGTTAAATTCTGAATTTCAAAATAAGGACTCTGTTTCGCAAGTTTATTTCAGTGATTCAAATTTATATCAAGGCTTGTTTTTAAATTTAGATCACTTAGTTTTGTCTGATCCAATAATTAGAAAGGTTTTGAGTCTAAGTATTGATAAGGAAAAAATTGCTAAAGTTTTTTTTGAAGGCTATTTACCAACAGCAAATAATTTACTATCACCTCAGCATCCTGCTTTTATAAAAAATGCAAGTTTGTATTCGTTGAATAAGGCTAGAAGTCTTTTAGACAAAGCAGGATGGAAGCTTAACGAAGATGGAGTACGTTCGAAAAATAATACACTATTGTCGTTTGTATTTAAAACTTCTGCAGGGTTAAAAGTATTAGAAAATATTCAGCAAGTCATGTGTACTGATTTTAAATCAATCGGAATTGATTGCATTATAAAAAATGAACCACCCAGAGTTTTATTAGGTCAAAGTGTTCCTCAAGGAGATTTCGATATGGCTATGTTTGGTGGCGTAATACCAATTGATATGTCAGTAGCCAGCACATTTTTATCAAAATCTATTCCTACAAAAGATAATCAGTGGAGTGGCGGAAACATAAGTCGCATGAGATCTGGCAAAATAGACAATTTAATTAAAAATTTTGATAATGAGTCTAACAAAAACAAACGAAATCTAATTATTAAAGAAATAGAAGATGAAATTTTAAATCAAAATTATTTAATTCCAATTTATCATCGTAAAGAAGCTTTTGTTTTTCCGAAAAAAATGCAAGGCTTGGCTGATAGCTTTGATAGCACGATTATTTTAAAACCTGAAAATTGGATACTTACTTTATAAATCAAATATGTAGAGTTTTCTAATTTTTTTATTTTCTAATACAGATTCAATTGAATTTAATTTGTATGTCTGAGCAAATTCTTTAATAAATTGAACTACTTTTTCTTCATCACGATGAGGACTTAAAATTAGTCTTTCCGCTTTTAGACGTTCATCAGTGAGCAAAGATTTTAAAATGTGTATTATGGTCAATCCACCTACTCCTAAAATGCAAACAGTTCCATTAATTTCTGTAGTAATTTTTGAAGCATCAGTTTGTAAAAAAAATGCTTTAGATTTGATGTCGAAATTAAAAGCATATTGATTAAAGCGAGTTTCTAAATTTTTCATTATTTCTGAAACTTGGTCGACAAAGTAAATGTTCTTAAATAAATTTGACTTATAAGCTGCTGTTGCTAAATAGCCGTGATCACAACAAATATCCCAAACATCTTTATGAGGTAAAAGACATCTAAAAGCAATATTTAGCCGCTCTGATAAGCGATGAAGCCTTTGCTCAGTGGTGTTCATCTAGGTGTCTAGCAAGGTAATAAATAGCAACAGCATTTAGTAAATGCCAAAGCATGTGAAGTTGAAAATAGTGGTTTTGTGGATTGCAGATAGTTTTTGTAGAGTCTAAAATTAAACAGATTACAGAAATACTAAAAACAATGAGTATTATTTTCATTTGACGAGTTAAAAATTTTTTTCCTGCAATTTTTAAAAGTTTTGCTTCCCAGGCTAATAGTCCAACAATAAATAAAGCAAATATTATTTCTCGAGTGGACTTGAAAAAATAAAGAATAAGTGTTGTAGGAATAAAAAATAGTGATGTTGAAAGAAAAATTGATTTCACATTTAATATTTTTGAATGAATGAGGTTATAGCCTGCAAATAAACTAAATACTAAAAAAATGGCTGCAAAATCTAAAAAGCCAAATAGGTTAGTGCTTGTCGCATGAGCTCCGAATGAAGCCATGCCCAGCAAAATTAAAACAATACCGAAATTCAACCCATGACGGCTTTTTTTATTTACAAATAAGAAAATAAGATATGCTCCAAGCAGAAAGAATAAAATATTTGAATATGAGTTTGCAGGTTGCCTGACTAATTCACAAATTTTTTCTTCGCAGAGAGGGAAATTTCCTGTTGAATATTCTGACCAAGGGCATTGATTAAGTGATTCTTCCATATTACATAACCTGTCGTAAAAGTAGTTTTAATTTAATCATTTGTGGCTATATTGTTGCAACTTCTATTTCTGTGAAATCAAAAAGTTGGCTTTTTTTTCTAAGTGTTTGTAGTTACATGATTTTTTTGGTCCTTGTAGTGATTCAAAAAAAATCAATTTGTATTGATTCCACGACTGTCGAAAAGATTGACATAGTAATTAATAGTACAAATGAAGTGAATTCAATTTATGGATGTCATTTGAACAAAAAGATCAATTATTCAATTGAATTAGCAGATTTAAATGAACAAATAGAATCTAAAACTAACAAAGCAATTTTAGTTTTAAACTCAATTTTGTCGTTTAAAAAGCCAATTCAAATCAAACTTTATATTGATGAGCCTTATAAATTTCAAATCACAGATGAAGTTATACATTTGGGAAAATCGTATTTAAATTTAGAACAACATCTAAGTAGAGCTCTGATCAAATTATGGATTAATCAAAATCGCAGTAAAGTCAAATTTGAAACAATTTTTTATGAAGAATCGATTGTTGATTTATTGCTTTTTATAATTGATGGAAAAATTGAATTAGAAGATCCAAGTAGTCGACTTAGAACTAAAGTTGGATCTGCAAAGTGGCCTCAGGTTATCAAAAATATCTCTGGATACTGTCATTCTGCGTGGAAGTACACCGAACACATTGACAGTTGTTTAGAGAATAAAAATACTAATTTTCAAGCCTCTATTTTTCCTACGATAAGTAAAAATTTAGTAGTTGCAGGACTTAGTTTAAGACCATTATTAACTTCAGCTCTTATTAAATCCTATACTGATTTTACGTTTGCTGAAAGAAATCGGTTTATTAAAAATATTCCTGATTTGTTGATGAAAATAAATTTAACATCTGATAAAGCAATTGAAGCCTTATTAATTGATGAAAATCCTTTGCACCATGGACTGACAAGCATCAATAAATTTAAAGATCTCATATTATCTGCGGACACGAATAGTCAAAGCGAGATTTACAGACTTTACGCAGGAGTTACACAGTATTTACAAGAAGCAGGCGTAACTGAAACTTATGCTGAAGCCAATTTTGACTTCATGATTGAGTATAACGGACAACTTGATTCTAAGTCGCACTTTTTTAAAAATTTAGAAGCAGCAGCTTTTTTACATCAAAATATTCAAGTGGCAGTAAAGGATAGTTCACATATATGGATTTTACCTTCAAAAACGGCGTTGCCAGAAAATATTTTTAATAAACTTCACTCAAAGCAACTTATTTATGTCAGCTGTCCGATTAATTCAATACGAATTAATGACTATTTTCAAAAAGCCGAGAAATTGATGCTGATTAATTTTTGTGATCAAACAGTAAAATTTAAATTTGAATCCTTATTTACTGATGGCATAAAAGCATTTATTGCTGAAAATTCCAAATTTAACTTTATACAGCTTCATTTGCCCTCACTGGAGATGATCAAAGAAGAATTTAATCAGAATCCAAATTTTTTTGAAATGGTCAAAAACAGAGACTTGAATGCTAAAGGTTTTAAGCGTTTAGGCTGGTCAAAAATTCAATGGAGTACTGATTTAAAAGCTTATCAACCGGAAGCAATTATTGATGCCATTGAATACTATAGAAATTAATTATTTAGATTTTTGATTCCTTTTTTCTGGCCGTTTTTCAATAAAGTTATTTTTGCTATCAACAAAAACAACTGTTGGTTTGTGTTTTGAAATAAGGTCTAGTTCTACAGAAACATAGGAAACAATAATGATAGTATCGCCTTTTTGAACGTGTCTTGCAGCTGCACCATTTAGACATATTTGATTTTTGCTGCCTTCAATTATGTATGTAGAAAAACGAGCTCCATTATTACAGTTTAAAATATCTACTTTTTGATTAACAAACATTTTTGATTTTTTAATAAGTTCTTTATCGATAGAAATAGAGCCTTCATAGTTTAAATCTGCATCGGTAACTGTGGCACGATGTATTTTTGAATAGAGCACTTCTGTTTTCATAATTTGACCTTTTCTTATTTAGATTGATTCATATGAAGAGCTATAAGGTTACCTTTTAATACTAAATCTGGCATGATGACACTAAATATTTTTTCTTTTTCAAAAAGTGATGAAAACCCACCAGTACCTACTACAAAAGGTTTTTCTTGGTTAAAGCATTCGCGACTAATTTGATTGATAAGTTCTCGTATAGATCCTAAATGGCCGTAATACAATCCGCTCTGTAAACTTTCGACAGTGGATTGACCCAAAGCTTGATGACGAGCAACAATTTCAACAGACGGAAGTTTTGCAGTTTTAGCCTCAAGGGATTCCATCGATAACCGAAGCCCAGCTATGATAGCGCCACCTAGATAATCTTTTTCTGTATTGATGGCACAAAATGTAGTGGCTGTTCCTAAATCAACTAGAATTAAATTTTTATTTGGAAACAAAAAAGTAGCAGCTATTGAATTAGCTATACGATCTGCTCCGACTTCTAATGGGTTTCGATATTTTATACGAAGACCTGTTTTTACTCCTGCTTGTAAAATAAATGGGGTTATATTAAAATATTTTTGACAAGCCCCTTTTAAAGAATAAATCACCTCTGGAACGACTGAGCATAATACAATTTGTTTAACTAAAGTTGGATTAAAATTATTTTCTTTCAGGACTGTTCTTAAAAAAATGCCAATTTCGTCTGATGATGAACCTACTTTTGAACTTTTTCTAAAAGAAAGAAGCATTTTTTCCTGACCTAGTTCTCCGTCAAAAACTCCACCGTAAATTTGCGTGTTACCAACATCGAGTGATAAAATCATATTTGATCCCTTTGGTTAAGAAATTCTTCTGTCAAATAGTTACAAAGATTATTTAAGCTTAGATCCATATGAACTGGACTGTTTTCTTTGTATAAATTAAAAAGGTGATTTTTTGTATGAACGTTTTTCCATTCATTATGAACAACATAGTCACACTGGGCTTCTTTGAATAAAGAAGTAATTTTTTTAATATTGTGCTGACTGTCTGTTAACGATGTTAATTTAAAACCTACTAAAACTGATTTTGGACTCAGTGTTTTAATTTTATTAATAAGTTTCGGATTTTTTTTCAGTGTTAATTGTAAAGTCTCTTTTGAACTATCAATTTTTCCTGGTTTGTTGTTTTCAACTGAATAATCACTGACTGCTGCCAAATGAATAACAATATCAAATTTATTTTTTTGCAATTGAACCTCAAGATATTCATCAAGATCTTTATAAGTAATAAATGGAATTTGAATGCAATCTAATTCAGGTTTAACTGCGCTTTCTGAACACAGATATGTAATTTCAAAACCCATATGAACAAGATGATCAGCAATAACTGAGGCCGTTTTTCCTGTGCTTTTATTACTAATAAATCGAATATCATCAATGGGCTCTTGTGTTCCACCACTGGTGATAAGAATTTTTTTTCTAGTGGATTGATGTTTTTGTTGTTTGATAGCTTGAGCTTGATTTGTTTTTGATAAATAATCTTGAATTTCGGTATAAATCAATTCGGGATCTAGTAATTTTCCGTAGCCGATTTCACCGCAAGCTAATACTCCTGAGGCTGACTCTAATATTTGAATATTCATGCTTTTCAAATTTTGAATTGATTTTTGCGTGACAGGATGCAAATACATTTGTGTATTCATTGCCGGAGCGATTAAAAAAGGTTTCTTAAAATCATGAGCTAGGAATAGAGTTGTGATTAAATCATCTCCGAGTCCTTCTGAAAGTTTATTTACAGAATTTGCAGTGGCTGGGGCCAATAAAATTAAATCTGCCCAGCGATCAAGATAAATATGATCCATGGCACTTCCGGGTTCAAAGGTACTTGTATGCACTGGATTTTGTGATAAACCTTCGATTGTTGTTGTTCCAATAAATCGAGTAGCTGATTCTGACATCACCACTTTCACTTGATAATCATTTTGAACTAGTTTGCTAATTAAAGTGCAAATTTTATAACAAGCGATAGAACCCGACATAAGAATTAAAATATTTTTATTATGTGACTGTTTACTTAAGTTCGACATTATCAATCAGCCTTACCCCTTCTAAAAATGCAGCCACAAATCGACGACTTTTATAATCTTCTAAATAGTCGATTGTAAAACCATTTAACACTAAAATTTCTTGTGCTTCTTTTGCTGACTTTGAATTCATTAAAGTTTGAAAAATTAAGGACGCTTTTTTTAAGCCTATATCGCTTAAACGAGAATTTCTTGAGCTAAGAGCTAATCCACTGGTTTCACGCTGAGTGGGTACGCCTACAACTTCTGTTTTCATAAAGAAAGCTTCTGCCATTTGTTTTATTATCATCAATTGTTGATAATCTTTTTCGCCAAAGTAAGCATTGTGAGGTTGAATAATATTTAATAATTTCATCACCACTGTCATGACGCCTTCAAAATGGCCTGGACGAGTTGCCCCGCATAGTATTTGTGTCCATTCATTTTCAATTATTTTGTAGTTATATTTATCTGGATACAAATGGTCATAACTTGGATAAAAAACTGCAGTTACTCCGAATTTATTTGCTAGTATAATGTCATTATCAAAAGTTTGTGGATACTTTTCGAAATCTTGAGAGCTATTAAATTGAGTTGGATTAACAAAAATACTTAAAATAGTAGACTGATTTTCACGAGCAGATTGCTGTAATAAATAACCATGTCCTGTGTGAAGCGCACCCATAGTAGGAACAAAGCCCACAGTGTCTTTAAGAGTTGATCGAAATTCTAAAAATTCTTTTGTTGTTTTGAAAACATTTATTTTATTCATAGGAATTTTGTAGTGTTGGAAATTCATTTTTTTGAACTGCAAGAATATATTTTTCTATGGCCTCAATTGAAGACATTTCAAAATCTGCAAATTTTCGTAAAAACTGAGGATTAAATTGAGAATTCAATCCTAACATATCATGTAGAACAAGCACTTGACCTGAAGTTTTAGACCCTGCTCCAATGCCAATTGTCGTTATATGAAGATGCTCTGAAATTTTTTTTGCTAACTCATGGGGAATACATTCTAAGACGAGGCTAAATGAATTAGCTTTTTCAAGATCTAGTGCATCTGCAAGCATTTTATCTGCTGCTGTAAGAGTTCGCCCTTGAATCTTCGGGCCACCCAGCTGATGAATAGATTGAGGTGTTAATCCAAGATGACCCATGACAGGGATTCCCGATTCAGTCAAATATTTGATGAGTTCTAAATGCCCATCTGCGCCCTCAATTTTAACTGAATTTGCACCTGCTTTTAAAAGATCGCCAGCAGCTGTTACAGCATATTTTAAGCTTTTGCGAGTTGAAAGAAATGGCATATCAGAAACAATAAATTTATCAGGAGCACCTCGACGTACTGCTTCTGTATGTACTATCATCATATTCATATTTGCATGTAGTGTTGTTGGGTTTCCATAGACAACTTGCGAAACAGAATCACCAACAAGTAAAGTGTCAATTGAGCTTTTATTTAATATTTTTGCAAAAGTGTAATCATAACAAGTGAGCATTGTTATTTTTTGCTCTTTATTTTTAGCTTTTGCAAAATCAAGAATAGTCTTCATTTTAAAAACTCCATTTCGAAAGTTTTATAGATTGATAGAAGGGGTGAATTAAGCAAGGCCATTTTATTTTTTTCGATAGTATCAAAGTCTTTTCGAATGAAAGGACCTGTTACAGATTCTTTTCCAAGTTGGCAAAAATTATTTGTAATTTGCTGAAGATAAATTTTGAGGGCTTCTTCAGGAATATTCACTTTTTTAGATTCATTGAAAATTAACGTCCATAATAGTTGCGGAAAATTTCCTGTCATTACACATAATGCGTGATAGAAAATTTTTTCTTCAGCCTTTATTTGAAAGAAGGAGTTGCTAAATCCTGGAAGAGCTTCATTTAATGTTTTACAGCCTGTTACGGAAAAATGAATTTTTGAATAAAATTCATCGTCATAAAGCTGGTGGGTGAACGTCATTAAAGGATGCACGGAAATCATTCGGTCATCGTGTATGCATCCACTAAAATGAATCACTTTTAAGTCGTAGCCTTGCAATTTCGCTTCATAAAAAGGAACAAGTGCAACATCTGAAATGGCTAACCAAACATGAGTGGCTTGCAAACAATAGCGCTTAAGTGCATGTGGATCTTGATGACGATCCCAAGTTAATATTTTATGTTTTTTATTAATTAATAAATGCCAATGGGATAAATGGTGGGACAGACGTCCATTTCCAATTATTAAAATAGTGACAATTTGACTGCCTATATTCAGTAAGTTCATTTCGACCTCGGTACCTGTTGAATATCTAATTTTCAATCAAGTCCATGTTAAATAAAGCAAAAACTCTAATAACATTAAATTAACACTTTTTTTAATGAATGCAATAGTGTATTTTGCAAATATGAAAAATTTTAAAGCTGTTTGTTATATTATAGCCATTTTTGCAGTCGGATTATCTGCCTTAATTTACTTTAGTCTTGGTCAAAGTGAAAAAACTGTACCCAAGATTAGATTAAGCTACTTTAAAAATACCAGTGAAGTTTCACAATCTATTGGAAAAATTTTGCAGCAACAATTAATCACTCAAAAATATTTTTGGATCGGAGTCGAGCCTGGGCATGACCACCATCTACAGTTAATAACTTCAATTTTAGAAACATGGCCTGCGTTTGACTTAATTATTTTAGATCAAGAATTATCACTATCTAAAGAATCCATTGAAAAATTAAAAGTAACGCATTTATATTATGTGCGTGAAAACTGGTTCGAATTAGCCAAACTAATACAGCAAAATGCAGACAAAAAAATACTTGTTATTACTGCAGCCATTTATTCAACTAATTTACTGAAAGAAAATCCAGTCCATAAAGTTTTGAAACAAACTTCGTTAAAGCCCGTGACATTTTCAATGGGTTATTTTGCAGTAAACACAGACGATGAAAAGAAAAATATTTTTCGATGCGTAACGGATGATAAAGAAGGTGTTGCAGCCTGGGGATGCTTAGTTTTAAATAAAGCTCGAAGTCAACGCCGTAAAATCGATTCGTCAAAAATAGCTGAGCCTTCAAATTTAATGGCCGGCATGATGGATTTAACAGGCGAAAAAGATTACATGCTTTTGTTGCGCTAATAAATATTAGTAAAAATTTAAATAAACCAAATAATCAATATATTTTAAATACTTATCCATTTTTTATCAACCTAACGGACATAAAAAATGGATAAATTATTGTATTAGTGTATTAGCGTGTTAATACATGTTGACAGTTTTTAAAAAATTGGTTACTCCCTTATTCAGGAGGATAGTCACCCTGACTATTTATTTAAATGATTATAAAAAAAGATATTGAAGAACTTTGCAAAGTAATTTCAAAAATAGATTCATCAAAAGATTGCTATGATTTTTTAATAGATCTGTGCACGCCAACAGAATTAGAAGCACTTTCAGATCGTTGGAAAGCAGCCCAGTTGCTTAATCAAGGCTATTCGTATAGAGAAATTTATTCTAAAACTGGAGTCAGCACTGCCACCATTACACGTGTAGCAAGAAGTTTAAAAATGGGTACTGGCGGCTATTCTCAGCAGTTGGATAGCACCTCAAAAAAAAGTAAGTCCTATGAAAAATAAAGAAAGACTAAGAATAGCTATTCAAAAATCTGGACGTCTGTCTGAAAAAACAATTTCTTTATTTTCCAAGTGTGGACTGACATTTGATTTAAGAAAAGACAGGCTGATACATTCGGCAGCAGATTTTCCAATAGATTTAATGCTTGTCAGAGATGACGATATTCCACAGTATGTTTTAGATGGAGTGTGTGACTTAGGGATTGTCGGTGAAAATGTACTTCGTGAGAAATCTTTAGCTTTTTTAGAAAAAAAACAATCAACAATTGAAAATCTTCAGAAATTAGGATTCGGAAACTGTAGGTTATCTATTGCAGTTCCTCAAAATTTTGAATATGTTTCTGCTCAGTCTTTAAACGGACTCAAGATAGCCACTTCATATCCTAGTTGTTTGAAACAGTTTTTAAATTTAAATAATGTCAACGCAGAAATTTTAGAATTAGGTGGGTCTGTTGAAATTGCTCCGATTTTAAAAATAGCTGATGCCATATGTGACTTAGTCTCAACGGGTAATACATTATTATCGAACGGATTGAAGGAAGTAGACTCTGTTTTTCAAAGTCAAGCGTGTCTAATTCAAACTAACAAAAAATTATCTGCTTTTAAAAATGAATCAATTAATCGTTTAGTTCAAAGAATACAAGGCGTACTTAAAGCTAGCCAAACAAAGTATATCATGATGAATGCTGATAAATCTTCGCTATCTCAAATTAAATCATTACTGCCAGGACTTGAAGAGCCCTCAGTTATACCAATAGGTTTAGATGGGAAGCGAGTCGCTATTCACGCAGTAGCAGAAGAAAATGTTTTTTGGGAAACTATTGAAAATTTAAAAAAAGCAGGTGCGAGTTCAATTTTGGTTTTATCTATTGAAAAGGTTATTTCATGAAAATACTTAAACAACTTAATTGGAGTCTTTTGTCCCCTGAAGAGCGAAAAATAGCATTAATGCGGTCTAAAAACAGTAAAAATACTGAAATTAAATCAAGCGTAAAAAAAATTCTATCTGATATAAAAAATAAAGGTGACGTAGCAGTTAAAGAATTTACTAAAACTTTTGACAAAGTTGAATTGAATAGTTTTTGGGTTTCTGATGAGGAATTTGAATTTGCACTCATAGATCAAAAAATTGAAACGGCTATTAAAACGGCGATAACTAATATTAAAATTTATCATGAAATGCAAATTCCCAAAACTAAAACTAAAGAAACAATGCCTGGAATAATGTGCGAGCAGCATTTTTTGCCGATTGATAAAGTTGGACTTTATATCCCCGGTGGGACTGCACCTTTACCTTCGACGCTGATGATGTTGGCCATTCCTGCACTTATTGCAGGTTGTAGAGAAATTTATATTATTACTCCCCCTGATCTGAATGGAAAAATTAATCCAGTCATACTAGTCACTGCAAAAATTTTAGGGATAAGAAGAATTATTAAATGTGGAGGAGCCCAAGCCATAGGTGCTTTGGCCTACGGGACAGAAAGTCTTCCGCAGGTGGACAAAATATTTGGCCCAGGAAGCGCTTGGGTGACTGAAGCTAAGTTACAAGTTGGTTTAGATCCTAACGGTGCAGCTATAGATTTGCCGGCAGGGCCTTCTGAAGTATTAGTTATTGCAGATGAATTTTCTAATGCAGATTTCATTGCTTCTGATTTGTTAGCGCAAGCAGAGCATGATCCTTCGTCTCAAGTTATACTAGTCTCAACAAGTTCTGATATTTTAGAAAAAGTTGAAAAAGCATTACAAATACAAATTCAGTCTTTACCTCGTCAAAATATTTGCAGAGTAGCCCTTAATTCAAGTAAGGCCTTTTTAGTATCTAATATTGAAGAAGCTTTTGAATTATCAAATTTATATGCTCCAGAGCATTTAATTGTACAAATAGAAAAACCCCGTGACAAAATTAAATTAATTAAAAATGCAGGAAGTGTGTTTTTAGGCCCTTGGTCCCCTGAATCGGTGGGTGATTATGCCAGCGGAACAAATCATGTTTTGCCAACTTTTGGATTTGCAAGATCATTTAGCGGGTTAACATTAATGTCATTTATGAAATCAATCTCATTTCAAGAATTGACAGCTCAAGGCCTGATTCAAATCGGACCTACGGTGGAAATTTTATCAAATGCTGAGGGTCTTTCGGCGCACGCTTTTTCTGTTTCAATAAGACTGCAAGAATTATTAAGCATGAAGTTGACTCCAAATTTTAATCCAGCTTTGCTTGCACAGCCCCATATTCAAAAAATGAAAGCTTATTCTTCTGCACGTAGTATTTCTACTAGTGCAAATATTTATTTAGACGCAAATGAGCTTCCTTATGAAAATTTTATTCAAAGTGTTTTGAAAAAGAATAATAATCGATATCCTGTTCCACAGCCAGTAGAGATCATTGAAAAACTGAGTCAGATTTATAACGTTAAAAAAAATCAAATATTTATGGGTCGAGGATCAGACGAAGCTATTGAGGTTTTAAATAAAGTTTTCTGTGATTCAGATACAGACCACATTTTAATTTTACCACCAACGTATGGAATGTATGAAATTTCTGCGACAATAGAAAATCTAAAAGTTAAAAAATGTCCCCTTTTATTTAATGGCACGAATTGGGAATTGAATTTGGGTGAGTTGGCACTACTCAGTAAAGATGCTCCTAAAATTATTTATCTTTGTAATCCCAATAATCCAACAGGCACTCTTTTTAGCACGATACAGCTCGAAGAAGTTTGTCGATTATTTGTTAATTCGATTGTTGTTATTGATGAAGCCTATATAGAGTTTTGCCATCAAGAAAGCATGACGACACGACTCAGTGAATTTTCAAATTTAGTAATTTTAAGGACACTTTCTAAAGCTTGGGGTTTGGCAGGACTTAGATTTGGAGTAGCGATTGCTGATCCCAGAATTATACAATTGATGCAAAAGGTTCGAGCTCCTTATCCAATTTCACAGCCAGTGATTCGAATTTTAAATTCTACACTCAATCAAAAAAAATTATCAAAAATGAAAAATAATGTTAAAAAGATTATGCAGCAAAAGACTTTTTTCATTGATGAACTTTCAAAATTAAAAAATGTAGAAAATATTTATGCATCGAGCGCGAATTTTTTGTTAGTTCAATTTACAAACAGTTTATCAGTTTTAAAAGAAATGAAAAATGCAGGGATTTTATTAAGAAATAGAAATGATGATGTTGCTGGAAGCATTCGTATTACAATTGGAACTCAAGAAGAAAATTTAATAGTTTTAAATATGTTGAAAGAAATAAGTCTATGAAAAAAATTCTTTTTATTGATCGTGACGGAACCTTAATTGCTGAACCTTCTGATTATCAAATTGATAATCTTGAAAAATTTAGACTTATGCCTGATCTTATACTGTCTTTAAAATCACTCATTGAAAATGGTTTTGAGTTGGTCATGATTACCAATCAAGATGGACTGGGCAGTTTGAATAATCCTCAAGAAAAATTTGATATGATTCAGAGTTTATTATTAAATATTTTGGAATCTCAGGGAATCCTATTTAAGAATATTTTAGTGTGTCCACATTTAGCTGAAGATCAGTGTGATTGTCGAAAACCAAAAACGAAATTGGTTCAAGATTATATAAGTAGTAATGAAATGAATCGAAGTGAGTCCTTTGTTATTGGTGATCGCAAAACTGATTTACAACTTGCTGAAAATATGGGGCTAAAAGGTTTTTTACTTTCAGATCAACTTTCATGGAAACAAATTACTCAAGAAATTCTATACAAACCTCGAAAAGCATTTGTTGAAAGAAATTCAAATGAAACAAAAATCAAGGTTGAAGTTAATCTAGAAGGATTGAATCAAAATTCTATTTCAACTGGGATTGGTTTTTTTGATCATATGTTAGAGCAATTAGCTAGAAACAGTGGAATAGATATGTGGATAACCGCTATTGGAGATACGCATATAGATGAGCATCATTTAGTTGAAGATGTCGCAATCACTTTAGGACAAGCACTAGGTAAAGCTTTGGCTGAAAAACGAGGTATCAATAGATATGGATTTTGGCTACCGATGGATGAAGCTTCAACTTATTCTACAATTGATCTTTCAGGCAGGCCCTCCTTTTTAATAGAAGCAAATTTTAATCGAACTGAAATTGGTGGTTTTGCAGTTGAAATGGTTCCACATTTTTTTCAAAGTCTTACAAACAGCATAGGTATGAGTTTGCACATTATTTCTAAAGGACAAAATACTCATCATATAATTGAAAGCATTTTTAAATCTGTAGGAAGATGCCTAAAAATTGCAGTAGCTAAGTCTAAAAGTGAAAGCACCGAAAACCATTTTATTCCTTCAACTAAAGGCTTTCTATGATTGCAATAGTTGATACAGGTGGCGCAAATCATGCTTCCATTCAATACGCTTTGCAGCGTTTAAATGTAGAATCAATTGTAACACTTGATAAAAAAAAAATTCGAACAGCAACACATGTTATATTGCCAGGAGTAGGTCATGCCAAATTTGCAATGCAAAAAATTAATCAGTCAGATTTATTTAATGTCATTCATAATTTAAAACAGCCTGTTTTAGGAATTTGTTTAGGGATGCAGATGTTATTTGAATATTCTGAGGAAGGTGAAACCACTTGTCTTGGCCTGTTACCAGGGCGAGTTAAAAAGATAATAACCAATGAAAAGCAACGAGTTCCTAATATGGGTTGGAGTGAATTAAATCCGAAATTTAATCATTTTGAACTATTAAATAATATAACTACAAATGAACAATTTTATTTTGTTCATTCCTACATTGCTCCATCAGGAGAATGGATAAAAGCAGAAACTTTTGCTTCCGATCAAATTTCTGCAATCCCCGCAATCTTAGAATATAAAAATTTTACAGCTTCACAGTTTCATCCAGAAAGATCTAGTAAGGCTGGTTTAAAGTTTTTGGATAATTTTTTAAAAAAGGCCAGTTTATGATTTTATACCCCGCTTTAGATATTTTAGATGGAAAAGTCGTTCGTTTGAAACAAGGTGATTTTTCGAATACCATAAATTATTTTGATGATCCTCTTGAAGCAGTGAAATATTTAGAAGTCCAGGGTGCTCAGTATTTACATCTTGTCGATCTTTCAGGAGCAAAAGATCCAAATCAAAGACAACTTAATTTATTAAAAAAAATATTGTCAAACAAAAATATAAGATTTCAAATAGGCGGCGGAGTTCGCTCTATAACTGATGTTGAAGAATTATTAAGTTTTGGAGCTGATCGAGTAGTTATTGGTAGTCTTGCTATCAAAGATGTTCTACAAACACTAAGAATCCTCAATCAATATGGTGCTGATCGAATAACATTTGCCATAGATATCAAATTTAATTCAGGTCATCCGATAGTCATGGTCAACGGGTGGCAAGAAAATTCAAGTCTTACTTTTTTTGAAGCCTTGTTGCCATATATTAATTCACCATTAAAAAGAATTTTATGCACAGATATTTCTGTCGATGGGATGATGACTGGGCCAAATTTAGAACTTTATAGATCTATAATAGAACGATTTCCACAGTTTGAAATACAAGCCTCAGGTGGAATATCAAAATTAGATGATTTAATTCAGTTAAAAAAATTAGGACGAATTCAATCTGTAATTGTCGGCAAAGCCCTATTAAATAAAACGATAACAATATCTGAGGCACTGAAAATATGTTAAGCAAAAGAGTCATTCCTTGTTTAGACGTTATGAATGGATTTGTCGTTAAAGGAGTCAAATTTAAAAACCATGAAATAATGGGTAGTGTAGTGGATCTTGCTCAGAGATATTGTGATCAAGGAGCTGATGAGCTTGTTTTTTATGATATCACTGCAAGCAGTGAAAATCGTAGCGTAGATTTAAAATGGGTAGAAAAAATATCAACATTTATAGATATACCATTTTGTATTGCTGGCGGAATCAGAAGCTCAAATATTGCTCGAGAACTTCTAAATGCAGGAGCTGACAAAATATCTCTGAATTCACCTGCACTTGAAAATCCAGAATTGATTACTGAATTATCAAAAGAATTTGGATCTCAGTGTGTAGTTGTTGGGATTGATTCTAAAATAGAAAATCAAGAAAATTGGGTTTATCTTTATACCGGAGATGAAAAAAAAATGTTGTCTTCGAAAAGAAAGACTGAAGACTGGGTTATTGAAGTTGAAAAAAGAGGAGCCGGTGAAATTGTTTTAAATAGCATGGATTCAGACGGTGTAGGTGCTGGATACAATATCGAAGTTTTGTCAAAAATAAGAAAATTAATTAGTATTCCATTAGTTGCTTCGGGTGGAGCTCAATCAAAAAATCATTTCCTTAAGGCATTTACAGAAGCTGATGTTGATGCAGTATTAGCCGCAGGTGTGTTTCATCGAAATGAATTATCAATTGATGAATTAAAAAAATATTTAAAATTAAATGAAATTAAGGTGAGACTATGAAAATTAATTGGGAAAAATCAGATGGCCTTTTGGCTGCAATTGTTCAGGATTCAAAAACTAAGCAAGTATTAATGTTAGGCTATATGAATGAAGAAAGTTATAATCAAACTTTAAAATCTAACTTGGTCTGTTTTTTTTCTCGCTCTCGTAAAAAACTTTGGACTAAAGGAGAAACTTCAGGTGCATATTTAGATTTAGTAGACATAAATATCGATTGTGATAATGATACTTTTTTAGTTCAAGCCATTCCACGTGGACCGGTTTGTCACTTGGGAACTACAACATGTTTTGAAAATAAGACTTCTGAAACTTTTTTATCACGTCAGCAAATGAACCCAACGGGATATAGTTTTTTGCAACAACTCGATGAAATTATTAAGAGCAGACTTCTTGAACAAAATGAAAAATCATATATTTCAAAACTTCAATCTCAAGGTATAGATCGAATAATTCAAAAAGTGGGTGAAGAA
This sequence comes from Pseudobdellovibrionaceae bacterium, assembly GCA_043765175.1. GTDB lineage: Bacteria > Bdellovibrionota > Bdellovibrionia > Bdellovibrionales > Bdellovibrionaceae > Pseudobdellovibrio. The sequence continues at coordinate 14,471 of JAYUJM010000168.1, read as the reverse complement.
GCCATTGAAACAGTTATTTCTGCAAAAAATGAAAACAATGATCATTTGATTGATGAATCTGCAGATTTAGTTTTTCACTTAATGGTTTTACTGGCTTCCAAAAAAACGTCTTTAGAGAAAGTTGTTGATAAGCTTCAACAAAGACATTTAAAAAAATAATATTTTTAAACAACTTCGTGACTGAGCGGTCGTCGTGGAGCACGAAAATAAGTTCTTGGTGAAAGTTGAAATAAATTTTCAACTTTACTCATGTAAACACAAGCATAGCGCTCCATTTGATAAGCAAAATAACTTTCTTCATTGCCAGCGCGCATAACTTGACCCCAATTAGGATTATACAAAGCTTGTTGCTGTTTAATTAAATTACTTATTTGAGCATCATAATCGTTAATGCTTTTTTGAATCCTATCAATCAGTGCTTCATCCACTGGACTTGAGCGTTCATATTTTTGAGTCATCAGACCTGTCAGTTCATCTTCAAAAGGTTCTTTCATTTTCATTAAACTATCTATTTCTTGAATAATAGGCTCAGCTTTTTGGTTTTGCAGAATTTCATGATCAAGTTCTTCAGTAATCATAGCAGTGCGCCAGTTACAGTCTTTTTTAAGTCTTAGAATATCACCATAAATATGATCTCCGACATAAAGAATATCATCGCCTTCAAGATTAAAATCAGAGGTAAACTTTTTCGCATTGCCACTTTGGTAAACTCCGCGAGTTAGTTTTTCATCCATATTTGTCATCGTGCCAGTAGCGGGATCAATCTTTAGAAACTTAAGATCATCATAGAAAAATTTGGGTTTTTGCGCAAAAGTAATAATGACTTCAAAAAGATCTACCCAAGATGTATGATCTTTAAGAAAAGGATTAATCGCAAAATCAAGAAGTAATTTAGAATAGTGAAATTCTGAGTTGGTTAAAATAAATATTTTTTTACCATGTTTTTTAAATTTTTCTAAACCACGAACGACAGATTCATCTTTAATAATGTAGTCGGCTAAGTTATCACGAACTGTATTCTTAAGTGACCCATCTCGGTGGGCCATATCTAAGGCATCTAATACATCATCAGCAATTTGTGCATAATCTGGCAAGTTTAATTCTGAATGAGAATCTTTTAAATCGACAAGCTGTGAGTAAGCGTGTGCCATTGAATACGAAAAGCTAGTGTCGACAGCTAAATAATCACTTTTACTAAGATCTATGTAGGTAGAACGATACGTTTTTTGACGGACTTTAAAATCAAGTGGTTTAAGTCCATGAAAACAATTTCTAATGGCTGTGTATCGATTCAACTTTAGCAAATTGCCTTTTGGTTTATCTATGACTAGGCCACGTAAAGCAAAATTAAAATCAAATTTTAATTTTTTAATTTGATCAGGATAATTTTTACTGGCGACTAATTTATCCATGATAATTGTGTGTGATAAACGTTCAAAATTTTCGGTATTATATCGAATAAGAGTGTGATCCATATCTAATCCAATATATTTAATTTTTTTTAAGTTCAGAGTTCGATTTACAAAAACTTTATTAATAAGCATGTCGCTAATTCCTTTAAAAGTGAAGTGATTCAGTTTACAATTCTTCAATCATGACTTCAACCAAAAATACTGAAAATTCCCTATCTGCAGAGCAAAAAATAGCCCTGGATTTACTTAAATCAGGTGATAACGTCTTTTTAACTGGCGGAGCAGGCTCAGGCAAAAGCTATGTAGTTCGTGAGTTTATGAAGGATCAAGATCCTGAGCTCATGCCAATACTGGCCAGCACCGGAGCCGCAGCAGTCTTGTTAGGTGGGCGTACATACCATAGTTTTTTCGGTATTGGGATTATGGAGGGTGGCTTGGATGCCACGATTTCTAGGGCGTCAAAAGATCAAAAATTATTAAAAAGACTTTCAAAAGTCGAAGGTGTTGTCATAGATGAAATTTCGATGATACCAGGCCTTGCTTTGCAAGCTGCTGAGTCTTTATGTCAAGCTGCGCGTGGATCGAGCTTGCCTTGGGGTGGATTAAGAATTATCGCAGTTGGAGATTTTAGTCAGTTGCCGCCGGTAACAATGCGGGGTCAAAAACGTGATTGGTGTTTTCAACATGAAGTTTGGAAAAAAACAAATTTTATTAATTATCAATTAAATATTAACCAGCGAGTTCAAGAAAAAAATTACCTTAAAGTTTTGCAGGATATAAGAGTTGGCCAAATCAATACTGAAGTGATTGATTTTTTAAATTCTCGAGTTAAAATTCATGATGAGGATCACCCTGGGACAAGACTTTTTCCACGACGAGAACAATCTGATGTTTATAACCAAAAAAAATTAGCAGAAATAAACCAATCCGAAGAAGTGATTGAATCCATTTATTTGGGAGAGGAACGCTTTATTGAAATTTTAAAAAAAAATGCTCCGGTGCCAGAGCAATTAAAAATAAAATTAGATTGTCGTGTGTTGTTTTTAAAAAACGATGTTCAAAAAAGATGGGTGAACGGAACTCGCGGAATTGTTGCAGCTATTGAAGCTGATCACATCATAGTTAAAAAAGAACTTCGGGACAAGAACGGTTTTGGTCGAGAAGTTAAAGTTGAAAAAATGCAATTTTCTTTACTTGATGCTGATGGTAATCCCAAAGCTAGTGTGATTCAGTATCCTTTGACGTTAGCCTACGCAACAACCATACATAAATCTCAGGGTGCAACTCTTGATGAGTTATGGTGTGACTTAGGTTCACTGTGGGAACCCGGTCAGGCCTATGTAGCTTTATCCCGCTTACGAGATTCAGAAGGCTTACATATCGTTAGATGGTCTAAAAACTCGATTATAACTGATCCCTCAGTGATTCAATTTTATAATACAATTTAAGTTGTCTAGTATTCAAAATTTGCTTATATTTTCAAAAAAATCGAGGTCACTATGTCATATTTAAATATCAATTGGAAAGCCGCAAACGTTTCTGAAAACAACCCCTGTGGATTATATGGAGTCGATTTTATTGAATATGCAGGCCCCGAAGCTGCATATTTCGAAAAGTTATTTAGTAAAATGGGATTTATCGAAATTTCTAAAATTGAAAATAAAATGATTAAACTTTATCGTCAGGGTGATATTAATTTTATACTCAATTGTGAACCAGCAACATTTGCAGCCGATTTTTCTAAAAAACACGGACCGTGTATTTCATCCACTGGTTTTCGTGTTTCAAATGCAGCGGTTGCATTTGAAACAGCTTTGTATCGGGGGGCGCGTGCCTACGACGGTTCGGATTTGTATCGTGGTGCAACTCCATTTTTTGCCATTTACGGCATTGGTGATTCTTTGATTTATTTCATCGATGAAAATAACCATAACTTACTTTATGAAAAAAATTTTCAATTGAAAGATAATTCAGTCAGGCCAGCAGGAGTAGGTTTACAAATCGTGGATCATTTTACTAATAATGTTCCCGTAGGTGAAATGCAAAAATGGTGTGATTTTTATGAAAAGACCTTCAATTTTCGTGAAGCTCGATATTTTGATATTAAAGGAAAATCAACAGGGCTTGTTTCAAAAGTTATGAGATCGCCGTGTTCCTTGTTTTCAGTTCCAATAAATGAACCTACAGATAGCAAGTCACAGATTCAGGAATACTTAGAAGAATATAAAGGTTCTGGTATTCAACATTTAGCGATGACCACTGAAAATATAATTCCAACTTTGGAAAATTTAAAATCAAATCAAGTTGAGTTTTTAAATTCTCCTCCACAGGCTTATTATTCACAGTTAAAAGACCGTTTGCCAATGGTATCTGAGGATTTAAATCGATTGCAAAAAAATGCCATTTTAGTCGATGGTGATCACGATGGGTATTTACTTCAAATTTTTTCTAAAAATGTTGTAGGTCCTATATTTTATGAAGTGATTCAACGCAAAGGTCACGATGGTTTTGGTGAAGGAAATTTTCAAGCTTTGTTTGATGCCATCGAAGCTGATCAGCGCGAGCGAGGGTATTTATAATGCATCAGTATTCTCAAGGAAATAATCACACTCAAGGACATAAAAATATTCCTGCAGGTCAGTTTGAAGAAGAACAAGGCCGTAAAGGGTTTTATGGTCCGGTTTCTCATTTGTTAAAGCCCGCAGCACCTACACGTTGGGTAAATATTGATGGACCTCTTCGTCCACATTTGTTTGATTTGGTTCCAATGCAATATGAAGAATCGAACTGGAAACGATTATTATTTAATAATGAAGTTTCTATTTATTCTCAGCAAAATAAAAAAACTGAAATCAAAAATCAAACAAATCAAATTAACTCAGTCAGAAATGCTGACGGTGAAACACTTTATTTTTGCCATGTTGGGAGTGGTTCAGTTTTAACAGAATATGGTCTGTTAAAATTTAAAACGGGTAGTTATATTAATATTCCAAAATCTTTACATCACTGTTTTGTTTTTGACGAGCAATCTCAATTTATTATTATTGAATCTAAATCGGGATTATATCGTGAGCCTGATCGTGGCATGGTTGGTAAGAATGCATTTTATGATTTAGCAGCTTTAGGTAAACCGTGTTTGGAATCACTTTATGAATTTAAAAATAGGCACAAAATTGAAAGTCTAATTATTAATATAAAACGGCTTGAGGTAAAAACAAAATTTACTTTCAACACTTGTGTTTATGACACAGTTTCGTGGAAGGGTGATCTGTTTCCGTTTACTTTACATATTGATGACATGATGCCCATGATGTCACACCGAGTGCACTTGCCACCGTCTGCACATACAACATTTGCTGCTAATGGGTTTGTTGTTTGTACATTTTTACCAAGACTTATAGAAACTGATGCCGATGCACTTAAAGTTCCATTCTTTCATCAGAACATTGATTACGATGAAGTTCTATTTTATCACGCAGGAAATTTTTTCAGTCGTGATAATTTGCATTCAAATATGATCAGTTATCACCCTGCAGGGTTTCCCCATGGTCCACACCCAAAAGCCTTTGCTGCACAAGGAACAAAGACTTTTACTGATGAAGTGGCAGTCATGATTGATACTTATAATCCACTTCATATAGATCCCGGATTTGAATTTGTAGAATTAAAATCATATTGGGAATCGTGGAAAAAGAAATAATCTATAACTCAGATCAAGCTATGCAATTGGCAATCAGCGAAGCCTATAAAGGGGCTCCGTTTGTTTCACCGAATCCCTTGGTGGGTTGTGTTGTTTTAAATTCTCAAGGACAACTTCTATCAAAAGGGTATCACCAAAAATATGGTGAAGCTCACGCTGAAATCAATGCGATTAAAAATTTGACTTCAGAACAGTTAGTCGATGCAACAGTTTATGTCACGCTTGAGCCATGTGCTCATCAGGGAAAAACTGGATCCTGCGCAGAAACTTTAAAAAAATACAAACTTAAAAAAGTTGTTTATGGATTACAAGATCCAAATCCTTTGGTCAGCGGTCAAGGTGCAAAAATTTTAGATTCAGCAGGTATAAAAACAGAACTTTATCAGGGAATTTTAACCAATGAATTAGAAAATTTAGCAGAAATATTTTTAAAAAATTTCAGATCTAAAAAAACATTTGTAGCAATGAAGGTAGCCTCATCACTGGATGGTCAAATCGCATTAGCTAATGGAGAAAGTCAGTGGATTTCAACTGAGGCCTCAAGAGAATATGTTCATGAACTAAGATCGCATTATGATGCAATTTTAGTAGGTCGAAAAACTATTGAGATTGATAATCCTTCATTAAATATTCGTCATTTTAAAATCATCAAAGAAAACAAATTAATTATTCTAGATCCTTTTGGAACACTTTTAACCAGTATTCAGTCGGGTAAAAAATATAAATTTTTAGAAATGCATAAAAAAGAAAATATATTTTTTGCAGTTAAAACAAAAATTGAAACAGAATTTCAAACAATTACTTTTACGAATTTGCAAAATTTAATGAATCAAGTTTTTCAATTAAAAATAATGTCTATTTTTGTAGAAGGTGGAGCTAATACATACTCTTCATTTTTTAAAGAAGATTTAGTCGATCGACTCCATTTGTTTATGAATGCATCTGTCATTGGTCAAAAAAATGGACTATCGTGGACATCAGGTTTTGGTCTAAATCAGCTTTCTGAAAAAAAGAAGTTGTCTTCAGTGATTACAAAGTCTTTTGGACAGGATTTATATTTGACTGGCCGGTTTTAATAATTCGAGGGATTTGTTGAGTTCAAAATTTCTCTTAGTCTTTAAACTTTCCAAGATATTTTTCCACATGCTTGACTACATTAGGCAAATTATTGGCTGGAATAATTTCTTTGTTTTCTCGGTAAGTGGGTTGATAAGAATAATTGGTGATAACGGATTTATGAAATCTTAAACTATCTTTTGATTTTTGAAATGTTAAATAAATGAATGCAGAGCTTCGACGTTCGATATTTCGTTGATAGGCTAAAAAATTTCCAAGAGAATATGCTATAAATACTTTACGTTGATCTTTTGTCACATATTTTTCCACAGGTTGAAGCACATGCGGGTGTGATCCAATGATAGCGTCAGCTCCAGCTTCGGCAAAAAGGCTAGCATACTTCTTTTGATCCTCATTAGGTTTATCTTGGTATTCTTTTCCCCAATGGGGGGTTAGTATTATAACATCTGCTAAATTTTTAGTTTTAATTTTTAAAATCAACTTAACTATTTCATCAGATTGATTATAACAGCGAATCGTTTGCAAATGTTTATCTCGAAATTCATTCAGTAATTCAGTGCAACTGATCCAAGCTACTTTAAAATTTTTTACACTGACTATTTTAAAAAATTCTTCTTTTGAATCTTTTTTTCGAGTGCCAATGAAATCAAGCTTTCTTTCATTTAATGCATCAATTGTGCGATCGATGCCAATCGAACCCCTATCCAAAGTATGATTATTTGATGTCGAGACAATATCAAAACCAGAATCTTTTAGATCAGTAATAATCTGTGGGTGATAATTAAATAACATATTTGTGCCTGAATAAATTGATCCATCATATTTAAATCCAATATCACCTTTATCAATTTTTTTATCATTGATTCCTAAAGCGACGGGCCCCTCTAAGTTTCCATAAGTTAAATCAGCTTTTTCAATCAGAGGAATCGTTTTTGACCACAAGCTTAAAAAGCTGCTTTTTTTACCTTTAATAACTTTTTCGTACAGATCTTTATGAATAAGAATGTCACCAGTGAAGCCAATTGTGATGGATTCATTTGTATTTACATTAGAATTTTCATTTGAATTTTTAAATTCAAGTTCAAACCCATAAACAAATAAATATACAAAAAAATTAACCGCAATAATCAGTTTAAAAATAGACATAAGCTATTATTATTTTAAAACGAACTAATTTGAAACCATAAAAAAGACCTCGACTTCAGTCCGGTTGGAACAGTAAATGAGGTGTGTTAGTATTTAAATTATGAACGATGGCTCCGGAATTAAAAAAAAGAAAGGTCTACTCAAAGAGTGGTCACTTTTATTAGAAACTTTTCAAGAAGAAAATCAAATTAAGCAAAAATTTTTAAAAACAGTTAAAAATAAAATTCTTAAATCGACTGACTTAAATCAAAGATCTTTTGATTTAAGTCAGAAAAGAAAAGAAATTTATTTAAAAATAGAATCTATCAAAAATAAAATAGATTTTTTAATCCAAAGAATAGAAAATCGCCAACTTGTTTATTTAAAAAGTGATGATATTGAACAGGAAATACAAATCTTAAATCATGAAGGTGATTTACTTTCAAATCAATTAGTCAGTATTGATTTAGAGTCTAAGGAACTTCGGGTTGTTGTAAGTTAGATTTTTAAAATACTAAATGTCTTAAATTGAGAATTTTTCGTTTTTTCAGCTTTAATACTAAAGTACAGTTTCACTTCTGCCGAAAATATTGTGTGCGGTTTAAATTTAAAAATAAATCTTTTATAATTATTATTTTGTCATCATTAACTACTGTATTGATGATAGCCTTTCAAAATTTTGGATCTGCAAATAAAGAAATTGACTGTGTAAGTGAAACATTTGAAATAAATGGGCAAATAAAAGAAAAAAAAGAGTGCAAGTCAATTCAGCGTGTAGATAACTTTGGTGATATGATAAACGAATCAGGACTAGCTCAGTCAAATTTACATCAAAAGATTGATAAGACTTTGTCCCTTAACAAAGTGAGTGAAGTTCGAAATCAAGAACAATTTGTTGATACGGATTTTAGATCTATAACTTCTGTCACCACGGAAAATGACTTGTTAAAGTTCTCAAAAGAGAAATCTACAAACACAGAAAACTTTGAAGCTGATAAGAAAATAATTGATCAAGAGTTTAAAGAACTCAAATAATAAATTTTACTTTTCCAGCTGCTTCAACTCACGAAGCTTCCTTAAACTTTGCTGAAGCACAATTTCTAAAATTTTAAATTCCTTCGTCGATGGAGCATTTTGTAAAAGCATTCGCCGAAGAACTGTGTGAACATTCATTTTCTTTTTATCAAGATTAAAACCCATTTCTGTTAACCAAGTTTTAAGTGTTTTATCGGGAAAAATATTTTCTGGCTTTTTTTGAAGTGATTTAGGTTTTTGTTTTCCGTCAAGTTGAGTGCGGTCGCCGCCGAAAACTTGGCGAAAAATATACATCGCCAAAAGTGTTGCTTGAGCTAAATTTAAACTGCTATTTTCACCAAATGTGGGAATGCTGCAACAAGCATTGGCATACTGAATATCTTCAGTGCTAAGGCCCCAGTCCTCGGGCCCGAAGACAAGATGTATCACAAAAGGTAAAGCTGTTTTTAAATTTAATTCATGATGTGTCGTTTTAAAATCGTTTAATGTATTTTGTAGATCTTGAACTTGGCGTCCGCGACCGTCTCGTGCGGTTAAAGCGATCAACAATCCGCGGGGTTCATTTTCAAAAAAATCATTCCAATTTTTGTAGGTTGTTTTTTCTGCAAGTGGGGCTTGGCCATTTGCTGCTGATTTGTTTGATTCAATCGTAAATTCACATTTTGGATCAACTAAAATTAGTCGCTCAATTCCCATGTTAGCCATGGCTCGTGATGTAGCACCGACATTTCTTTCATAAATTGATCGAACTAAAACTATACGAAGATCAATTTTACGCATAAATCAATTGTAAACCATCTTCAATAACAGTTTGATGTTGAGGGTGTCGAATGATGAGTAAATCTAAATAGTTTTTAATTGAAGTTTTACAAGAAAAATTAAATTTGCTCGCAAGCTCAAAAAGTTCTAAAAAAATAAGCCATTCATCAGAAGCATTTTTTTTTGCTTTTTCAAACAAAGATTCTAAATCAACACTGTTAGAATTATTCCCTTCTCGGTAAACTCGAATAATTTGAAAAATATTATAAATATTTTTTTGTTCTAAAGTTGGTGAATACGGTGGAACAATTGTGGCAATAAAATCATCAGTCGATCCAAATCTGAGTCGATCGGCAGGACCTCCGAATACAGATATGACATTGTGTCCAGTGATGATATCAAGTATTCCCCATTCAGGCTTAAAATAAATTTCATTTTTATATGTCATCGTAACTTGGTTAAATGAATAAATAACAGCGTTTTGATCAACACTATTTTTCTGTGTTAAAATGCCATTAATCTTAAATCCTGATTCATAAGACATTGTGGTTTGTTGATTTAGAACTAAGTTATCAATCGTGAATTTTCCAACAGGAGAACTATAACCTTGGGAGTGATAATTTTTACCATGTCCTGAAATTTCTTGGTTCTTAAAAGCTAATTGGGTAGGTCCGCTGAATTTTAAAAAAATAATTTTTTCTTGATCTACTAAATAAGTTTCTAATTGACCACTTATTTGTATTTTATTTTCAAATTCAATTGTATTTATCGATTCAGCCTTATGGGCTTTTTCTAAAGCTGAAACTCCACCTGTATTGTAGGCCATCGTTTGAGCAAATTCATTGAGTACATTGACGAGTGTTTTGAAATCTGGGGTTACAAATAGCTGCGGTTGAGGTTCAGTGATATCATAACCTTGATGGATACAATCTAAAGACAGCGGAATTTTTTTAACTTTTTCAGTCAAACAAAATTTTGATTCACCGATTGAAGAAAGTAATCCAGCACCAAATATTTTTGGCTGACCAAGATCTCCGATTAGACCATATTCTGCAGTCCACCAATTCATTCGAGATAACTGTGAAGCTTCAGAAGTATGAGTTATTTTCTTAAGAGTTTCTTGAAGTTTTATTTCTGCATATTTAATTTGATTTTCTGTCGACGAAGGATTTTCTTTAATATCCGATAAATCCCGAATAGCTTCATAGAGTTCTATATCTTCTTTGCTAATGATAGATTTTTTTGCGACCTGTGAATACTGTTTTAAATAATCGGCATATTCTGGATCTATGATTATAGGAGCATGCCCTGCAGCTTCATGTACAATATCAGGAGCGGGTGTATATAAAATATGATCGATGGTTCGCATATCACAAGCTATCGGTAGAATTCCAAGGGATTGCAATTCCATGAATGCAGCTGGCGGAATAAATCCACTTACAGGCATTGCTGTCCAACCGAATTTTTGCAAGGCTTGACTCATTTCAGAAATTTTTGGAATAGATTCTGAAGTTATGCCTGTTTTATCTAAACCTGCAAGATAGCAGGAATGACCATTTCGCGATAAAAATTCTTTAAGCTGTCTTAAGCAGTAGCGCCAAACAGCTTGATCTTGGGGTGTATAGTTTTCATAGTTTTGCAGCGATTTATATTTTTGTAAATGTTCTGGTAATTGAATATTCATTTTAAAGCCAAGGATCTTCTTTTGATAAATAATTTTGAACGTAATCTGTTATTGCTTTTTCTAAAGGCCACTGAGGTTCTGACATATTAGCTGATTTCCACTTGTTCATGTTAGCTTCAGTAAAATACTGATACTGATTTTTAAGTTCTTCAGGCATATCCAGCCACTTAACATTTAAATTTAAGTTCATCGATTTAAACAGAGGTTCTGCCATATTCAACCATGCGCGTGCTTTTCCAAAACCCATATTGTAAATTCCAGAAGCGGGTCTTTTATCCATTAGTTCTAAAATCCAACGTGTGATATCTTTTACATAAACAAAATCACGAAGCTGTTCTCCATCTTTGTAGTTTGGATGATAAGATTTAAATAAACCGAGTTCTTTAGTGTCTTTAATTTGATGATATGCTTTGAAAGCAACACTGGCCATGCTTCCTTTTTCATATTCATTTGGACCAAACACATTGAAAAATTTTAAACCAAACCAGTTTTGTGGTGTTGCAGTTTGTTTCAATGCCCATCTGTCCATAATGACTTTTGATTCGCCGTACAAATTCAATGGCTTTAATTTTTCTGATTCAGTGAAATCATTGAAGCCATTTTCACCTGCACCATAAGTCGCAGCACTGCTGGCATAAATCAGATTTTTTTTGTACTGAGCGGCCCAGTTGAAAATTCGTTGGCTATATTCAAAATTATTTGAATATAAATAATTCCAGTCTTTTTCTGTTGTTGAAGAGCATGCGCCCATGTGGATAATCCAAGCTATTTTTTTTTGAATTTCAACTTGAGATAAAAAACTCCAAATTTCATCAGCTTTCAAAAAGAGTTGAAATTGTCCTTTTTTAAGTAAATTTCTTTGCTCTAAACCGACAGAATCAACAGCGATAATATCTGAGAAGCCTTTTTGATTCAGCTCCCATATGATAGCACTGCCAATAAACCCATTTGCTCCTGTAACTATAATCATAAAAATAAGTATCCAATATGACTCGTCATATCAGCAAGCCTTTGGTGGAATTTTTTTAAAACTGTGCTTAAAGTAGTCAGCAAATAATCTTATCAAATTAAGGAATTCGAAATGAGCACACTTATTGTTTTTACAGATATTGTTGAAAAAATTATACTTATTGTACTTGTTTTATTATCAATATGGTCGTTTGCAATTATTATTGATAGACGTCGATTTTTCAAAATACATTTAAATATTCAAAACTACAGAGATATTCAAAGTGACATGAAAAATGATAAATTGAAAACAAATCAAACTGTGGACAATCAAAATTTCTATTCTGTTGTATACTCTCAATTTTCTCAGCAGTCCGTAGTCCATATAGATCGTGCCTATGCAAGCTTTATAAAAGATCATAAAGAAAATTTAGAGAAAGGTTTAAATGTTTTAGCAACACTAGGGGCCAATGCTCCATTTATTGGTTTATTTGGAACTGTATTAGGAATTATACGAGCCATGGCTTTTTTAGGTAACCAATCAGGCAGTGCTTCAGTTGTTTCGGGTGTATCACAAGCATTGTATGCAACTGCTGTTGGTTTATTTGTGGCCATACCTGCAGTGGTCTCGTTTAATTATTTTAACTACGAAATTAAAAAAGCTTTTCAAAAAGCAGAGTCGCTCAAAGATTTATACATTGTCAAAAATCAATTAAAATAGGAATTCATTATGGCTGAAATTCAAAATCAAGATGAATTTGAAACATCTTCAAGTTTTTCAAGTATAAATGTTACTCCATTCGTTGATGTCGTTTTAGTGTTGTTAGTGATATTTATGATTACTGCCCCGGCATTGCTTAAAGAACTGATTGACATCAAACTGCCAGAAACAAAAACTTCGGACAATTTAACAGCTGAAACCGTAGGAATTGCTATTAATAAAGAGTCACAAATTTTAATGAATGGAATTTTAGTTGATGAAGTTACTTTGGTGAATGAAATAAAAAATAAGCTGGTTTTGAATTCTGAATTACAAGGAGTGCTTTCAGCAGATATTCAATTACCCTACGGACAAGTTGTTAAGGTTATCGATCTGTTAAAACAAGCAGGACTTAATAAATTCGCTGTTCAAATTGAAAAAGAAAAAACTGAAAAAGAATAATGTTCCAATTAAACAAGATCGCACCTTTTAAATTATCACTTGTTTTACATGGGCTACTATTAGTCATTATAGGGATAACTTTTCTTGATTTTACAAAGTTATTCGAAAAAAAAGCTACTGAGCAAATTTTAATGAACCCGATACAAGCTCAGGTTATTTCAATTATTGAAAAACCACCTGAGACCACTCAAAATAAAGTTGATTCACAAGTAAAGAAAGTATTTGGAGTCAGTCGAAAATCCCTGACTTCTGTTAATTCTTTGATTTCAGTCAAAGCAGGAAATACTGTAGCTAAAGAAAATGACGATTTAATACTTGAAAAAAATGATTTAGATTCGTTGCCAATTCCTGTCGCTGATTACTTAATAACTGATGAGCCAGTCATTATTTATGAACCTAAAAATAAACAAAGAACTGAAGAGGCTCGCAAAAATGGCTATACAGCAATAGCTCAGTTAAAAATACTTATTGATACTGATGGTATAGTTCGTGATGTGAAACTGATGAATACACTCAAATATGGGTTAGACATTCGTGCTATCGAGCTTGCTCAACAAGTTCGTCTGAAGCCAGCACTTGTTAATGGTAAAGCAGTGGCCGTGATTCGTGATTTTACAATCCAATTCAAATCAAGCGATTAAAGGACTACTATGAAAATAGGTTTTACATTTTTGATACTTTTTCTCAATTTTGCTAAAGCAGATATTAAAGGAATTCTTTTTGAGAAAGGAAAAAATATTCCACTTAAAAACGTAAATATTTATTTTCCTTCTGAAAACGGTCTTACAACGACTAATGAAAAAGGAATTTTTATTTTAAAAACTGAAGCAAAAGAGATCAACATTAAAATTAATTTAACTTCTTTTATACCGCTTGATCGAAATATTTCTGAATCAGAAGAAAATATAATTTACTTAGAAAGAAAACTAAAAGCAGGACTTCAGTTAACAGTTGAAGATAAAAACATTAAAAAAGATCAGTCTTTAAAGTCAATATCACGTCAGCAAATATTTGAAACTCCCGGGGCAAACGGAGATCCAGTAAAAGCAGTTCAAAATTTACCTGGAATTAATCGAACTCAAGGGTTTTCATCACAAGTAGTCATTCAAGGTTCGGCCCCTAAGGATACAAGTTATGATTTTGATGACCATGAAATTCCATTAGTTTTTCATTTCGGTGGAATTTCCTCAGTGGTTATGCCCGAAGCTGTAGAGCGAGTCGATTATTATTCAGCAGGATTTCAAGCTGAACGATCGCGTGCATTGGGTGGAATTATTTCTTTAAAAACAAGAGATCCAGAAATAGTTGATAGACCTTATAAAGGTTTATTTTATTTAGATAACTTAAGTGCGGGTGGATTGTTTGAATCAAAGATTTCTGAAAACTCAAACTTTTTAATTTCTGGCAGATATAGTTATATCGGGGCTTTTTTAAAGGCTGCAGTTAAAGATCAAGAAGCTTTTAACTTAACAGTAGCTCCAGAATTTTATGATATAACTGGTATTTATAAATATAAAATAAGCGATAAAGAAAGTTTTAAAATTTGTCTTTTGAATTCAAAAGACAAAT
>JAYUJM010000167.1:0-1332 GCA_043765175.1 Pseudobdellovibrionaceae bacterium | reverse complement strand
CCAGTATAGAACCACTGGGCGAAAAGTTTTAAGTCGCGCAACGTATTATGTTGAGCCCATTGACGGTGTGGGTGGTTTTTTTGCTAAATTCGTACCGCATGTTCCAGGTTTGGATCAAAAATTAGAACGTGAAATTTTAGTTAACGATTACGTCAAATCACAATTATCTGAACTTCCTGCTGATATGCAGAAACTAACAATGGATTCTTTTATGGCGATTAATTTAAATTTTTTTGGAATTCCCGTATCTGTTGCTTATCGATCAGCGGATCGCTTGTTAAATAATAAACCTGACACGGTAAAAACATTTCCTGGTCATGGCCTTTTAGGTTGTGATTCGTGCGTGCAAGAAATCGCTATTAAAAAAACCGGCCTAAGTACTGACCCAAGTAAAGCCGTTGATCACTGGAAAACGCAGGAACTTTTACCAAAATTAGCTAAGTACATGGCTTATGCTAATCATGTCCTTGGTGTTTCTTTTGAATCACACACACAAAATATGGTTTTTGATATCGATATGATTTCTGGTGAAATTAAGGATATCTATTTTCGTGATTTTGCTGATGTATTATTAAATCCAATACCCCTATTAGCTGAAAATAAATTACCACAAAATATTGATTGGAAGCGCGTCAAATTGATGTCCGTTCACGGAAACTACTTTTCTGATCAGGCCGTATATGTAGCTAAAGATATTTGGTATCATTCAAGTATTTATTCAGGGCAGGGGATTACAAGTCATATTACTGGATTTCAAAAACAGCAAAGACATTTGCGGGTTTTTCTGGAATCTTATATCGCAGAAACAGCCAATATTATCGGTGAACCAATTGAATTATCAGATGATGCCAAAAAAGTAATGTTAGGTTTAGAGCAAAAAATTTCTAAAGAGCAGTTCTATAGCGGTGAGCTGCAAGAACGTTCACCCCTTAGAAATGCCATGGCTTCTGTTTTAAAACCTATTTTTGAACATGTTTATAAATTAAAAAATGAAAAAATAAATAATGAATTAAATTTAGCTGCTATTTCAGGGGATCAAAAAAGATTATCAAAAGCTTTTTATAAGTTGATGACAAGTCAGCGGGTTGTATTTACAAACGAAGACGCTAAAATAAGTCTTGTGGGTCAAGATACCAAATACACTTGGTTAAAAAATACTTTGAATGCTTATTTTAAATTAGGATTATCAACAAAGAAAATCAGTTCGACTGTAGTGTTTAAAGTTTATCAAGGGCGGCTGTGGGCCGTCGATGGCATAAGTAACAAAGCATTGGCTGCTTCAATAGAAACATTTAATTTACAGCCAGGATTGTTAGAGAAAATGATAGATCG
>JAYUJM010000166.1:0-12378 GCA_043765175.1 Pseudobdellovibrionaceae bacterium | reverse complement strand
CAGCAGGAACTATTGCTGAAGTTACTTTTCCGTTTATATTTAACAACAAAGAATTAAATAAAATTCAATAATGTTACTTAATAATATATTTAGATTTTATTAACTACTCAAAAACGTGAACTTTAATTGCCGCAGGCCGGGTCATCAAATTTTTCATATATCTTTCAATAGGACTTCCTGACTCCATTAAATATTCGGCAGCACCTGGTATTACAGCTGCCATCATGATGTCAGCTGCTGAAAAGCCAGATTTCAATAAATAGGTTTGTTTTTCTAAAACAGAATTCAAAGCAAGCTTCAAAATTTCACACTGAAATTTCACTTCATTTTTAATAGCTTGAACTTCTGATTCAGATTTACCTTTAAATGTAAACATTCTAGCAACTATAGACTCAAGACTTGCCACAGAGAAAACCATCCATTGTAAATAGGCTGCACGCTCTGCAGAATCAAAAGAAGGTGCTAACTTAATTTTTTGATACTTATCTGCCAAATAAAGACATATTCCGACTGATTCAAAGACCACTTGACCCTGATCAATGATCGTAGGAACTCGACCCATGGGATTTAATTTTAAATAAAATTCTGATTTTAGTTCGTTTTTAGAACGATCAAGCATTTTATTTTCATAGTTAACTTGTAATTCTTCCAAAAGCCAGCGAACACGGTCACTACGATCTTGAAAGGCAAAACTGTAAATTTGAATCATAATTATTCCTTGTATAAAAATTGACGAATAAACTCAAATTCATTCTAACTGATTATCTGACTTAGGTCTAAATAATTACGAAAAACTAATTACAAAAAATTAATACACTAAAGAAGTTTAAAAAAATTACCGACAAATCGATCATAAACAGGACTAGTAGGAGTCAATATGAACAAAAATACTCAATTTCTAGTGGTCGACGATTTTCAAATGATGCGAAATATTGTTAAGAAAATGCTTTTAGAGCAAGGTTTCAAAAATATTACAATGGCATTAGACGGCATTGATGCTAAAAATAAAATTACCGAGGCTGAAGCTGCTGGAAACCCCATACATTTTGTTGTTTCAGGTTGGAATATGCCTAATATGTCAGGTTTAGAACTACTTAAATATGTTAGATCAACTGAAAAATATGCAGACATCCCATTTATTATGGTTACAGCTGAAAGCGAACAAAAACAAATCATTGAAGCCATTAAAAGTAAAGTCTCTGAATATATCGTAAAGCCTTTTAATGATATTTCGTTTAAACAAAAACTTGAAAATGTCAGCAATCGTTTAGCTGCAAAACAGAAAGCAGCTTAATATGAGCGCCACAAATAAAATTGAAACCACACATCCATTTTTAAACAGTAAAGTATTACTTAGTTTGTCAAACGGAATTTCAGAAACATTAAAGATGATGACTGGTTTGAAGTGCACTTTTGATAAGCCTTTTGCTAATGTAAATTGGAAAACAACATTCGAAGTTAGTGTCATGCTTCAATTAAAGTCCCCGCCATTCACAGGTCAAATTAGACTTCATTTTGATCGCAAATGTATTGTTTTATTATATGAAAAATTTTCTGGCCAAGCTGTCGCAGAAAGTTCAGATGATTTGTTAGATTGTGTCGGTGAACTTTCAAATATGTGCTATGGATTTGCAAAAACGAAATTAAACGAAGTCGGAATGAAGTTAAATATGTCAATTCCCAAAGCTATGAATGCTGCTGATTTACCAGAGGCGTTCTCTTCACATCCTAATCTTATTTTACCATATAAAATTGAAGATCATGCCTGCGTGATTCAACTTATCATGCAAAATGAAGTGGATTAAGACTAAAATTTATTATCTATTTTAATTCTTTTAAGCGACCTAAGCCATCAACAAAATAACTTGAAGTTTGCTGCTCATTAAATAAAACTGTGCTGACTTTCCAATTCACATTCATTTGCATACCTGAAATTGGATTTTGTTGCGTGCCTATGTTTACAATAGTGGGTATCGCCACACTTGATTCAAATGTATAACCCCATGCCACAGAAACAAACGCAGGAATAATAGTAACGCCAGCTAAGAATCGACCTTGGCCTTTAAATGATCCACCATACGTGAATATCACTCGATATGAAAAATCGACGACATTCATTCCAAAACCATTCTGATAGGTAATCTTAAATGTTTTACTTTGCGAAGGCTGCCATCCGGCCAATTGGGTCCATGATTTAATCGCGTCAGGCATAGCACTCGCCGCCTGAGTTTGAGCACTGACAACGGGTTGTCCATCTTTTACAATGGTCCAAATTTTTTGACCAATATTGATAATGGCATCGATAGCAATCGAAGTTTGATCAAGCTGTGTTGATTCATTTGCATCAATCACTCCATCTATTGTCTGTAGATTTTTACTGACTATTAATTTTGATTTTTTTGATTGATTGATTGCAACTGAATTATCTGAAACTTCTGTGACTGTCATTTTTTGAATTGTAAAGTATTTTATTTGTTCAGGTGTTAAAGCAAATACTGATTGAGATAAACAAAATAACATTGCACTAACGATAAAATGACTTGTAACGTATCTCATTGATAATCCTTCAGTTAAAATTTTCTGAGACTATACATTAAAATTGATATTTAATATGCAGCAAAAATTTTCAAGGTATTTTATACATGATTCCCAGCTCAAAATGCTTATAGCAGATTAGACACATTTAGTCAGCTCATCAGATTACATAGAATAATTTTAAAAATAGGTGCAAAGTAAAGATTTAGAATAAAGGGGTACTTAATTTTGATTGTTCGCACACTTGCATGGCTTTTAGTAACAATAATCTTAGGTTTAGATGTATATAATCGTTACGACTCGGTAAAAATCAATTTTGGGTCAGTAACACAATTTTTTTATTTACGCTTTCCTTCTATTATTTAAAAAGGGCAAATAGTCCTTTTGAATTTTCATTACTTGCTAATCATTATGATCATATTTTTTCATTGCAAATCACCAAAATTTTTTTTCGAATTGCAAATTCACTATTTATAGCAGCTGATATTTTTTGGGTCTTAATAATAAGTTTAATTTTTTATCATTTGTACTCAAAAAAAAATATATCTTTGCTGGATAAAAAATATTCAAAGATAATGTCTATCGGTGGTTTTACTGCAATCCTGATAATTATTACTACAGTTCCTATAAGTTATGATCCAACAAGCTTATTTATAAGATCAATCTTTAGTTTTTATGGATATGATAAAAATATTTTATCAAAAAAATCTCGACTTTTAAATAAGATTCCAGAAATAGAAATTCGAACTCAATTTACAAAAAACAGAAAACCACATATTTTTTTAGTCATGATTGAATCATTTAACAGCCGATTTATAGATGCTAGAAGTGAAAATAATATTGAATTTACACCGACTTTTAATCAACTAGACAAAAAGTACTTATCATTAAAAAAATATTTTTCTAATGCGACTTATACTGCCAAAGGACAGTTTTCAGCACTTTGCGGACAGGTTCCAAACATTGGTAAGTCAGAATTTAGATCAGTAGCCTGTTTTCAAAAAAAATGCGTTTCTGAAATTTTAAAGCAGAGCAAATACGAAACTACATTCTTTCAAGCAGATCCAAATTTAGACTCTGAAAACACCCGAAATTTTTTACTTAAAAATGGTTTTGACACAATCGCACCGATTTCACCGCCTTGTTCTCAAGATACTGAAAAATGTTATGGGTTCGGAGTTAAAGATGAGATTTTTTACGATCGTGTTTTTAAGTACGCAGAAAAAAAACTAACTAAAGAAATTCCACAGTTTATCGTGATGTCTACAGTGGCCACACATATGCCATTTACTTTCCAAAATGAAATTGATAGAAATTTATGAAAAAAGTTTTTATTATGAAAACTCAATTCTTATTATAACTGGCGATCACAGTTATTCAATAGGAACAGATAAGTCTAATGAATTTGCTTTAAATGCAAACCCTGAGAGTTTTAGTGTTCCGTTTTTAATTATAGATCCTCATAATAATTTAAAGAACAATTTTTCAGAGCTAGAAAATTTAACATTTTCTCATATGAATCTAGGACCAACAATTCTTGATTTATCCGGGATTGAAAGCAAAACAAACTTTATTGCTAACTCTATCTTTGGGTATAAAAAAATTCTATAATTTATTTAAAACAGCCTCATGGTGGAGGATACCAATCAATCATTGATTGGCCTTTTCAATATGTTTATTCTGCATTTAACAAAAAAGAATCAATTTTTAATCTTGAATTGGATAAAGATCAAAAAAATCCTCTTGTGAATATATCAGAAGAAAAAAAAGATAGCCTTCAAATGAAGGCTGCACAAATTTATCGGCAACAAGAAATTTATAATCAATGTCAATAGTCTATTTTTTTGGACATAGATATTTAATTTCATAAGATCCAAACTCGACGAGTGGTTTTGAAAAAGTTAATTGCGACCCCTTTAAATTAAATTCTTTAATGATTTGCAACGAAGGACTTATAACCTGAATATTTGGACGTCCGTCGTTATCAGTATCCGCAGGAACACAATCCAAATTTTTTGTGACTACTTCGCTATTTATACTGTCTGCAATAAGTTTAAAATTAGTCGCATAATTAGGTTTGCAAATTGACCCTACTGTTCCTTTAGTTAACTGTGATAAGGCTATATAACTTGCTCCGATAGCCTCGACTTCACCTGTACATTTAAATGTTCCATCATTAACAAATGAATGATTTACAAAGTTCTTTGTTTTGATTTTGCCTTTTACAACTTTAAATAATTCTTTAATATCATAAGAATTACTTGAACTGTCTTGATCTTGATCCGAATCAGACACAACAATTGTATGAAAATCCGCCGTTGGTCTAAGAAACTGAGATTCAACTTTTTTAGAATTATTACTGAGCTTTATGAATTCACGAACAGAAAATAAACCTGTTTCTGAATTACTTCCACTAGTACCCGTTCTAACGGAACTTGAAAATAAATTATTTGCATCTTGAGTTTTTGAATCAATAAAATAAAGTTTACCGCTATTTTTTTTAAAATTGACAAATGATCCTTTGTTGCCTTCACCTGTATTATCGTTATCCATTGTAGTAATTGCGATTCTCCAATCGATTTTAGAGATCTGAAAAATAAAACCACTAAATTCTTTAGATATTTTATCTTGTTCTTCTTCCATGGAAATAGAATTATCAACAACAAATAAAATATCGACTTGTTGCTTTTTATCTGTAATATCAAATTTTGTAGACTTATTTTCATAAGTCACAGAATTTATAGGATCTACAGGTGGCCCTAGAGGATCAATATCTGAAGGTTTATCTACAGGAGTAAAACTAGTTTTTGAACAACCGAAAAAAGTTCCTGAAAAAATGGCTAACAATATGACTAGCCATTGATAATGACGATTTTTAAAATTCTGCGGTCTCATATGAATTCTCCTCGAAAAATTGGTTCGATTAAAATTCGGAGTTTTATTTACAAAACTTTAGACTAGAAGCACTAATGTCCAGAAATCTAGACCTTGGTGTTGTTTTTAACCTTATGATTATCATTCAAATAAAATTCTAGTGTTATGCAAACTAAAAATATTGAAAAATGTAACGAATAACATTTTTTGTACCAAAACAAGTCGCTTCAACAAAATAATTGATTTAAAACGAATATGGTAAGTTTAAGGCGGCTTCGGTTTAGTTATTACACTTCTGAATGAAAAAGCATTTATTAAACTTATTTTGGAAAGTAACCGCAGGATTGATCATCAGCACGATGAGTTTATCCTGTGCTAAAACAGTTCAAAATAATGAAAATAAGTTTACACAAAATAAAATTAAAGCTGAAATTATCGGCGGTGAAATTTCGACAAGCGAATTTCAAAAAAATAATGGTTTAGTTGGTCTTAAAATTAATCGTGTTAAAAACTACGGACAAACATTAAGTTCAATATGCACTGGCACTTAAATTTCTCGTGATTTTGTTTTAACAGCAGCTCACTGTGCAGCCCTAGAGGAAGACGATCAAAAAATTGAATCTATTGAAGCTTATTTCTCTGCTCAAATTAATAAAAATAACTTATCTATAAAAATTAAAAATTTCTTAACACCTGTGAATTACAAAAATATTAAATCTTACAACACTGAAGATATTGCTGTTTTAAAATTAACACAATCGGCACCAGATTATATAAAAACAGTTCAGCTGATTGACTCTTCATTTACAGCTTTCAAATCAACAGAAAATAAAAATCTTGATCGAACTGTTTTACTTTCAGGATATGGAACTGATATTGTAAAAAAGAAAAGTTCTCATTACGGAGAGGAAGCTATTGCTAGCAATGATGATGTCAATGACAAGACTAACGGAATTTTACGACAAGTGGGTAATATAAAAGTGATTTCATATAATGAATCAGAAAAACAAATGCGTCTTGATCAATCTAAATACAAAGGGGCTTGTTACGGCGATTCAGGCGGACCGGCATTTATTAAAAGAAATTCTCAAGTTATTCAAATTGGTATAGCAAGTAGACTGACTCACTATTTAGGTCATTGTGATAAAGGTTCAATTTATTTAAATATCATTCCCTATCTTGAATGGATCGCTGAAGCTCAAAAAAGTTTAATTGCTGAATAAATTTAAAAAATTAAATAATGTGGTGCTTGTTCGAAAAGTTTGACTAATGGTGCGGACGGCAAACCCTGTCAAAGCAGCTCCAGCACCACTATATAAGCTTTAAAACGAATATAACCAACAACCGCCTTCATGAGTATTACTTATTTGCAACCTGTGTTTAAAACTAATTGGCCTTCTTTATCAAATAAGTAATATTTAACTATTCGATTATTATATGTATCAGAAATCATTAAATTTTTATCGTTCGAAAAATTTATGTTATATGCACCTGATAAATATGTTCCTTTTAAACATAACTTAGTTGGTGCCATTTTATTCAGTAATGTAAAATCACCTAAATTCATTTCTAAATGATGTAATTCACCTAAAGCTAAAATATAGAAAAAATGCAGTGACTGGCCAATACGGTGTATTACCATTGAGTTAATATTTCCAAAAACTTCTGCAACAACTATTTGTTGATTGTTCACTAATCTTACAATTTGTGATTTACCAGCTGAATAATTTGAATAATATACGTCACCATTTACATCAGAAGTTGTTGCATTCACGCCATAATTCATTTTTACAGCAGACAGAGAATCTCCAGTTTTGATAAGTGTCGATTGGCTTTCAATAAATAAATTACCTAAAATTGTAGTCGGAGTAGATAATGAACTTAAGTTAATTTTTTCTATCGCTGCCGATCCTGGATTAATTCCATTTTGAGCGACGGTTCTAAGCCTTGTTACATACAATGACGATTCTGCATTTGGCGATTGAATCATAGACATATTATAAATGGGGTGTGCTGAAGTTTGATTGCGATCAAGATAAACTTGTGTTTTTACTTTTTTTGTTACTAAATTTATTTCTGAAATTTTTCCGCTTGCAGATAATCCAGCGTATAATTTATCAGACTTATTGTCGTAAGCTAATGTTCCATAGTAACCACTAAAAAATGCTTTTAAATCAATAAAATCAGTTGTTTCTTTTTTATCTATTTCAGTCGGCGCAATACTGTTTGCCACGGAGCAAGGATTGCCAGCAAATATACTTAGTTGACCTGATGTATCCATTTTCCTAATGATACAACTTGGAGTTTCCATAACATAAATTTGGCCATTTTTATCCTGTGTGACTGCAGTTGGATTATTTAATGCTGATTGTAATGAATCAGAATCTTTGTCGGCATAAGGCGCACGACCATAAGTTTCAATGACTTTTAAATTAGAATCTAGTTTTGCGATTCTTGCGCCTGATGAGTAATTTAAATAAATTTCTGGTTCTGCTAATAATTGATTATTTCTAGAATCAATTACTGCTATTCCATTGAATACACCGTCTCCACCAATTCCAACAAGTGTTGTAAGTGCAGGAATAACCATTTCAGCATTATAAGTGAGAGATTTTTTTTCTTTAAAAAAAGCTTCTGATAATTTTTCAGTTAAATTAATATAACCGGCTGTGCCATGTCCTGCAAAAATTAAATATTTTTTATTTATAAATTGAGCAACATTAATATCAAGGACCCACGCTGCATAAGTCAAACGATAATTCATTACAACACCCAGATTGTTTTTTCTTAATAATCTAATAGCATGGTCTCCATAAGGCCGCCCAACTCCATCGCCAATAGTTGACATAAATAAATCGTCAGTATTTGGATCTGCAAAAAGTGAATAGATATATCCCATGCGATCTTCTTTTGCCTCTTGATCAAACTCTTTAAGCTCAGAAGATAAATAGGTCGATCCATTTCCAGCAAAGTGATACTTTTCTAAAAGATCAGAGGTCAAATATGTTGTTTTATTTTGAGCAAAATTAGATTCGATATCTTTTAATGAAATTTTAAAAATATAATTCTGGGCAATAGAAAGAGACTCTAATTTTTCTGTGGTATCAGTAATCCAGCCTTTATTTATTCCAATATAAACTTGATCATCTTCGTTAGCATTTTTTGCTTTTTTAATAGAAAAAGCAGTCAATCCGGCTGTATAAAATAATTTAGTTTTATTAAATATTTTTTCGTTAGCGTTGTATTCAATTCGCTGTATTTCACCGCCAGCAAGAATATATAATCGATCTTTTGAATCAAAACTCATCGATCGACCAGAGTAATTTTGTACTGAATCTGGCGTTGCTCCTGGGGACCTATTTCCTAAAACACTGGTTATAATTCCGTCAGAAGAAATCATTCTTAATTGTCCGTATCGGTCATCACTGACAAACAAATTGCCCTTCGAATCTGCCTCAATATCATTAGGAGAATTAAATCTAACACTTGAAGATGTGACTGAACCACCGCTACCTAAATTATTATCCCCTATTAAAACTGACCATTGATAGGATAGTGGCTGGGATAATCCCACACTTTGATTTCCAGCAACATCTTTAACAAAGACACAGACATAAAAAGCATCTAAAGCGTCGTTAGTTGGCCATTTAAATTCTGTGTATTTGTTTGCGTTAGGCATCGCCTGAGAAATACTTACAATATTGTTAATTGAACAATCAGCTAATTTGGACCATCCAACTTGAATTGCTTCACTTGGGTCTAGATCTGATTTATTTCCAGTTACAGCTAACAAATCTTCAGCATCCCAATTTAGTTCTGCCACCTCACCAAGATTATATGATTTACCGCTGCCTACCATTCCCGTTGCTAAAATTCCTAGAGTTCTAATCTGCGGACTTAGGGTATCAAGTAAAATTTTTTTTTCAACTCTTTCTATTGTTCCAGTAAGTATTGACTTAAATTCAACAATAACAGTTTTAAAATCATCTTTTAAACCACTAGTCGCATATTGATCTTTTAAATCAACTACAGTTTTTTCAGTTACTGGAACCCAGTCAATACTTTCATTAAAATTATTTATTTCATATACACGCATTAAGGCTTTACCAATCTGAGCACCAATAATCTTAATATTTAGTATTTTTTTATTTGTTGCTAACTTGTTGTTTTCTAAAATAATATCTTGAGTAGCAAATAACCTGACAGAACTTTCTGAAGCTGTGAAATGAGTTTTTGAACAATTTTGAAATGGTACGAATAACAAAGTTAAAAGAAAAAAAATTAAATAGGAATATTTTCTACTACGATTAAACATATATGACATTAGTGCCCCCTATTAATGACTAGCATATCGGGATTTGACAGTTTTACTTGAGAGCTATTGTTGTTACACAGCGATTTTGTCGGGATTTAGTGGTCATGGTATTGTCAAATTTATAAATAAATTCTCAAATTGAGAATTTATTTATAAAACTAGACTTCTAAAATATTCTGTTTTCATGAAATTAAAAACCAGATATTAAAAAGACGAAAGTACTTTCAGTTTTAAAAACTGTAAAGAATGTCTCCGGTACAAAGTGTAAAGTATTCGTCCGGTTTGCCAACCCCTACTTAAATCGCTTGGCTTCATCAGGAAATACCGAAATAGGCTTCCAATCAATTTTTAATACTTCCAAGCTTGCTTGACTTAACTTTTGAACACACTGGCGATCATTTAAAAGGAAAAATACGAAAGAAACTGCCATCGACTTAAGGTAAAAATCACTTCAAAAAGTAGCCAATCTGAAGCCAAAATATAGCCAAATTGAGTGATGTGTTGTGATTTTCTGTGATTATTTTTAAAATCTGACCTAGATAACTTATTGAAAACTCTTGTTTGTGTTTTTAGTAACTTAGACTTTTTTTATTTTTTTCTTCGAGAAATTAGGTGCGCTCGACTTGAGGAGTTTCGAACTGCTTGCTTAAATTATGCTTGAATAATTAGAGCAGAGATTTTCATTGAACATTGATCAATAACTTCTTTCGAAGCCTTTTCGATAAACTTGGCTTTTCTGACTTTCCATTCGAGATTTTTTAAATGGTCTGACAAAACAACTCCGTTTATTTTTTTTCCTGAAATATTCACTTCAAAAGGGTATCCTTTTACATTCGAAGTTATTGGGCAGCAAACTGCTAAACCTGTTTTTTTATTATATTTCTCTGGAGAAAGTACCAGAGCGGGGCGAGTACCCATTTGCTCGTGCCCTGCTTGCGGCGTAAAATTAAGCCAAACAACATCGCCTCGGTTCGGTATATAACTCATTACCAAACCTCGTTGCCTTCGGGCTTGAACTCTTCCTCTGTATGCAAATTGCTTTTGTTGATTTGCTCTAGCAGAGCGTCCAGTGAATACTCTTTCTTTGCAGGAAAAATTACAATTGTTCCATTTTTAGATTCAACTACAACTTCAGAGTTTTCACTGAGGTTCACCTTCTCAATCACTGTTTTAGGAATTCGAACACCAAGTGAATTTCCCCATTTTTGGATTTTTACTGACATAATAATACCTCACAGATTAAAGTATATACAATGTTTATACTTTAGTCAAGGAAAAACTTTCCGCTTTGGAAATGGCTTACGCCCCGACTTGTCCGAAATAGCCTTTAGATGGTAATTATTTGATTCTAATGGATTATTGGAAAATCTCAAAATGAGAAATTTGGTGCGGACGGCAGGCCCTGTCAAAGCAGCTTCAGCACCGCTATGTAAGTTTTAAAACGAATATAACCAACAACCGCCGTCATGACGATCACTAATGTGTACTATTATTCACCACTGTTTACTAAAAATCATTGAAATCATTGTAACTTTTTTATAAATATACAAAATTTAGTACACTAACTTTAGTATACGTATTTATGTATGCTTAATCTGAATGTGAAGATTTATGACTAACTTAAGCAAGATTAAAACTGATGTAAAAATATTAGAAAAGGCAATAAAATGAAAAAGAAAAGATCAGTACTTCATGATTTGGGGCTTACTAAAACTAAAAGCATTTCCTTAACTTTCAAGGCTGATTTATATTCTAAAATATTAGATGTTATTAAACAAAAAGACCTTACATCACGACAAATTGAACGCTTGCTGGACGTTCCTCAACCACGAGTCAGTGAGATAATGAACGGTAAGCTTTCAAGTGTCAGCTTAGAGAAGCTTTTGACTTATTTAGAACTACTTGGTGTCCACACAACAGCTCAATTTAAAAATTCAAAGACAGCTTAATTATTCTAAGCTGCTAAATGATCTAGAATTGAAGTTAAAGTTTTAACTGAAGGATTAAATTCTTTGTTGGTGTCAATCAAATCATAAATAGTCTGCCGACCTAGCTTAGTTTTCGTAGCAAGTTTTGTCTTATTTACAGTTCGAAGATGAGCAACTAATAAATCTCTTACGGCCTCTAAGTCACCGTCAATTAAGGCCTCAAGAACCGCTTTTTTAATAGTCTTAACATTAGCCAAAATCTTACTGTAAGGATTATGAACCTCAAGTAATAATGGTTTCTTTGACTTTGATAAGGACTTTTTTGGCTTGTTTGATATCTTTACTTTGGCCATTTTTATTTCCTCCGCCTAATACAATGATTACAATTTTACCGATGCGTGCCGTGTATACACGTAGTCCTGACTTCCATTTTAATTCTATTAGGCCATCAAAATGATTCGTTACTCCAAAGTGACCATCTATAGAAAGTCGCTGTAGTCGTGCTAGCACAAGCACCTGTGTCGTATCTGTTTGATCACTTAGCCAATCATTAAATTCTTTAGTTCTTAATACTTGAAAGACTAAACTATCCACAGAAACGCACCTTTGCTTTTATAAAAGCGTACGGTATTATGTACAAAAAGTAAAGTGAAAAATGCAGAAAAAATAGGTACTGCTATCAAGTAAAACTAATTAAGGCAACAGCACTGGATCTTTACAAGATTG
>JAYUJM010000165.1:0-3993 GCA_043765175.1 Pseudobdellovibrionaceae bacterium | reverse complement strand
ACAAATTGGCAGGGTTATTCTGGTGAAGTTACGATGAGTCACATGACTCAAATGTCCGCTCTGGCGGTACAGAATTTTTTAAGTGCCGCTTGTGGTATTGCCGTCGCAATAGCTTTAACTCGTGGGATTGCTCGAAAGTCGTCATCGACAATCGGTAACTTTTGGGTCGATACAACTCGAAACACGATTTATATTTTACTTCCGCTCTGTGTGATTTTCACTCTTGTTTTAGTCGGACAAGGCGTCGTGCAAACATTTGCAGGCTCTTTAGATGTCATAACCTTAGAAGGGTTAAAGCAAACAATCGCTTTAGGTCCCGCGGCCTCGCAGGTCGCAATTAAGATGCTCGGAACTAACGGGGGAGGTTTCTTTAATGCAAATGCCGCTCACCCTTTTGAAAATGCGACAGCCTTATCAAACTTTCTACAAATGATATCTATATTTTCAATT
This sequence comes from Pseudobdellovibrionaceae bacterium, assembly GCA_043765175.1. Lineage (GTDB taxonomy): Bacteria > Bdellovibrionota > Bdellovibrionia > Bdellovibrionales > Bdellovibrionaceae > Pseudobdellovibrio. The sequence goes on along the minus strand of JAYUJM010000165.1, from coordinate 3,543 downwards.
GGTGCGGCTCTGACGTACACCTACGGAATTATGACGGGATCTCGCAAGCATGGTTGGGTTATTTTTGGAACGATGTTGACGATGTTTATCGCGTTTACGGCTTTATCGCTTGCTTCAGAATATACGACCAACCCGGTTTTTAATCAGGCTGGAATTATGGAAGGTAAAGAAACCCGGTTTGGTGTTTTTAATAGTGTCTTTTTTTCGACCGTCACCACCTCTGCTTCGTGCGGAGCCGTCAATGCGATGCACTCATCACTTTCACCACTTTCAGGTGGAATTGCCATGGTTAATATCATGCTAGGTGAAATTATTTTTGGAGGTGTAGGAGCAGGTCTTTATGGGATGCTCTTATTTGTTCTTCTAACGGTATTTATAGCAGGGCTTATGGTCGGCCGTACCCCTGAATATATAGGTAAGAAAATTGAAGCTCGCGAGATGACCATGATTATTTTGGCCATTCTAGCGCCGTGCGCTTGCATTCTCATAGGAACAGCGATCTCTGCTGTAAACCCGGCGGCCCTTTCAAGTCTAGCCAACAAGGGTCCACATGGTTTTTCAGAAATCCTATATGCCTTCACTTCTGCTGCGGGTAATAATGGAAGTGCATTTGCAGGCTTAAGTGCTAACACCGTTTATTATAATTTGATGTTGGCCGTCGTTATGTTTGTAGGGCGTTTTGCAATCATCATTCCTATTTTGGCCGTAGCTGGAAGTTTAGCTCAGAAAAAATATTCAGCACCATCTTCGGGAACATTTGAAACAGACACCGTTCTGTTCGCTGTTCTATTGGTGGGTGTGATTTTAATTGTCGGGGCTTTAACTTTTCTTCCCGGTCTTTCCTTAGGACCTATCGTTGAACATTTAATGATGATTAAAGGTCAAACTTTTTAAGAGGTAATATATATGTCAGAAAAAACGCAAAATCCATTATTTGATTCAAAACTAGTTGTGCCAGCAATCAAGGAATCATTTCTTAAGTTAGACCCACGAGTTCAAATGAAAAATCCCGTTATGTTTGTCACCTTAATAGGCGCCATTATGACAACGACGTATGTCGTATTTAATATTGGACAAGGTTCAAAGATTTTTGAATTTCAAATTTCATTGTGGCTGTGGTTTACCGTTCTATTCGCGAATTTTGCAGAAGCCATCGCTGAAGGGCGAGGAAAAGCGCAAGCCGAGAGTTTGAAAAAAACAAGAACTCAAACGGTAGCACGGCTTATGAATGGCAAAAACGAAAGTCAAATAAGTGCAGCGGATCTTAAAAAAGGAAATGTTGTCGTCTGTGAAGCTGGAGACATCATTCCTGGCGATGGTGAGGTTGTTGAAGGAATTGCTAGTGTGGATGAATCAGCCATCACCGGAGAGTCTGCTCCGGTCATTCGAGAATCTGGTGGTGATCGAAGCGCCGTCACAGGCGGAACGCGAGTGATCAGTGATCGAATTTTGATTCGTATTACAGCCGAGGCTGGAAATAGTTTTCTAGATCGCATGATTGCTTTGGTTGAAGGTGCCAAAAGACAAAAAACACCTAATGAAATTGCATTAAGTATTGTTTTAGCTGGGCTGACAATTATTTTTGTTTTGGCTGTTATGACGTTAAAACCGTTTGCTGATTATAGTGCCGTGGCTGCGGGCCAAGACTTAAGTGCTATAGTCACTGTTCCAGTTTTAATTGCTCTTTTAGTTTGTCTTATCCCAACAACAATCGGTGGCCTTCTCAGCGCTATCGGAATCAGTGGGATGGATCGACTTATTCGACGTAATGTTATTGCGACAAGTGGACGTGCGGTTGAAGCGGCTGGCGATATAGACGTTTTACTTTTAGATAAAACGGGTACCATCACCCTTGGTAATCGTATGGCTACTGCGTTTTTGCCAGTTAAAGGCATTTTAGCTGAACGACTTGCCGAGGCAGCACAGTTGGCATCACTTGCTGATGAAACAGCTGAAGGCCGTTCCATTGTCGTTTTAGCTAAAGAAAAATTTTCTTTACGAGCCGAAGGTGTTCAACCGGCACAAGCTCAATTTATTCCATTTTCAGCAAACACTCGAATGAGTGGAATCGATTTTCAAAATTCGACAGGAACAAAAAGCATCCGAAAAGGTGCAGGCGATTCTATAAAAGACTATGTAAAAAAGATTGGTGGAACAATTCCTCAAGACTTAGATGCAATCGTTGATGGAGTTGCCAAACAAGGCGGAACGCCACTGGTTGTGGTGGACGGAAAAGAAATTTTAGGAGTGGTTCAACTCAAAGATATTGTAAAAGGTGGAATTAAAGAACGCTTTGCAGAACTTCGAAAGATGGGTATCCGAACAGTGATGATAACTGGTGATAATCCATTAACGGCCGCCGCCATCGCGGCCGAGGCAGGAGTTGATGATTTTATGGCTCAAGCTACGCCTGAGGCAAAGTTAAAGCGAATTCGTGACGAACAGGCCACAGGTCATCTTGTCGCGATGACTGGTGATGGAACCAATGATGCTCCAGCTTTGGCCCAAGCTGATGTTGGCGTGGCTATGAACACGGGGACGCAAGCTGCGCGTGAAGCTGGAAATATGGTTGATCTTGACAGTAATCCAACGAAGCTGATTGAAATCGTTGAAATTGGAAAGCAATTGCTGATGACCCGTGGGTCGTTGACGACATTCAGTATTGCCAATGACGTAGCTAAGTATTTTGCTATTCTTCCCGCTCTGTTTAGTACTCTTTATTTAGTAAAAGGGACGAATGAAGGACCACTTGCCATTCTAAATGTTATGGGTTTGGTTTCTCCCCAAAGTGCTATTTTAAGTGCTGTTATTTTTAACGCTCTCGTTATTGTGGCATTGATACCACTGGCCCTGAAGGGTGTTCCTTACAAAGCACAAGGTGCGTCTGCGGTTTTAAGAAGAAATCTTTTGATCTATGGATTGGGTGGAATTGTAATTCCATTTATTGGAATAAAACTGATCGATATTATTATAACAACAATTGGATTGGTTTAAGAGGAGTTTTTATGAAGTATATTTTGCCTGCTTTAAGATTTAATTTATTTATGACCCTTCTTTTAGGGTTGGCTTATCCGCTATTAATGACAGGAGTGTCGCAAACTATTTTTTCTCGTCAGGCCAACGGTGATTTTGTGACTCGAGGAGGCCAATTGGTAGGATCTTCATTAATTGCTCAAGGCTTTGAGAAGGCCGAATATTTTTGGCCGCGCCCTTCAGCGACTAATTATAATCCACTACCATCTGGTGGATCAAATCTAGGTCAAGCCAATCAAGATTTAAAAAAAGCCGTTGATGAAAGAACAGCGAAGTTAAAAGTAGCTCATCCCGATCAGATTATGGAACCACCGCAAGATTTGCTTTTTGCTTCGGCCAGTGGTTTAGATCCTCACATTAGTCCTGAAGCAGCCTTATATCAAATGCAACGAGTTGCTAAAGCTCGACATATAACTGTTGAAGAAGTACAAAAAATGATTGAACAAGCTACTGTGGGAAGACAATTGGGTATTTTAGGAGAACCGACTGATGGCTACGCACGTTGGTATT
>JAYUJM010000164.1:0-12689 GCA_043765175.1 Pseudobdellovibrionaceae bacterium | reverse complement strand
CTGAAGGAATTTTTCACGAAGTTCTTCAAAAATTAGAAAAACAATTCGGTCAAAAATATACGAAATCAAATGTAGTTTTATCTGCTACCCACAGCCATTCAGGTATGGCAGGAGTATCACATTATGCCCTTTATAATTTATCAAGCTTGGGCTTTAACAAACGCAGCTTTAATGCAGTAGTCGAAGGAATTGTTGAATCAATTATTATTGCTGACCAAAATTTAAAGCCAGGGCGTATGGAATGGGGTTTTGCTAAAGATGACAAATTATATTCAATAGCAAGAAACCGCTCAATTGAACCCTTCAATAATAATACAGAAACCGATCGTCAACGCTTTGAAAATGCTGACCCAAAAAAAAGAGGCGTTGACACAACTACGACGGTTTTAAAATTCTATCAAAATAATAAAGAAATTGGCTATTTCTCTTGGTTTGCGACTCATGGAACATCAATGTCTGGTGATAATTTATTTATTTCAGGAGACAATAAAGGGTATTCATCTTGGTATGCTGAAAAAATAAAACAACAAAAATTTGGTAATAAATATATTGCAGCATTTGCTCAATCTGCTTCTGGTGACATTACCCCAAATGTTGAAGTCATTGACAACAACAAAGAAGTTCGGGAAAAAATGAGTGATCAAGGTAATTTTGATATCACAGCCTTCACTGGGAAAATGATGGTGACTACGACAGAAAATATTCTGGCTAAAAAGAATCTACTAAAACCTATTCAAGGTACAGTGGCTAGTCGCCAAATGTATGTTGATTTTTCAAAAGTAGCACTGCGACCTGAATTTGGCACTGGGACCACTTGCACTGCAGCCATTGGTTTGGCTTTTGGCACAGGGACAGAGGACTATCGTGGGGAACTTGCTGCTTTCTATAAAGAAGGAGATCTTAGTTTTGAAACAAAGCACGTTGACAGAAAAATTAAGCCTTCATTGTTTGAAAAATTTCTAAAGCTTTTTGCAACCAAAATTGCGACATACAAAATAAATCCTGAAACAGTTGAGTGTCAAAAACCAAAACCCATTATTTTAGCGAATGGAGAATACCGAGGACTAAATAAAAACAACTTATTGAAATACCCAATGACACCTGAAGTTGTTTCTATTTCAGTTTTTAAACTGGGTCAAATTGTGATGTTGTCTGCCCCGGGAGAATTCACAACTGTTGCTGCAAAAAAACTAAAATTGTTAATTTCAAAATTATTGAAAATTCCCTTTGAGAATATTATTTTCGCAGGCTACTCGAATGGATATACTCAATATGTCACCACTGAGAAAGAATATCTTCTTCAGCATTACGAAGGCGCTTCTACTCATTTTGGTAAAAACACATTAGCAGCCTATGAACAAAATTTTTATGATTTAACTTATCACTTAAAAAATAATACACAAAATAATCCTGGCCCCACGCCACGTGATTTATCTAAGAAACAAAAATCATTACAAACTGGAGTTCTTTTTGATACAGCCCCTATTGGAAAATGGTTTGGTCATGTTGTTGATCCCAGTGAAATTAAACCCCTTTACAAAGCTGGTATCGATCAAGTGAATGTTCGCTTCTGGACAGGGCATCCAAAAAATAATTTAAAACGCAACCAGACTTATCTTGCTGTCGAAAAATTTCAAAATAATCAGTGGATGACAGTAGCTACAGATGACGACTGGAGCACTTTATTCAAGTGGTCACGCCACGGAATTTCATTTTCACAAGCCCTTATATCTTGGCAAATACCAAAAGGAACTGAACCTGGACTTTATCGCATTCAACATTTTGGTACTTATAAAAATGGTCTTACCGGACACACACATGACTTTACAGGCACTACACAAACTTTTGAAGTGCGCTAATAATCATTTCTAATATCACTTACTTTACAAAATCTTTGCTGTTGTAAGCTCGACATAACCATAGGGAAACGGCAAAGATTTGTCTTTATATACCAATGGTAAAACATCACCTTTAAACCAAAACTCAGTTTCTGACTTAGACTCTAGTTTTAATCTTAATTGCAGCTTTAAAGGGTCATCTGCTTTTTTTGATAAGTAAATATTTAAGTACGGAACTTTGATATCTTCTGTAACAGGATTTGGTCGATTATAAGTAATAAAACCATCCTGCTGAGGCAATCCTCCATTCAAAGGATTGTCTAAGTTACGTGGTTTACATAGTAAATTTAAATTTTCCTTAAATAAAAACCGACAATTTTCATCTCCGAAAGACCAATTCAAAATATAAACACTAAAACTCGATAAAAACTCAAATAGCTTGGCATTTTGGTCTAATATCTCGATTCTTAAACTTTCAGAGTTATTATCCATCAAGCCTTCAATGCTTAATAATTTTCTTTTATTTGAACTTAATTTTTGAGTACCTTTAAAAATTTCTGTCCATTGGTCTTCATTGATATCTTTTTTAAACAAAATGATAAGCAAATCACTCACGCGGTGCTTGTTAAGCTCTTCTTGTTGAAATTCAATATTTTGGATTTCAACTTTTTGATCTTGAGGCTTTTTTTCTATGTTCTTTTGACAACTAAGGACCAAACAAACAGCTAAAAAAAGAAATAAATTCATTGTTTTCATTAAAAGAATAAACTCCCTTGAAATTGATAAACTGATTCGCCTAAAGCGTTACGGCCACTCATCGGCCGACTGACACCTAACTCAACTGACAGCGGAATAATAAACTGGTTTTTTAAAAAACTGTTTATCGAATTTAAATCAATAGCTGCAAAAACTGATGTTAACTCTTGCTCACTTTGTGAAGAACTAAGGGCGTAAATTTTTGAGTCATAGCGGTCACCTGAGTAAGCTTCAGCTGTCTGATATTGCCAATTAAAACCTAATGTCATTGAAAGCCAAGATGGAAATTCATACCGAGATTGGAACTGGTATTTCATTTTATATACACTCGATATCGACGTATTTTCATCAAGACCTTCTTTTAAATCCTGATCGACATCTAAATAAAGCCTGCGCATTTGCTTTGATGGCAATGTGATTGTATTTTCAAAACTACTACTTAGAATAAAACCATTGTCATATTTTTTTTGTTGTGAGTACTTTGCTCCTAAAGCCCATTTTTTTTCGCCGCCTTTAAGTTGATACAGATCATTACTTGACGCAGATTCTGCAGTTGGCAGCACAATATTTAAAAATAAAGCATCATTAGATTTCAATTGCTTTAAAAAAGTAATTTGCAAATCACCGACTTTTTGTTCATCGACTGAGGGTCTCCATACATATCCTGCTCGATAAAGTTTAGATTCTAAACTTGAATTGAAAGCCGCTTTGATATCTTGAGCAGAACTCGATTGATCTTCTTGTTGCAGTTTATTTAAAAATTTTTTTGTAGCTTCAGATTGAATAAATTGATAATTGGCTTCAATTCTAAAATTTATAATAGGAATTGAAAATATCATCGATAAACTATCTGTTAAAGCGTAGCCAATAACAGGGACATGACCATCAACCAAAGAATCAATAGAACCTGTAACTGTTCCTGCGGACTCACTTAATGTCAGGTCATTGGCCTTAAATAAGCCAGCTAATTGTTGTGTGCGAATCTTGTCATCTTGAGTAATATCTGAAAAGGTAATTTTTCTGTTAATATTATCACTGATATTTTTTTGAACGCCATCAGAATTAAATTGTGATATCAAGGCTGATTGAAAACGAACATCAGAAACAATAAATCGTCCTTTAGGTAGACCACGTACTTGTTCACGATTATATATACTAATGGCTTGAGCTTGTGCTTTTGAAAACTGAATCAGGCCTAAAAAACATTGAATCAAAAGCAAAAACTTCATAAAACCCATTAACCTTCTTCTTCACTAATGACTTTTAATAACTCGATGGCTTTAGATTTTTCTTTTTGAATTTCAGGAAGCAATGTCCTCAATGATTCATTTGGATTATTCTCAAAATTGACATCTGGTGTTGCTAAAAATTGATTAAGTATTTTTTTTGACTCTGTATTTTTACCATTGATATATAAAATATTTGCGTAAGAATAGGGATGAGAATGATACTGTGGTCTGTTAATATAAGCTATTCTCAATAACTCTTCTGCATATTTTTTGTCTCCTCCAGCGATTTTTGGCATTTGCGTATGCATCAGTCCAAGAACACGATGAGGACCATAAAAATGAAGCGAAGGATTTTCGTTAATGGAAGATTTTAATAAAGTCTGAATTGTGCTAATGCGACCAAACATTGTTGTAGGAACCAACGATCCGCGATCCTTTAAGGCCGCCTCAAAACTAATCCAAACGGCTTTCCAATAATTATAATATGCTTTTTCACCAAGTACTTTTTTCACTTCTTCAACAGCAACTAATGCTTTATCAATAGCTATTTTTTCTTCCGGTTTTTTTTCAAAATCAAGCACGGCCGTCGAAAGTGCCGTAAAAACATGTTCAAAATAGACTTCAGCAGTTATATTTTTATTAATATATAGCTTTTCATAACAATCTGCTGACTGAAATAATAAAGCTCCACGTTTTGCATAAATAGCATCACAATCAATTGTGTTTTGAGCTAAAGCAGTTTGAAATTTAAAACTTAGCGCGAACAAACAAAAAAATATAAAACGATTCATGTTATTCCTTTATGGTTCTAGACTATGAATTATTTCACAATTTCTGACAAAGTTAAAGTTGTTTAGATGTTCCTAAACAACTTTAACCCTAAGCAAAAAGTATAAATATTACAGGTTTCTTCTATACTGGCCGCCCACATCATATAGCGCCTGGGACATTTGATATAAAGAACAATATCTAGAGGCCTTCAATAGGGCTTCAAATATATTTTTTCCTGACAGGGCCGCTTCTTTAAGCGCTTGAATGTGAACTGATGAATCTTTTATGTTATTTTTTATTGTTTCATTTAAATTATTAAGCTGGTGTTCTTTTTCTGTTTTTGAAGCACGCGCCATTTCAATTTTTGGCGGCACATAACCCTCTACGACCGTTTTAGGATCAATAAAAGTATTTACACCAATAATTGGAAGCTCTCCCGAATGCTTTAGATGTTCATAGTACATGGATTCTTCTTGTATTTTAGATCTTTGATATTGAGTTTCCATCGAGCCTAAAACTCCACCACGATCACTCATTTTTTTAAATTCTTCAAGCACAGCTTCTTCAACTAAATCTGTCAGTTCCTCTACGAAAAAACTACCTTGATTAAAATTTTCATTTTTACTTTGACCGAATTCTTTATTGATAATCATTTGTATGGCTATTGCTCGACGAACTGATTCTTCAGTCGGTGTTGTGATGGCTTCATCATAGGCATTGGTATGAAGTGAATTGCAATTATCATTTAATGCAATCAGCGCCTGCAAAGTTGTACGAATATCATTAAAATCTATTTCCTGCGCATGCAATGATCTACCTGAAGTTTGAATGTGATATTTTAATTTTTGCGAGCGATCATTGGCTTTGTATAATTCCTTCATGGCAATGGCCCAAATGCGACGAGCTACTCGACCCAAAACAGTATACTCAGGGTCTAAGCCATTACTAAAGAAGAAGGAAAGATTTGGTGCAAAATCATCAATTTTTAATCCTCGAGACAAATAGTATTCTACAAAAGTAAACCCATTCGATAAAGTAAATGCTAATTGGCTGATGGGATTAGCACCAGCTTCAGCAATATGATATCCAGAAATACTGACTGAATAAAAATTTTTAATTTGGTGACTGGAAAAATACTCTTGAATATCCCCCATCATTTTTAATGCAAAATTAGTTGAAAAAATACACGTATTTTGGCCTTGATCTTCTTTTAATATATCTGCTTGAACAGTTCCTCTGATTTGCTGGACTGTTGATTGTTGGATTTCATGGAATTCTTTATCTGTGACTTTTCGTTTATTTTCCTTTTCAAATACTTCAACTTGCTGATCAATTGCAGTATTAAAATAAAAAGCCAAAATCATCGGAGCAGGACCATTAATTGTCATACTCACAGAGGTATTCGGCGAAATCAGATCAAAGCCGTGATACAACTTTTTCATATCTGCTAGTGTACAAATGCTAACGCCGCTTTCCCCGACTTTACCATAAATATCTGGGCGCAAGTGTGGATCCTGCCCGTAAAGTGTCACAGAGTCAAAAGCTGTTGAAAGCCTGTGGGCTGTTTCACCTTTACATAAATAGTGAAAACGTTGATTTGTTCTTTCAGGCGTTCCCTCTCCGGCAAACATTCGCTTTGGATCTTCATCAGTTCTTTTTAATGGAAAAACTCCTGCCGTGAATGGAAATTCTCCGGGAATATTTTCCATTTTTAGAAATCTAAAACGATCCCCCCAACTTAAATAGTTTGGCATTGATATTTTACGAATTTTTGAACCACTTAAGGACGTTGTTGTTAATTTTTGTTTAAATTCTTTTCCTCGAACAAAATAAACGAGTTCATCTTTTTGATATTTTTCTATGAAAGAAGACCAATTTTTTAATTGAGAAATCTCGTTGGCCGAAAGACCAGCTGCATACTTTTTCTCTAAATCAGAAAACTCGATATCGTTCATTTTAAAATCAGATTGTAAATCAGATTTTAATTCTATCAAAGCTCCGAGCTGATGAGCTTTAATAGAATTTATTTTAACTTGACTTTTATAATTACGAACAAGTCCTACAATTTCAGATAAGTAACCCTGACGATCGCTGGGTATAATGACATGTTCGTCGGCTGACAACACCGTTTCACGGTATTTTTGAGTCACAGCTGGTAATGATTTTTTTTCTGTTAATTTGTCAGCTACTGCAAAAAATAATTCATTAACACCTTTATCATTGAACTGCGAGGCCTGAGTTAAAAAAACTGGAACAAGTGCTTCATCATTAAATATTTTACGTGATCTTTTGTATTGTTTTGTCACGTCCCTGACAGCATCTAAAGCTCCACGTCGATCGGCTTTATTAACTGCAACAAAATCAGCAAAATCAAGCATATCAATTTTTTCTAATTGTGATTGAGCCCCAAAATCAGAAGTCATCACATACATCGAAAGATCACTGACCTCAGTGATCGCCATATTACCCTGACCAATTCCTGATGTTTCAGCAATAATAAAATCAAAGTCACACTGTTTTAAAAATTTGAGAACCTCTGGCAGCGCTGAAGAAATTTCTTTTCCAGATCCACGGGACGCCAATGATCGCATAAATATTCGATCTCGCGAAAGTGAATTCATTCGAATGCGATCACCAAGCAAAGCTCCACCGGTTTTTTTCTTTGAGGGATCAACACAAACAAGTGCAATTTTTTTATCAGGATAGGCATTTAAAAAACGTTGAGCGAGTTCATCAATTAAAGATGATTTCCCTGCTCCGCCAGTGCCTGTAATTCCTAAAATTAATGGATTATTTTCAAGACGCTTAAAAAATAGAAGATGATTTTTTTTGAATAAATCTGAATTAAGATTTGCCCCGTTTTTCTCAACATCATTAAGTGCAACTCCGATTTGAAATGATGGGATAAGGTTTTTATTTTCAATATCAAATTGAAATTCAGTTTTTTCAAAAGCAAGATTAGCTTTGATTAACGGATCAAAATCACAACCTTGAACAATCATATTTATCATTCCCTCAAGACCTAAGCGTCGGCCATCGTCGGGATGAAAAATTTGAGCAATACCATAGGATTCAAGTTCTTTTTTCTCTTCATGTATTATGACGCCACCACCACCGCCATAAATTTGAACGTATTTAGCTCCTGCTGCATTTAATGAATCACGAAGATACTTAAAGTACTCCATGTGACCACCCTGGTAGGAACTAATACAGACCCCTTGAGCACCTTCTTGCAATACAGCTTTAACGACGTCATCCACTGATCTGTTGTGACCTAGATGAATCACTTCCGCGCCAAATTCTTGAAGCATACGTCTGATAATATTAATAGCTGCATCATGACCATCAAATAAAGCTGCAGCTGTGACAATTCGAACAGAGTTTTTTAAAACCGATGGTTCAATCTTTTTTATCATTTGATTACTTTCTATTGACCTTTAAAAGCAGGTTTTCTTTTTTCTGCAAAAGCGCTAAGTCCTTCAATCGTATCCGCACTATTAAAAAGTTGAGAAAAAATCTCAGCTTCATTTTTAAGAGCTGTTTCAATATCAAGGGAATAGGCCTCTAAAATTGATTTTTTCGCAGCCGCAACAGCAAGAGGAGATTTAGATAAAATTCGGCTCATTTTTTTCTGGGCTGTTAAAATTAAATCCTGCGGTGCTACAATTTCAGAAATCAAACCTAAACGATAGGCCTCAGCGGCGTTAATCATATCGCCAGAAAATGTGAGTTCTTTAGCCTTACGAAGTCCAACTGCTTGTAATAAGCGAACTGTTCCTCCAAAACCTGGAATTAATCCTATAGAAACTTCTGGCAATCCAAATTGAGCATTATCTGAGGCAATGATAAAATCACAACCCAAAGCTAATTCGCAGCCACCGCCTAAAGCAAATCCATTCACTGCTGCTATCACAGGTATTTTTAACAAATTAAGTTCTTGAAAAATAGACTGTCCTTTTTGAGCAAAATCTTTAGCTGCAGCCACAGATATATTTTTCATTTCTTTAATATCTGCACCTGCAACAAAAGCTTTTTCTCCGGCACCAGTTATAATAAGTCCTCGTGCATGATCAAAATCCATTTCAGCAATTTGACGAAGAGCATCCGCAATTTCGTTTAACAACTGATGATTTAAAGCATTCAGAGCCTCTGGTCTATTGAGAGTTAATTTCCAAACAGCATTTTCCAGAAGTTCTAATTTAATATTTTGATATTCAAAAGCCATAGGTCATCCTTTTATTTTGTGTAGTTATAAAATCCACGTCCTGATTTACGACCAAGCCATCCAGCTTCTACGTATTTAGTTAGTAATGGACATGGACGGTATTTTGAATCAGCTAATCCTGAATGAAGAACATTCATGATGGCCAAACAGGTATCAAGACCAATAAAATCAGCCAATGTTAACGGACCCATCGGTTGATTTGTACCTAAAACCATGGCTTGATCAATTGATTCTACTGTTGCGATTCCTTCATGAAGCGTATAAACCGCTTCATTAATCATTGGCATTAAAATACGGTTGACTATAAACCCTGGCATATCTTTGACAGACTCCACAAAAGTTTTTCCGCATTTTTCAGAAATTAGTTTCGTCATCAAAAATGTTTCTGAACTTGTCTGTAATCCCCGGATTCCTTCGACTAGTTTCATGAGAGGCACTGGATTCATAAAATGCATTCCAACAACTTTTTCTGGACGTTTCGTAACTGCAGCAATTTGAGTGATTGAAATAGATGACGTGTTTGATGCTAAAATAGCATCTGGCTTTATAACTTCATCAAGCTGTTTAAATATTTTTAATTTTAAATCAATATTTTCAGTGGCGGCTTCGATCACAAAATCAGACTGTGAAAGGTCTGACATTTGAGTAGTCGTTTTTATGTTTTTTAAAATATTATTTTTTTCAACATCTGTGATCACTGCTTTTTTAATTAAACGATCTAAACTATTAGAAACAGTTGCCAGACCTTTGACGAGTGCTGCTTCAGAAATATCGAACAACAGGACTTCTAAATTTTGTTGAGCACAAACTTGAGCTATTCCATTTCCCATTTGACCGGCACCAATAACACCTATTTTTTTAATAGTATTTATATCCACAAAAAATCTCCTTCATGGTTCTTAATTCTAATGACATCATTTTAACGTAATATATACCAAGATCTGGCCTTGAAGACATGTATTTCCGAAGCTAAAATTCTAAAGATGCTTGTTGTCAATTCTGCTCATTTTATATTTATTTTATTCATTTTAGTAGTTCAAACTATAACACTAAAATCAAACGCCGCCGACACGACTCAACAAACTGCTTTTTATAAGTCAAAAAATAGTCCTTTTCCGTCTGGAGAGGAAAATATAAACTTATTGGTTAAAAATAGAACTACTGATAGAGCCGAAGAAGTAAAGTTTGAAAACGAGTACTATCAGTATGGTCTACAAAAAATTTCAACACAATTAATCAAACCGACATTCGCTCAAAATTTAAACATTAAAACGCCACAAAAAAAAATGGCTTCAAAAAGTGACTCTAATAAAGAAACTTCAACTGACACTGGTTATTTTTTAACAATGAATCCTACATTACTTAGGTCAAAAGCTACACCCGATAGTTCAAAAATATTAGAAATCCCAGTGGGTACATTTTTGAAACCTTTAAAATTTACAAACGGATATTTTGAAGTATTTTTTAAAGGAAAAAAAGGTTTTGTAGATATTTCGAATTGTATTTCAAAATTTGACTTTGCTTATGCCATATATGCTCGACATCCTAGAACTAACCTTAAAAATTGGTTCTATGTTAAAACTAGAATTTTTGATCAAATAAAAATCTACGATGGAACTATGATTAATCTATCCTCGATCGAAGGACTTTCAGTCAATAAAAATTTAGGTATTATAACTCAAAGTACTTCTCAGTTACCGTTGTGGAGTCGTGTCAAACGAGTCAAATCAAATATTCAAAGCTCAACTCAAGTTGCAACGTGGAACCAAAGTTTTCTAAAAGGGCATGGCTATGTTTGGTGGAAAAAAAATCAAACTGCTATCGCACAAAAAATAAATAATCCATTGATTGAAAATATTGATTCAATTCTTGAAAAAGAAATATTTTCAGCATCTTTTCATTCTCAAGAACCTAAAAAATCGATTGTTTCAACAAACACTGGTGTTTATATCACTGATGACGGAGAAAATTGGCGGCAAATCGAAATTTTTAAAAACTTTAAAGGTCCTGTCTACTTTTATAATTCTAACTTAATTTTTGTTGGGACTCATCGAAGCACTAATCAAGGAAAAACATTTCAACAATTTGTAAATATTAACTCAATGGCTCATCAGATAAAAAGTAATTTAGGTTACAACCCAAAAGCTGTTCGTGTTCAAAAAATATCTTCAAATACACCCTCTAAAATTGTATTTGATGTGATAGCTGATACCAGAAAATTAAAACTTCAAACACTCATTTACACTCAAGATTGGAAAATAATTAAGTAGATTATTTCTGCTTTTTATAAATGTTTATTTTTTATTTGCAGAAATCCAAGCTTCATCCATTTTTTGATAAACTTCTTTTTGCAACTGCTGTCGATCTTCTAAATTTTTTCCGTCGACTGAAACAGGATCTAAAAAATAAAGATTAATAACACTTTGCCATTGATTTTTATTGGCTAAAAAATCTGATTTTGATAAAGTTTCATAGGCTCCGCTAATAATAACCGGAGCGATTTGAGCTTGTGAAGATAAGGCAAAAATAAATGGTCCAGATTTAAATGGAGACAAATGCTCTCCATAAAATCTTCCACCTTCAGCCGATAAAGCAAATCTTTCATGATTTTGCAATCGTGGAATAGCTTCACGATAAACTTGAAAAACGTCCTCTCGTGATCCTCTGGCAATGGGAAGAGTTCCTGCTTTTTTCATGGCGTAACCAAAAAAAGGAATTGAAAAAAGTTCAATCTTTGCACCGAAACGAACATCACTTAAAACTGAACAAAATGCAAAAATATCAAAAAAACTTGAATGATTAAATAAAAACAAACAACCCCTCTGAGGAATTTTATGTTTATTATGAACTCGAACTTTCACATTAAATATCTTACATGCTATTTTTGCCCAGGTTGCAATGATCCAATCATCATTTTTTTTATTGGACAATAAAATACTATTTAAAATCCCAAACACGCTGAACATAACTGTAATACAAATAAATAGTAAAGTTCCGAAAAAAGATCTTAAAAAATACATGGCTTTCACTGCTTTAAAACCCGAATTCGTGCAGCTTCTATTTGACGAAGTTTATAGGCGTCGTGCTCACCTTCTCCGTCTTGCATTTTTAAATAGGATTCTTTATTAATGATTTGAACTTCAAATGGATAAAAAAAACTAAATTTTTTACCAGGAGAAATTTCAATATTAATCAGTTTACGTGAAATAAATTTAATATATTTAAAATCAAGTGATGAAAATGGATTTTCTTTACGAAAAAAATTTAAAAATCCTAATTTATTTTGTGATTTTAAGTGTGCGATTAATAATCGATCCACTTTCTCGGGTGAATAAATGATATCTGCTCCGTGTTTTTCAATCAACCGATCACAAACTCGTATAAATTCAGCCACGGGATATAAATTATTTGAAGATTGATCAGGCATAATATGAGCATAGCTCATTAAATTTTCTTCGACTAAAAATCGAATCACTTGAAAAGAATCAAATAAAGTATGAGTCACAAAGCGTACACCAACTTTGTCAAAAATTTTCATAGCCACTTCATCTGGCTTTGCCAAAAGCTTTATGACTGAACTACTTGAAGTTTTAAAGGGCTTGGCTTGAAATTGATATAAATGAACAGCCGCCGGGCCTTCTTTTTTAAATGACCGCAGTAGAATTTTTTCAGTTTGAATAATTGATTCTTCAAAAGAACTTAGGATTTGTTTTTGAATTTCTTCAGCAAAAGATCCAAACAAATCAGACTCGATATGAATAAAAACATGAATACACCGAAGTAAAGCACACGACCATTTTCGTAACTTTTTTTCTTCGGCAGTAAGGGCTTCTGAAGAAGACCAAATTAATAAATTTCTTAAATCTTTAA
>JAYUJM010000163.1:0-12859 GCA_043765175.1 Pseudobdellovibrionaceae bacterium | reverse complement strand
TTTAATCAATTTTCTAAAGTGGGTCGATTTTCATTTGTAGCAGGCTCAAGTATCGTGAATAAAGACATTATTCCTTTTTCTCGTGCTCAAGGAAATTATGCGGTGATTCGTGCGACTAATAAAGTGGGCTTATTACGAAAAGGATTTTCTAAAGAAGAAGTCACCAATGTTCATAAAGCTATTCGTATTATTGTGATGGGTGAGGGTACTATTGAAGAGGCCTTGGCTCGCATTCAAAGTGAATGTCAGATATCGCCAAATATTGAATATTTACTTCATTTTATAAAATCATCGAAACGGGGAATTGCTTTTCAACGTGGTTCCCACGGAGTAGCTAACAGTATTGATTAATGGTGAGGTATTAAGTGTCTAATAAATTAAGAGGCGCTGTTATAGGCGTTGGATATTTAGGACGATTTCACGCACAAAAAATAAAGGCATCCGCGGGAGCTGAACTAATAGGTGTGTTTGATGGGTATCTTGAACAAGCCCAAAAAGTTGCAACCGAACTGTCAGTTCAGTGTTTTTCTCAATTAAAAGACGTTGTGAGTGCAGTTGATTTTGTAACCATAGCTGCTTCAACTCAAGCTCATTATGAATTAGCAGAATATTTTTTATCTCGAAAAATTCCTGTCCTTGTAGAAAAACCGATTGCAGCAACTGCGACTTTAGGATTTAAACTTTGTGAGATTGCAGAAAAAAATAATACTATTTTTACAGTTGGTCATATTGAAAGATTTAATCCGGCGTATTCCTATTTAAAAGAAAATGCAGATCAGATTAAATATTTAGAATTAAATCGATTAGCTCCTTTTCGTATTCGTGGAAGTGACGTTAGCGTGCTTCATGACTTAATGATTCATGATATTGATCTTGTGCAATTTATTTTTAATCAAAATATTATTCATCATCAATTGTTTACTCATAAAATGATTCAGAAAACCGTTGATGATGTGTCAGTTAGGCTTACATTAGAATCAGGCACTCAAGTTCAAATTCAAAATTCAAGAATTCATCCTGTAATCAGTCGTTCATATCGTGCAGTTCTAAATGATCATACAATTTCTGTGAATACTGCTACGCTTGAAGTCGACTTGTTATATCCAGATTTATCTCAGCCTGAGCTTTGTCGATTAGAAAAAAGAACAATTCTAAAAGTTGATGCCTTAGCTCTTGAAATTGAACATTTTATTGATGCTGTTCATCGAAAGCATAGTGTGGCTATTTCAGGGTATGAAGCTGCAACGGCTCTAAATCACATCGAGAAATTTCTAAAGTGAAAATATAAAGTGAAGGATAAAAAATCCTACAAAAATAAAATTATGATTATGGCGGCAGAGGCTTCCAGTGCTCATTATGCAATGAGTTTACTTTCAGAGTGGAAAAAACAAAATAAAGAAATTTATTTTTTTGGTGTTGGAACACTTGAAATGGAAAAAAACGGCTTTGACCGCGTAGGTAAAGCTGAGGAAATGGCAGTCGTTGGTCTTGTTGAAGTGATTAAACATTTTAGTCGTTTGAAATTAGTTTTTAATGAGCTTTTGGAAAAAGTTAAAATAGAAAGGCCTCAATTTGTCATATTAATGGATTATCCAGATTTTAATCTGCGTTTAGCAGAGCAAATTAAAAAAATTGGAATTCCAGTTTTTTACTATATTTCCCCTCAGGTATGGGCTTGGCGTCAAAACCGAATTCACGATATAAAAGCGTGTTGTGATCATGTTTTTTTATTATTTCCATTTGAAAAAATTTTTTATGATCATTTTCAAGTGCCAAATACTTTTGTAGGTCACCCTTTATTGGAAGATCTTAAGCCTGAATTGACGGATTCAAATAATATTTTGCAGTTAAGGCAAAAATATGGAATTAAAAAATCTGAACAAGTTCTAGCTTTGATGCCTGGTTCTCGATTTGGTGAAATTGAAAAAATTTTCCCGACTCAATTGACAACAGCTTCGATTCTTTTAAAGCAAAACTCTCAATTAAGGTTAGTGATATTTACTGCTCCAACATTACAAAAAGAAGATTTAAAAAAATATTTAGAAAACTATCATTATCCGTTTATTTTGATCAAAGATGAGCCTCGATATATGATTCCTATTGCTGATGTTGTTCTTGTGGCATCGGGTACAGCAACACTTTTGGTAGGACTTTTACAAAAGCCAATGGTTATTATGTATAAAGTCAGTTGGCTCACTGGAATTATTGGTGGGTTTTTAACTCGTCATTTAAAATATTTTGGCCTGGTTAATTTAATATTAGATGAAAATGTAGTTCCTGAGGTTAAGCAATCTGAAGCTGAACCAAAAAATTTAGCTCGCTTGCTTGAGTTGTATATTAAAAATGATGAATATCGAAATTCAACAATAGCAAAACTAAAAAACTTAAAAAATAAACTCGGATATGATTCAAATGACTCTTTAAACGCAACTCAAAAAGTGATTCAGTATTTAAATAGGTATTTTTAAATTATGAATCCCTATAGTTGGGTGATAAAAAGCCGAGATTATTTATTTAAAAGAAATATTTTTAAATCAAAAGAGTTTTTGATTCCAATTATTTCAGTTGGAAACATAAATACAGGCGGAAGTGGAAAAACACCTTTCATTATTTTTTTAGTATCTGAATTAAAAATGCTCTATCCAAAATTAAGAATTTTAATAATATGCAAAAGTTATAAAGCATCTATTCAAATTCCATCAGAAATAACTAGTGATCTTGTTTTTTCACCAAATATTTTCGGAGATGAAGCTTGTTTATTAAAAAAATGCACTGATGCGGATGTTTGGTCTGGTCCTGTTAAAGTACAGACATTAACAGCGGCACTTGAAGTTAAAACATATGATGTTGCAATAATAGATGATGGTTTTAGTCATTTAAAAATTAAGCGAGATTTGGATATTGTACTTTTCGATGCTTCACGCGAAGAAAAACATTATCGATTAATACCTCGTGGTCATTTGCGAGAGCCTTTTTCTTCATTAGCGCGTTCATCTTTTGTAGTTTTGACAAAATCAGAAATGCAGCCTAATCAACAAATAGAAAATTATAAAAAGCAGATTCATCAGCATCAAAAAAATATACTAATGTCTGAGTTTAATATTAAATTAGACAGTCATATAAAATCTATTGTTTTATTAACTGCCATCGGAAATTCTGGTGCTTTAGTTTTACAATTAGAGCAATTAGGAATTAAGTTGGTAGAGCATCTTAAATATTCTGATCATTATTCTTACACAGAAACAGACCAAATAAAAATATTGAATACTTTTCGTCAGCATCAAAAATTTTTACCAAATATAATACTTATGTCGACTGAAAAAGATCTTGTAAAAATAACTCACCAGAAACTTAGAAATCTAATCATTCCAATAGAATTAAAAGTAACTTTATTGAAAAAAGAAATGGACTATTTTCATGAGAAAATTCGCAGCCTGTTTTAGCCAATTGGTGTGTTTGTTATTTTATTTTACACCAGAGCTTATAAAAACAAGTGCATCGTGGATGTTAGCATATATTTGGGTAGATGTTCTTAGGCTAAGACGAAAAATGATGTTGAAAAATATTGAAAATTGTTTCCCTGATTCTAGCCCACGTCAGAGAATTCGGTGGATGAGAAAATCAGTTTTCGTTTTAGTAAAAAGCCTTTTTGATTTATTTAAAATTCCTTTTGTTAATCAGAAATGGATTAATAAAAATATTGTTATGGACGGGTTTGATCAGTTAAAAAATTCTGAAGGAGTTTTTTTTCTTTGTTTGCATATGGCCAGCGGTGATTTAGCTGCTGCAGTTATCAGTGATTTTATAAAGCCAGTCAGTTTGATATCTAAAAGATTTACAAATCAATTTGTCGATGAATTTTGGTTTTCAACAAGACAAAAGTCGAAAACGCAATTTATTGACGCCCATGCTAAAAATAATGCCTTTGAAATTTTAAAAGCACTTCGAGAAAAAAAAGGTATCGCTTTTGTATTAGATCAATTTATGGGAATGCCCTATGGAGTAGAGTCCCTGTTTTTCAATCGAAAAACAGGGACAGCCTATGGTCTAGCTTTATTTGTGTTAAAAACAAAAAAACCAGTCTATCCAATGTATTCTTATTTTGATGATTACGGTAAGCTTCATTTGTCATTGAAGCCAGCAATTGATTTATCAGATTTAATCGATGACAATAAATCAGATCTAAAAAATGAAGCTCTTAAAATTGCACTAACAAATCGATTTAATGCAGAGCTTGAAAAAATTATTACTGAACATCCTGATCAATGGATGTGGGTCCATAATCGATGGAAGGTTTTTGAATGAGAATAAAGTATTTATCTATTTTTTTTCTTTTTTTTGGATGCAGCACGCTTAAATTTATAAAATATGAAAAAGAAAAAGAATTGAGAACGAATGCTGAATTTGAAAAGCAAGTTATTGTTAAAGAATTCGAGCCTGTCGCTGAAATATTAGTGGTACCTGAAGTTGTTCCAAAAGATGAGAGTTTTCAATTAAATCATAAAAAATCAGATTCAAGCATCAAGATTTCCTTAAAAAAAGAAATTAAAAAAAAGCAAAGTGGATCTAATAAAATTTTAAACTTCAAAACTGATACAGTTCAAAGCGTTCCATTAGTTCGTCAGCCTGAGATTGAAAACAATGAAGGATTTAATGGTCAGCGTAGGCCTGCAAATGACCCCTTTAAAACGGGTGAAAGAACGACCCATGCAGTCAGTTATTTTGGTGCACAGGCTGCTATAATGAATCTTGAAATATTACCTTTGATTGAAGTTAATAGTAAAAAATCTTATCATTTTGATTTAAAATTAAAAACAAGCAGGCTTTTTTCAAGTTTTTATTCTGTTGATAACCGCGTCGAAACATTTATAGATTTTGATTTGTTAGTGCCAGTAGTTCATAAATATAATGCACGCGAATCTGGCAAGCTTGTGCAGTCAAATTCATTTTTTGATCATGAAAAGTTAGTGGCTCAATTTTGGGAAAAAAAATACACGGAAAAAAATGGTGAAGAAAAAAAAGAACTTAAATGGAAAATTCTTCCTTTTTCGCAGAATGCCTTTAGTGCTATTTTTTATATAAGAATTTTTCCGTGGACGATTGGCCAAGAATACACATTCCGAGTAGCAGATGATGAAAAAAATATTGTATTTAAAGGTAAAGCGATAGCAAAAGAAAAATTAAGTACTGACGCTGGTGAATTTAATGCGATCAAAATTAAATCTACAGTCGTTTCTCGCGGAGCTTTAACTCAAGCAGGAGATTTATATGTTTGGTTGTCTGATGATGATCGAAAAATTGTACTTCGGCTTGAAGCTGAAATTAAAATAGGTAAAATTGTATCAGAAATATCTGAATATAAAGCAGGTAAGTAACAGAATGAATGGTGCACTTGTAAAAGTTCATGTTGTTATTCAAACAGCTTTTATCGGAGACCTATTTTTAACTATTCCATTTTTGAATCACTTAAAAAAATTGTGCCCTGATGATCAAATTATTTTAATTTGCAAAAAAGGTTTAGCACAGTTTTTTTTAACTAAAAATTTAGTTCATGAGTGTTTTGAGATTGATAAAGGACAACGTTTAAGTTACCGAAACATCAAAAACCAACTTAACCAAAAAAACATAGTACAGATTTTCTGTTTGCATCAATCCATTCGGAGTTCACTTTTAAGTTATCAAATTAAATCTAACAAAAAATATGGGTTTATAAAAAATAAGTATTTAGATTTTTGGAAAAAATGGATTTTTGATAAGACAGTAGATTATCAAAAATCATGGCCTGAAGTAATTCGTCAAATGTCTTTGTTAACTGCTGTGGATTCTTCCTTGAAAGATTTAATTTTTTCTAGGGATTGGAGCTATTTAAATTTTCCTTATAAAAATAATTCCTTTGAAATTATTCCTGAAATTTTTTCCTTTAAATTACAGCCTTTAAAAGTAGTAGCTTCTCAAGAAAAAAAAATTGGTTTATTTCCTGGAAGTGTCTGGGCCACAAAAAGATGGGATATAGCAGGATTTGTCGAACTTGCAAAATGCTTATCGAAACATAATTTTCAAATTTATGTTTTGGGTGGAAAAGATGATATGCAGCTAGGCGTTTCAATTAAATCCCTTGTTCCTGAAGTTGAAGATTTTACAGGACAAATGTCTTTATTGGAATCTGCAAATTTTTTACAAAGTTTGGATTTAATTATTTGTAATGATAGTGCTCCTGCTCACATGGCTGCCTTTTATCAAAGACCAGTTTTAGCCCTATTTGGTCCAACAGTGCTCGATTTTGGCTTCAGACCTTGGAATAATAAGAGTCAAGTCATACAAGTTGAAAAAATGTCCTGTAGACCATGTGGTCCGCACGGACATCATCTTTGTCCAAAAGGGCATCATGATTGTATGAAAAAAATAACAGCTCAGGAAGTTTATCACCGAGCCCATAAAATGTTAGGAAATGAAAATGATCTCAATTAAATGGTATTCGTTTTTTATCTTTGTCGTGTCTTCTGTGGCATCAGCGCAAAATTCTGTAAGCACGTATATTTATAATTACTATCAGTCACAGCGTGCATTGGGACGTGGAAATACGTTACTCACTGAAAGTAATGATTATGCAGCTATGCTTTATAATCCTGCTAATTTAGCATTTAAAAAAAATGGTGAATTTCAATGGAATTTAGCAAATGTAGGAGTATCAAAAGGGGCAACTACTTTATTAAATGATATCAAAACAGCCAATGATACCACAGGAAGTGACACTGATAAATCAAATGCCATGGCTGCAGCTCTAGAGAAAAATTATGGAAGTCCTGTCGCTGTTCGAATCAGTCCTCAAGAATTTTTTTGGGTGAGGCCAAATTGGGGCGCTTCTCTTATTCTTGCAGATATAAATTTAAATTTAATGATTCAAAAACAACTTGGTCCTGCTTTGGATATAAATTTAGTAAAAAATACGAGTTTTAATTATGCTCAGTCATGGCTGCTGAATTCAGAAATGTCTGTCGGGGCTTTATTAAAAATAAATCATCGGAATCAATTTTCAGGTTCGTATAGCGCTTTGGATTTGGCGTTAGATTCAAAAATAATCGATTTTAAAAAATCAAAAGAGGGTATTAATTTAGATTTAGATTTAGGATATACATGGAAACCAAGTTCAAATAATAAAAATAGACATACAGCTTCTGCAGAAAAAAGTAATGATGAAACACCTGCCACTGATGCCGTTGTAACAAAAAAAGTTATGACTCAAAAAGAGGTTGTAAAAAAACCAGCTGAAGTAAAAATTAAAGGTGCAAAAATTCAAGATCCCGAAACATTGCCAATTGATCCAACTCCTCCAGTTGATCCCAATGCTTCGGTTTCTCCAACTGAGCCTGCTGTTCAAGATCAACCAAAAGCTGAAGAAATAATTCCTGCTCCTGAAAAGAAAGAAGAAGTAGCCGTTGAAACTTCGAAGACTGAGTCCTCATTAACGGGCTGGTTAGATGATTTTACATTTTCTGCTGTGTTAAGAAATTTAGTTTCAGCAAATTATTCTAAATCGACACTTGTTAATAAAGAGGCCACTGGAACTCCTGAAAAAAATGATCGAGTGATTGATTTAGGAACTTCGTATGATTTGATTAAAAATAATTGGACCCAACTCACATTGGCCTTAGAATTTAAAAATTTAATGCATAAAAATACTGGTTTTAATAAAAGTACACATCTTGGATTAGAATATACATTGTCTGCGACGGATTGGTTTAAGCCCCAATTCAGACTTGGTATGAATCAAATGTATTACACTGCTGGATTTGGATTGAATTTATCTTTTGTTGATATTGGATTTGCAACTTACGGTGAAGAAATTGGAACTGAAAAAAATAAAATCGAGAACCGAGTGAATGCGGCTCACTTGAGTTTTAATTTTTAATAAATGAAATTTGTATTCAGTTGAATTAAAACTTTTCAATTCAGTTATGTTTAAAACTTTTCAAGTTTATCTTTTAAATCACAAATAATTGTTTTCATTTTATCAAAATGCTCTTCATCAGGGGTTTTGATATTTTGATTGAAATTTTCCAAAGTCCATTCAGAGGCTTGCATTGTTAAGTCATTTTGTATAAATGACCAACGTTGCTTAGCTAAAGCCACATTTTTTTTAACAGGTGAAGGTTTTTTTTTATTTTTTTGCGAATCAAAGTTGCTCATTAATAGCGATAATGCTACTTAGAATACTTCATTTATTCAAAGGAAAAAGCACATGTCTCAAGAAATTATTTATACAATGAAGGGTGTTTCAAAAGTTTACCCACCACAACGCTACGTTTTGAAAAATATTTATTTATCTTATTTTTACGGAGCGAAAATTGGAGTTTTAGGTTTAAATGGTTCTGGGAAATCATCTTTGCTTAAAATTATGGCCGGAATAGACACTGAATTTTTGGGTGAAGCTTTCCCTGCTAAAAAAATGAAGGTTGGATATCTTGAACAGGAACCCAAGCTTGATGATTCATTATCAGTCAGAGATAATATTTTTTCTCAAATGGGCGATTTGCCAAAGCTTATGAAAGATTATAATGCTATCAATGACAAATTTTCTGATCCAGATTTAGATCCCGATGAAATGAATAAGCTGATTGAAAAGCAGGGTGAACTTCAGGAAAAAATTGAAGGTCTGGGCGGTTGGGATGTTGACCAAAAAATAGAAATGGTAATAGATGCATTAAGGTGCCCTGATGCAAAAAGTGCTGTCAGTCATTTATCTGGTGGAGAAAAACGCCGAGTTGCTTTAGCGCGTTTAATTATGAGTTCCCCTGATATTTTATTACTTGATGAACCTACGAATCATTTAGATGCAGAATCTGTAGGATGGCTTGAGCAGTACTTAGCAAAATTTCCAGGAACAGTCATCGCAGTCACTCATGATCGATATTTCTTAGATAATGTAGCTGGTTGGATTTTAGAACTCGATCGCGGTGAAGGCATTCCTTGGAAGGGGAATTATTCTTCGTGGTTAGAACAAAAAGATAAACGCTTGGCTCAAGAAGAAAAAAGTCAGTCTCAAAAAGCTAAAACTTTAGAACGAGAATTAGACTGGATTCGCCAAGGTGCAAAAGCTCGTCAATCAAAATCAAAAGCTCGTTTATCAGCTTACGAAAATCTATTAAAAGAGCCTAGTGCCGAGAAACTACAGGAACTATCAATTTATATTCCTGCTGGTCCAAGATTAGGTGATGTGGTTGTCGAAGCTCAAGGCGTATCAAAAGCCTACGATAAAAAAATGCTTTTAGATCAAGTTGATTTTGTTATTCCTAAAGGAGCCATCGTTGGCGTCGTAGGTCCAAATGGTGTTGGTAAATCCACACTGTTTAAAATGATCACGGGTAAAGAAACAGCTGACAGTGGTTCATTTAAAGTCGGACAAACTGTCAAAATTGCCTACGTTGATCAATCTCGTGAAACTCTTGACCCGAATAAAACTGTGTACGAAGAGCTTTCTGGCGGACAGGATTTATTGCAATTAGGCAATCGAGAAATCAATGCCAGACAATATGTCAGTTGGTTTAATTTCTCAGGCAGTGATCAACAGAAAAAAGTGGGGACTTTATCTGGTGGAGAAAGAAACCGAGTCAATCTTGCAAAAATTTTAAAAGAAGGGGCTAATTTACTTTTATTAGATGAACCAACAAATGATTTAGATGTAAATACAATGCGTGCACTTGAGGAAGCGCTTTTAGAATTCGGAGGAAGTGCTATTGTTATATCCCACGATCGTTGGTTTTTAGATCGAGTGTGTACTCATACGTTGGCTTTTGAAGGGGATTCAAAAATTTATTTTTATCCAGGAAGTTACAGTGAGTACGAAGAAGATCGAAAAAAACGTTTAGGATCAGAGGCAACACCAAAACGTGTTAAATTTAAAATGATCTAGTTTTTGTAAGGAGAATTGTGAAATTTTTATTAATATTTGGAGCTTTTTTAATGTCTATTATTGTCAATGCTCAAATGGTATTTCAGCATCCTAAGGAATTGTTAAAATCTTTAGGAACTCACGAAAAAAAAATGTGGGTCGTGGGGTACACTAACGGAACATTGCAGGATTGTTTCAAAGATTTAGAAAATTCTTTTGAAAACGGAGCAGATGCCATTGTTTTTGAAGGTAAAGATTATAAAAAAATGGATCAGTACCTAACTGAGATTCGTAAAAAATTTCCAAAACATGTCATTGGTGTAAATTTTTTAGGACCTGATGAGAATTTATATACTTATAAGGAAACATTTGAATTGGCAAAAAAACATAAATTACAAATTGCATGGACTGATTTTTCAGGCGTAGACTTAATTAAAGAAGCTAAGCAACCAGACCTTCACGATATGCAAAAATATGATAACGATCAAATTTTTTATGTCAGTGGCGTTCACATGAAGTATTCAACTTTGTTAGATTCAGAAAAAACCATTGAAAAATCAGCACTGCAAGCTATGGGATGGGTTGATGGCGTTGTAGTGACAGGTCCTAAAACTGGGGTTCCTGCTGATGTTGAAAAAGTTAAACGCGTGCGTAAAGTCATGAATGATTACCCCATGGGTTTAGCAAGTGGAGTCAGCTCAGAAAATGTAAAACCGATGTTATCCTCGATCGATTATATTTTAGTAAATAGCAGTATTGCAGAGAAAGATCATCGTATTTTGCCACTAAAGGTTAAAGAACTTCGTGATGCTATGGGGAAGTAGTACTTACTACTAATCTGCAGAATGATTTATTTGATTCAGTAAAAAATCTTGTAAATTCCCTATTGGCACATTTTGATCAAGTATATGACTGCCTTCTTGATGGCATATGATTTGATCAGGAATTTTTGTTTTAAATACTTTTTTGATTTCTGGGAATAAATTTATATTTTTACATTTACCGCGACTAACTTTGGCTTCTATAAAAATAAAATCTCTCGGGTTAAATTGTAATAAAAAGTCAACTTCTTCGCCGTCTTTAGAACGCCAGAAAAATATTTCAGCGCCACGCTGAAAATTAATATTCATTTTATATATTTCAGAAAAAACAAGATTTTCAAATAAATGCCCTTGTTGGGGTGAAGTTATGATGGGCTCTGCTGAAGTCCAACCTTGCAGTCTGCAAGCAAGCCCAGTATCGATAAAATAAACTTTAGGTGATTTAATTAAGCGCGATGACAGGTTTGATGAAAATGGCCTGACTAAAAATATAATATTCATTTTTTCTAAAACCGAGACCCATTCTTTAACAGTATTAGAGTTTACACCGGCATCATTTCCAAGACTTGAAAAATCAAGAAGCTCTCCAACTCTGCCGGCAAGAAGTTTTACAAATTTTAAAAACTCACGACTTTTTTGAATACCAGCAGCTAGGACAATATCTTTTTCGACATAGCTATTAATATAATCGTCTAAAAATTTTTTTATATTTTTATTTGGATGTGCATGTAATTCTGGCCAACCACCTGTATATATGATTTCTTGAATAGATATTTTTTTTGACTTTAATATTTCTGAAACACTCAGAGTGTTCATGTCAAAAAAACTAGCTCGTCCGGCAAGGCTTTCTTTAATATTTTTTTCCATTAAAATCTGATTTGAACCAGTGATTCGTAGAATAGTTTGAGGGTTGGTTTTATTTTCACGCTTATATAGATCAGCCATACGTTTTAATGAGGGAAATAATTCTGGTGCATATTGAGCTTCATCAATAAAAAGTTTTTCTGAATTAAATTGCCGTAAAAACAATTCAGGATCACTTTGTGCTAATTCGCGCAAAGCGGGATCATCTAATGAAATCTCTTTAAAGCTTGTATCTAGATTTAGAAGTAAGCTTGATTTTCCACATTGCCTTGGTCCTCGGATAATTTGAATTGCATCTGTATTATTTTGAATAATTTTTGAAATATCTCTTTGAATCCACATATTTGGCCATTATGCAGTACGATTCCGTTTTTGTCAAGAAAGGACAGCTACAGTAACGTACTACATCCCGCAAGTGGCAGTACCAGTTAAACTCCATGAATAAGATAAACAAGGTACAGCAGCGGTACTTTGTAGTACCGAAATATATCCACTAAAATTTTTTGTCACGTCGATTAAAACACCATCGGGTTGATCAGGATAATTTTCATTATTTAAGTACCATGATTTATTTGTCGCAAAAGCAGCGTCGTTATTTTTTAATAATAACATTGAGAGACCTTGGTTTTTAACAAGCAAATCTAAAGCATTATTTTTTGTTGGAGCTTGATATATTCCACCATCACCTGTGATATCATAACCAGATAATGCAATCGCAGTATAATCATTTCCTAAAGCTTTTTTTAAAAAATACCCAGCAGATTTAAATGTGGAACCCCAGTCAAACCACAATGAGTTGTCTTGAAGATAAGTCGTATGAACATTATGAGCTAAAAATATCGCTTTTTCAGATCGCGGAAGAGCAGATTGCAAAAATAAAATATTTTTAGCCATAGAACGATCACGCTCCAAAAAGTCAGGCATTTTTTGTACGAGCCAGTATTTTTGCATACCAACAGTACTTTGTATTTTTAAAACAGCAGACACCCAGTTATTAAATCCTATTTGGCGAATGAGGATTTGTTTTTTTTTAAATAAATAATTTTTTACACTGTCCATTGCTGATAAACAATTTGTGTATCTGGTGTTATCCATTCGACCTGTTTTTGAGTAATCAGCATATTCCTGCGATTTAGAAAAAGCTGACCAATTCCCAAAATTTTGCGAAGCAGCCCAGCAATTATTTTTTCCAATTTCGACTTGCGCTTGGATATTATTAGGCAGGGCAGGGTTAAGTGAAGCTACTAAATCACTAAATAAATCCCAAGGGCTACTGTACACATCG
>JAYUJM010000162.1:0-4053 GCA_043765175.1 Pseudobdellovibrionaceae bacterium | reverse complement strand
GTTGCAAAACCATCGATAGGCTGAAAATGATGTTCACAGGTCGAAACGACTTCAATATCCTGAACGCAGACCATTTGATCATAGCCCATTTTATTATCAATTAAAGTTATTTTTGGGAACTGAGTCGCATCAAGTCCACCGAATATTTCATTCACATACATTTTTGCGATTCGCTTGGGAGTATCAGCCAAACTATCATCTTTTAAATCGAGCCCTAAAGTTTTCATTATTTCGGAAAAATGACCTGTGATTTTATGAATTTTTTCTTCAGGCGATAAATTATTTTTTACAACAGGTGACTTTAATACATGTGACAAAATAAGGCTATTTTTATCTGATTTCTTTTTCATACTTATTTTTACCCTAATTTAAACAAAATTAAAAGAGTTTTCCAGAATGAAATGCTATGTTAACATTTCATTAATGTCATTGAACGCAACACCGATTCTAAAAAATACCCTCAACGATTCTTTATTTGAAGATATCTTAAAAAACGGATGGTGTCTTCTAAAGGCTAACTCAATGGCTGTTGATTTAGAAAATGAATTAAAAAATATTCAATTAATGCCTGCTTCGATTCATGAAAAAAAAGTAAGCCCAAGTCAAACGATCGACTTTTCGAAAGAAATTCGTAATGATTTCGTTTCATGGATAGATATTCAATCCTGCGTTTCAGCAGAAATAAACTGGCTTTCGTACTTATCCCAGATCTCACAAGAATTAAGTCATTTTTTTAGAATTTCTTTAAATTCCGTTGAAACTCATTATGCTTTTTATCCCATTGGACATTTTTATCATCGACATAGTGATCAAAAAAAAGTGAAGAACCAAAGATTTTTTTCGCTTGTTTTGTATTTAAATCATCAATGGCAAGAAAGTGATGGAGGCCATCTAGTAGGCTATCGCAACCAAGAAATTATTTTTAAAATCAAACCCACTTTTGCAGATATCATATTGTTTAAAAGTGATATTGAACACGAAGTTTTAATGAGTCATCGTGATCGCTTTTCTGTCGCGGCCTGGTTTCGAACTGAAAGCTTCTTGTCATGAATAATAATCAAAAAAAATTAAGCACTTTAGTTTTTTTTTCAAACATTAAAATAAAATTGATAATTATTATTTTAGCGTTAATCACAACAGGATTCGGACTTTTCACAGCTTATTATCAGAAATTTTTCTTTCAAAATTTAGATATACAAACTTTGCTCATAGCTGGATTTTCCATGCTTTTGTATTTCACTGGAAATCAATTCACATTTTATCTTTGTCAACTAGAAGCTATTCGAACTCAAAACGAAGTCTCCAGTGAGCTTTATCGACATTTACTTCAACTTAATTCATTAGCTAAAAATCATCGAACTGGAGGCGAACTTTTAAGTCATTACACAACTGATATTCCGAGCATGACTATGTGGCTTGAACAAACGCTTCCATTTTTACTTTTTACATTTTTACCGTTAATAACTACTCCAATATTTCTTCATTTAGCTTATGAAATTTCTTACATGCAGGCCTACGGCGTCATTCTTTTTATTACTTTTGCTAATTTGTTGATGGCTAAACGACAATCCCTATTTTTTAGTAAATTTAAATCATTGGCTGCAAACCGCATGAGCTCGGTCAATGAATGGATTCAAAATATAAAAAATCTTCGAATTTATGGATGGATTAGTTCTTTTGAAAATATAATTCTCAACAAACGAAAACAAGAAACAGTTAATCGTATTCAAATGGTAACAAACGGACAAATGATGAATGCCGTTTCATCATCAATACCCTACTGGTTGAATTTACTTGTTTTGGTTTCTTTTGTCTGGAGATCAGAAATTAAAATCAATAAAAGTGATATTCTTGTATTGATTTGGATGGTCGGAGTTTTTTTATCAAGACCGCTTAGACAACTTCCTTGGTTATTTACTATGTATTTTGATGCAAAGACTTCTTACAGTCGCTTAAATCAGCTTTTTAAAATTCAAAATAAATTACCCGTTATTAAAAACCGGCTGCAAATGAGTCAAAATTCATTACTCGAAATTAAAAACCTCAATTTAGTTTTGGAAAACGAGCCAAAGTTATCAAATATATGTTTAGAGATTACAAAAGGTGAAATTGTCGTTATTCTTGGGCCAGTGGGATCTGGAAAATCGCTGTTATTCAAATCCATTATCGCAGATTTACCCTTTACTGCAGATCACTTTTTTATAAAAGACAAAAGTTTTTTACCACAAGATCCATTTGTATTTAGCTCTAAGATATCTCAAAATTTGACTTTTTCCTATTCAGATAATATGGACATGACTTTAGCTCAATCCAGCCTGGCCGAAGCGCAGTTTGATATTGATCAATTGAGCTTACAACAGCAATTAAATACGCAAGTTGGCGAACGAGGACTCAATTTATCTGGAGGGCAAAAGCAAAGGTTGCATTTAGCACGCTTGTTTTATAATTCTAAAAATTTAACTTTGCTTGATGATCCCTTTAGCGCGCTTGATGTAAATGTTGAAAAAAAACTAATAGAACAGTTAAAAATCAAAAAAAATCTAAACAATGCTTTTCTGATATCAACACAAAGATATTCCATTATTGATCATGCAGATCGAGTCATTTTTATGCATCAAGGAAAAATTGTTTTTGACGGAGCAACACCACTTTTTAAAAAATCAGTCTGGTATCATCCATTATGAAAAAATCAGACTCAATTCTGAGCTCAACAATTTACAATACAATTTATCAAGCCTTTAAGCCCTATTTAAAACAAGTTATTTTAGTTGTTATTATTGGTTTTTTCGGGCGCCTACTTATTTTATCAAACACGCGTATTATTGCAACTGCGCTTGATAAATCAGAAAATTTAGATAAAAACTTTATTCTAAATATAGCTCAGCAAATCCTACCGCTTTTTATTGTTTCATTTGTGATGATCAGTTTATTCAGAGTCATTTTTTCAAGAATTAGTTCAGTCGCAGTTTCTCAAATTTATGATGAAACAACTTATCGTGTTTCAAGATTTCCATTAGTTTTTTTTGAATCTCAGCCTGTAGGAAAAATTGCGACACGCTTTTCAAGTGATTACGGGAATATTTTCAGACTTTTCGGAGGACCATTAGCGGAATTTCTGTCTATTGGCTTTGATTTATTATCAATTACAATTATTGCAACCTGGATTCACCCTTTATTTTTAGCTCCACTTTGTTTATCATTTTTTATCTTTTATTTTATTCTAAAAACACATCAAGAAAAATTGCGACACGCTAGATCAGAAGTCTCGTATAAACGAGCACCCTCAGTTTCGCATTTTTCAGAAACACTACAAGGGTCATTAAATATTCAATTAAACAACAGCCAAGATGAATTTGAACGCTTCTTTGAAAAACTAGATCTATTGTTTATAGATGCTAAAAAAACGGCTATAAAAAAAATTCGAAACTTTACAACGCAATTGAATTTAACTTCGTTTTTTTTATTTATAGTTAATGGGCTCATTGGGCTATATCTTATTAAAAACAATTTTATCGGTGTTGCTGAAGCTTCCGTTATTTTAGGCTACACACTCATTTTGACTCAAAGTTTACAAATGTTTTTTGATTGGTATTCTCAATTCGACGAAGCTTTGATCGGAGTACAAAGACTTGATGAATATTTACGTAATCCCATTGAAACTGGCACATGCCTACCAATAGCTGCTCAATTTCAAACGGGGCAAACACTTTTTCAACAAAATGAACATAGAGCTTTACCAAAAAGCGCTTCGCTTAAACTGGAAAATGTTTCTTTAAAATATGTGACACAACAAACAAATACTTTAAGTCAAATTTCATTAGAAATACATCCTGGTGAAAAAGTTGGAATTATTGGAAAAACAGGCTCTGGCAAATCAAGTCTTATTTCCGTCATTATGAAACTTTATGATCACGAAGGAAGTCTTTTAATTAATAACCAAATTATTCCTGATCTGGGCTTCTACAGAGATCATTTTGCAGTTGTGTCGCAAGATTCATTATTTCTCAGTGGCACCCTCAAAATGAATTTAGATATAAATGGGACTCAATCTAA
>JAYUJM010000161.1:0-12935 GCA_043765175.1 Pseudobdellovibrionaceae bacterium | reverse complement strand
ATTCGAATCACTTAAACGACTTTGAATAACTTCAACAGTTGCTTTTACTTTTCTTTGACTGTCTTCAAGTAAAATTTCAATATCTTTAGCAGCTTGCCCGCTCATTTCTGCTAGATTACCAACTTCTTCAGCGACAACTGAAAAACCTCGACCATGCTGCCCGGCACGTGCAGCTTCTATAGATGCATTAAATGACAATAACTGAGTTTTAAAAACAATATCATTTATTATTCCCGCTTTAATACTAATATTTTCAATAACTTTCGATAATTCCTGTAACTGTGTACTAGATGACTGTATAGAGCTCATTGAACCTTCTAAGCGGTTCATAATTTCTTTTCCTTCAGCTGTTTTTTTGATTGCATTTTTTGATGTTTCTAAAGAAAGCTTTACGTTTCCAGAAGTTTGAGAAATCATACTGCTCATTTCGCTTAAAGCAGAAACTGATTCTTGAATGGCTGCAGCTTGTTCAATGGATGCTTCACGAACATTATTAGATTCATTTTGAACTGTTTCAATGAGATCAAACAAACTTGAACCGACTTGTTGCGAATCATCTAAAACTTCAGTAAAAGATTTACGCGTTGTCGTGTAAACGAACCCTGAAACAATCAAACTTAAAAATAATCCAAGGACTGAAAAAACAATGACAATTGTTTTAATATTTTTACCTTCATTATTCTTAGCGCTTGAAACAGATTCAAAACGTTCGCCAATTTTTTCAAAGTTTTCTTCTAAGTACTTAAATTCAATTATAAAATTATTTTTCGCTTCTTGAATTTTTTCTTTTTGATTCAGTTTAGCAGATTCAATCACTGCATTTGCTGCTTGAATATATTTTGCCACATGGGATTGTGTCTCTTTGATTTGTAAATCTAGATCAGTTTCAATTTTTATGCTTATCAAATCATTCATTGTTGTAGTCAATTTGTCTGAATGATCTTTCGTTTTCTTAGCCAATTCATTCAAGCCTTCGAAATTCTTAGTTTGATAATAATATAATGCATTATACATTTGAGTACTTAATCCTTCATGATGCATTTCAGCTATAGATATTTCACGAGTTGCTGGAAGTAAAGTGATTGACAAATGATCTAAAGTTTTTAATAACTGACCAGATTCATAAATAGCTACAGTGACCACTGTTGCTTGCGCAAAAATAAGTGACCCAATCAATAATACTAAACGCTGCTTTAAAGTTAATTTTTTCATTATTTTTTTTCCTTTTAAGGTTAATTTGCAATTTTATATTCTTCGTCTGTCAATGATTTATGTAAATCAATAACAGTTACTAAGTCGTTGGCACGCTTTGCAACGCCAATAAGATATTCTTGTGATACTTTTGATTTAATAGCAGGTTTACGTTCGATATTTTCTTCGGTCAATTCCTGAACACATTCGACACAGTCAACGATGGCTGCAATTGATCCTCGATCAGTATCACAAAGTAACATGGCCGTCTTTGAATCTACAGTTGACTGCATTCCAAACTTTATACGCAGATCTATGACACCAACGATGGCTCCACGAACATTAATTACGCCCGCAAAATAATGAACCATATTAGGCATTGGTTTTGGTTTTTGATACTCTAAAACTTCTCGCACAGAAAGTAGAGGGCTAGAATATAAACTTTCGCCAACTTTGAAAATTAAAAATTTTGAGTCATTTTCATTCATGATGCATTCTCCATGTTTTGAGTTTCAGCTATAAAATAATCGTTTAATGCTGCAATATCTAAAATAAGCCCAGGCTCACCATTTCCTAAAATAGTTCCACCTTGTAAACCAAAAGCACCATTAATATTATCATTTAATGGTCTAATCACAATTTGCTGCTGACCAATTACACGGTCTATAGCTAAACCTAATTTTTTATTCTTGTATTTACATACTAATATTGTTTTGGTTTCAGTTTTATTATTTTTTTGATTTATATTTCTACGATGAGACAATATTGTATTTAAATTTTTCACTGGAAGTATTGATTCATTATGTTTAATCATATGACAATTATCTGTTAGGGCATCATTTAAATAAATGACTTCGTCAACGGCCCCAACTGGCACGACGTAGTTCTGCCCAGAAAGTTCCACAAGCATTGCATCAATAATGCTTACAGATGTAGGAAGAGTAATTTGAAATTCAGTACCAAGTCCTTCTTCGCTGTTAATATGAATACTTCCTTGAAGCTCTTCAAGTGTTCTACGAACAACATCCATTCCAACACCACGACCAGAAACATCAGTAACTTGATCTGCTGTTGAAAATCCTGGTAAAAAAATGAGATTTAAAATTTCTTTTTTTGATAAGTTTTCATTTTCTAAAATCAACTTTTTTTCAATTGCCTTTTTTAAAATTCGACTGATGGCTAAGCCTTTACCATCATCTTTAATAGTTAACTCAACTCCAAAAGTATCTTTTTTGGCAATTATTTTAATGAGGCCATGAATTGACTTATGATTTTCCGATCGAGTCTGCTCATCTTCAATCCCATGATCAATTGCATTTCTTACTATGTGAGTTAATGGGTCAATTATGCGTTCAATGACTGACTTGTCTAATTCGACGTCGCCTCCGATGATTTCAACATTCACTGACTTATTTAATGATCTTGATAGATCTAAAATATTTCGTTCTAATCTTTGAAAAACAGACTGAATGGGCTGCATTCGCAGTGATAAAGCTTTATCATAAAGTTCTTTAGTAAGCTTTTGACCTAATTGTAATGATTTTAAAAACATTTTATCTTGAGTGCTAGTTTGATTTCGAGTGTGCCAAACGATTGATTGATGAATGGAAAGTTCACCAATTACTTGAATAAGTTCATCTAACTTATGTGCAGGAATGCGTATTGATTCATTTGATTGCGCAGATTTTTTCAAATTGTTTTTAACAAATGACTTTTTTTCTTTGTCACTCAATTCTGTAGTTGTATTATTAATTTCAATGTTGCTATCAATACTTTCTTTGCTGAAATCTAAAGTTTGATTGATCACAAAAACTTTTTCAAACTTTAGAATAAAACTTTTAGTATCAAAATTAAAAAGAGGGTCTAGTTTAATTATCTGAATCCAATCAGACAATACTTTTTGTGATTCTAATAACAAATCACATGTCTTAGAATTTGTTTGTAGAATATTATCACGTAATAATGTAATGCCATCTTCAACTTTATGAATAAAATCACCAAACGACATTAGACCTACCGCATGAGAACCGCCTTTAAGATTATGCGCAATTCTAAATAATTCTTGATAATGTTCGGTATTTCCACTTTTAAGCAAATCTAATCCGATGATTTCCCATCGATTCAATAAATCCATGGCTTCATCACAATACATTTCAACTAAAGCTAAATCTAATTCCATATTGTATCCTATGCCACTTTTGTGTAATCATGTTTTTTATTATACAAAAAAATTGCTTCTAAATTTTTTAAAGCCAATTCGAATTTTATTTCATTTTCACTTTGGGAAGAAAAATTTTTACTAAATAATTGAAATATTTCCTTTTGATTTAAAATTGGGTTTTCAACAAAACTAATGAGTAATCCCATTTCATTAACAAAGGGAATAAATAGTTTTGTAATTTCCAAAGTCCGAGACCCTTCAAGTTTTCCGCCAGTACGAATTAAATCCAAACGAGTCACTAAAACTTGAATACTGAGTATTATTTTTTCTAGCTGCTGAAATTCTTCAATAAAGACTTTATAGGATAGATTGCAATTTTCAATTTCTTTTACGCTACTATTAATATGTTGAAGAATGTTTTCATGCTCAATGATATTCAAAGATTTAAAACTAATTTTTTTTTGGAAATTCTCATAAGTTTCTAATTTTTTTAAAGCTGTTGTTGATGTCGACTGAAATTGATTAAATAATTGAACAATTTTTTCTGAAGTAATTTGAAAATGACTAGCAACTACTGAAAGTGTGCCGCCTTCTTTACCTAACTTATGTGCTGCAATAGACATGTTTACCGAAAGATACTCAAGTTTTGAAAAAACTTGTAATACAGATTGATATGTTTTATCACAACTAGCTTTAAATGCAAAAGATTGATTTTCTTTATAACTTTTTAGTATTTCTTGCAGTGAAATAATTTCGCTGTAAAATTCTATTTCAGCTTTTGATAGTTGTGCTTTATTATTTTTAATCATTTAAACTTCCTCACAAATAATTATTGGAAAATCGAGATCATAAATTAAGACCAGTTTGTCAAGCCGCTTTAAGGTTAGACTTTAGTTCCATGATAATTGAATTGAGTTCTGAATTTTTAATAGGCTTCGACATAAAGTGATTCATTCCACTAGACAAACAATTAAGTCGGTCCTCATCAGAATCACTTGCGGTTAATGCCACAATAAAACCCGCTTTAAGGTTATTTTCTTTTTCGTATAAACGAATTTGTTCAGTGGCTTGAAAACCGTTCATGACTGGCATATTACAATCCATGAAGACTAAATCAAATGTCATATTTTGATACATTTCTATAGCTTCAGCACCATTTGTCGCTTCATAATATTCAAGACCTAGTCTTTTTAAATATTTTCCTAAAACTACGCGATTAACTTGATTGTCGTCCACAACAAGAACAGAAATGTAAGTATTTTTTAATAACAAGATTGGTTCTTCAGTTATTTGCTTTGCAATTAATAGATGCTCAGCTTTTTGAACAAGTTCTACTGGAATTTCAAAGCCAAAAGTTGAACCCTGTCCAACTTTTGATTTTACATCAACTTGACCACCTAAAGCTTCCGCAAGACCTTTACTAATCCAAAGTCCTAGCCCTGTTCCACCAAACATTCGTGATTTTGTAGAATCAATTTGATCATACTCTTTAAATAAATGCTCTAATTTATCTTCTGAAATTCCAATACCTGTATCGATCACTTCTATTCTTAACCAATTTAAATTATTTTTGATGAAAGATTGCGACTGAACACACACTGCACCTGTTGTTGTAAATTTAATCGCATTACTCAAAAAATTAATAATTATTTGTTTAATTTTGGTTGGATCACTTTTAATAAGTCCTTCAAAATTGAATTGTTGTTTTTGGAATAAACAAATTTTTTTATCTTTCGCTTTTGAATCAACTATGTTTAAACATTGCGGAACTAACTCTTCGAAATTAAATTCTATTTTTTCAATTGTCATTTTTTTGAATCAAGTTTTGAAAAATCTAAAATATCATTGATTAATTCCATGAGCTGACCTGAACAAGATTTTAAAATTGATAAAGAATGGCTTGTTTCAAATTGATTTATTGACTGATCTTGCAATAAATCAGCAATGGCCACAATACCATTTAAAGGGGTTCGAATTTTATGACTGAGTTGCGCCACAAGGCGACCTTTAGCCAAGCGTAACTTTTCAGCCTCTGCTAGGGCTAATTTTAAACTTTTAGAATGCAAAATATTTTTAAAATTAGTAATAAGAATTTTTAATCCTATCATGTATATACTTGACAGTAATGCCATTGCTATAAAAATTGTACGATTAAAATTTGAAAAAAAATCAGCTGCTGCATAATCAACGCCTAGTACACCAAGTATTTGACCATCGTCACTTTGAATTGGCACAAATGCACTTAACCATTCGCCCCATTTATCTTTATAAGGATGACTTACAAATTGAGCTTTCCCTTGAAAAGCTAAATTTAACTCAATAAGTTCTTTTTCGTAAATTTCCCCGATAGGTGTTCGTATTTCGCGATCACCTTCATAAATTCCATTTCGGTCATAATCTGTTTCTGAATCGACCATGAAATGAAATCGACCATCTTTAGATTTATTTAATGTGTAAATATCTGAAATAGCTGGATTACTAGAAACCCATTTTTTTTCAAGTTCAATTAATTTTAAGTAAACTGGATCTTTCGGATCTGTGTTAAAATTTATTTGACTGTAGTCATTTCGCTCAAATGTAATTGCATATGACGGGGCGTAAGCTAACAATTTATCTTGAGTCTCTTTTTGCAAGTAATGCGATAAATAATAAATTGAAAACAATGAAATTAAAAAATACCCTAAGCCTAAAACGAAGTAAAATATAAATTTTTTCTTAAGCTTATATCTTTCCATGAAATATACTTTTGCAAGGCATAAAAATGAACTCCTATTACTAAGATAGATATGATAACAAAATAAATTTGATGATGATAATAAACATCCCATTTCATTTGTTACACTTCGGATTATTTATTAAAACAAATAAGACTAGTTTTATAACTAATTAACATACCAAGACTAAAGCCTTGAAATTACAATAAACTATTAATCCAGGTTTGTACTGACTCAAAGAATGTATGTATTTGATAACTGTGTGTTTCAAAGTACTGACTGACGCCATAGTATAACGTCACACCAGCAGGAACTACTTTAGAAAGTATTTTTGATCCTGAATCTCGATCATAAAGTTGAAATTCACCTTCTGCTAGTGCTTTTTTCTCAGCAATCAACAAACGATTATAAAAATCTGAAGCAATAATATCATTTGGGCTTAATTTGTTTTGCGCGAAATTTTTCACATTCATCCAAATATCATGAGTCTCTGGAAGCCTTGCAAAAGTTACAAGTAATTCATCCCGTTCATTTGATGTTACATTCAGTGATTTTAGTAAACTGTATTGCTCTGATGTGTTTTGATCTAAATCGACTATAGCTTCAATTTTTTCAATATAAAGATCTCGTAAATGTTGTGTATGACCTAATCCTATTGCTTCACTAAGAATTTTTCTTGGCTCGATGTCCTTAAATCCAAATCGATTAAACGGAATTTTTACTGGCAATTTATAGACAACTGATTTAATCATATTCATAACTGGGCCACTTAAAGAAATAATTTTAATCATTGTCATAAATTCACGTAAAGCTGCTTTTTTATAGATTTTTTTAAGCACATATGGACTACGATTTGAATAAAGATCAATTTCTTCAAATTTAATTTCATGATAGGACAATTGCTGATTATCTGCGGCTATTTTTACTTTTTGATTAATAAGATCAATTATTAATTTTGCGTTTTTTGCAATAACAAAATCTGGTCCATTCACAGATTCATATATCATTTTATTAATGGCAAGGTAACGATAAAAATTATTTGCGAAATAATTTTCTACTTTTTCTAATTTTAATTTTAATTTTGATTTTGATTTATTTAACAAACCACTTTCTTTCATTTTAAGCATTTCAGATTTAAGTTCTAAAATGTAAAAATAATTAGCCTCAAATGAAATAACATCAACTTGAATGGCCTCAATGACATTTTCAGTGGCACCTCTGCGAAGTTCATTTTTTAGTTTTCGCATTTGATTCATTTGTTCTATGACTATACGTTTTTGAAATGATCCATTAAATCTTTTATAAAAATCGAGTCTTTTTTCAATTTTAAGTATTTCAATTCCAACTTTTCGAATATCTTCACGCAATGTAACATCATTATTTACATATGGATTAGTTTGATTATACTCAAGAAACAGATAACTGCATTGATTGGCATTGACTTCGATTGTTTTATAGATAAGGCCAAAAAAGATGATAACTAGTATAAATAAGTTTATTTTTTTCATAAAAGTATGACTACAAATTCAGATCCAAATCTAACTGGTTTGAATCGTCTATTAAATCTATTTTACTGAATTCTGTATTTATACTTAGTCAGTTGACAAAAACAATGACTTCTCAAAATTAAACATTTTTTAACTAACCCATTTCATATAGAACCTTCATAAAAAAACCATGATGACGAAAATCATCATGGTTCGTAGTTAACTGATTCTTTTTATTAAATCAGCTTAAAGTTCAATTTTTAAATTATTTCTTTTTAGCTAACGCTGCTGCTATTGAAGCTTTTTTCTTAGCTTCAATTTCGTCTGGAGAAGCTCCCCAAGGAGACGTTTTTGGACGATCTCCACCTTTACCACCAGGGCCAACTTTTCCACCACCGCGACCTGCTTTAACAGGAGCTGCTTTAACAAATGGAGTAAGAACAATATTTTCAACTAAATAATGAGTCTCTTCGACTTTTTGGTAACTTGCAGGAGCAGTTTCACCTTCTGCAAAAGTAGCCACAAGAACACGTTTTACAGCTGTTTTTCCTTCGATGAGATCAGAAGCTGCCATAATATATTTTAATTTTTCAGCTTCAAATTTAAATGTTTCACCTAAAGTAGTTGCTACTTCTTCTGCTGTTTTTCCTTCTGTTAATAAAGCTTTTTTTGCATTCGCAAATTTAGTTAAAACGGGAAAAGCAAATTCTGTTATTGATTTCATAATAAACCTCTTTTTTGTTAAAATTTACAGTTTCATTTAATAGTTTCATGACAAGATGTCCTGAGATACCAAATAAGTCAAATTAATGGCAAGAAATCCTATAAAACTGCTTAATTATCGCTAAATTGAGGTCAAAATCTTTAGTGCTGAATGTCACAGAAATGGGTTTTAAAAACGAGCATGACGAACATCAATTTAATTGAGTACCATTCGAATTAACAACTCAAAAACTTTTTTAAGGAGTTCTTATGAAATCAAATATAAAGCTGATTTTTTTCACACTTGTATTTTTAGGAACACCTCTTTTTTCTTATGCTGGCAATCAACTTATCAACGGCGCAGGAGCTACATTCCCAGAGCCCATTTACAATAAATGGTTTCTAGAATTCAAAAAAATTAATCCTGAAACTTCCATTAATTATCAAGGCATCGGCAGCGGAGGAGGTATTAAACAATTAATCAATGGAACTGTTGATTTTGCAGCTACTGATCTTCCAATGAACGCAGACGAAACTAAAGCTTTAAAAAATCCTGTCATTCATATTCCTACAATTATTGGCGCAGTCGTTGTTAGTCACAATTTAAAAATTGAAAAACCACTTATTCTTAATGGAGAAACCGTTGCAAATATTTTTTCTGGTAAAATTACAAAATGGAACGACGAAAAAATTGCAAAATTGAATCCTGGACTTAAATTACCAGGAACTGCCATCGTCGTTGCCACTCGTTCTGATGGTTCTGGAACAACAGCAGTTTTTACTGATTACTTAAGTAAAGTTTCAAGTGATTGGAAGGGGAAAGCAGCCAAAACTGTTGACTGGCTTAAAGGCTCAGTAGCAGCAAAAGGAAATGCAGGAGTGGCTGGATTAATACAACAAGGCGAAGGAACTATTGGATATATTGAATTAGTTTATGCCCTTCAAAATAAAATTTCTTTTGCTCAAATAATTAATAAAAAAGGCAAAGCTATCACAGCTAATAGTGCCAGTGTTACAGCAGCTGCAAGTGGTCAAACTTCAAAAGAAATTATTAAAAACAATCTTCAACTTTCGATTACAGATTCAGAATCTAAAGAAGCCTACCCAATTTCATCAATGACTTGGCTTCTCATTCCTGAAACTTTACCTAAAGACAAAGGGGATGCAATCGTTAAAATGCTGAATTGGTCAATGAGCAAAACTGGACAAGATATGGCCACACAACTTAATTATGCAGCTTTGCCAAAAGAAATTAATGATGAGGTCATTAAAAAAATTAAATCAATCAAAATTAAATAGTGTTTTCATCCAATATGGTCAGAAAAAAATCAAGAAAAGATACCCGCCTATCTGACCAGATTTTTTATTATTTATTGTCTGCTTTAGCCATTACAATCATTTTATTATTTCTCGGTTTGATTATCTATTTATTTCAATCAGCAAAACCTGTTTTTGCTGATGATAGTTTTTCATTTTTTTCGACCATGACTTGGAGTCCAACGACTGATCAATATGGTGTTCTTGCATTTGCATATGGTACTTTTGTAACGTCTTTGATTGCTTTATTAATTTCAGTTCCTGTTTCAATTGGAAGCGCCTTGTTTTTAACTCAAATTTGCCCTGACATTTTCAGATCTTTTTTAAGAACCTTGATTGAATTACTTGCTGCAATTCCTAGCGTTGTGTATGGACTATGGGGAATTTTTATTTTAGCACCATTCATTAAAAACTATATTCAACCTTTTTTACAGGAACACACAAAGTCATTACCTTTTTTTCAAGGACCTCCTTTTGGTTTAGGTTTATTTAGCGCAGGTTTAATTTTAGCCATTATGATTACACCTACTATTACAACAATTAGCATTGAAGTTCTTAAGTCTATTCCTTCAATTTACTCTGAAGGCGCAAAAGCTCTTGGTGCAACCAAGTGGGAATCAATTCAAATTGCGGTCATAAAACCTGGCTTCAGCGGCCTAGTGGCTGCAATTATTATTGGCCTTGGCAGAGCCATGGGGGAAACGATGGCTGTGACAATGGTCATAGGAAATCGAGCCGATATTTCAACTTCACTGTTTTCTCCAGCAGCAACAATGGCCAGTGTTATTGCCAATGAATATGCTGAAGCAAGCACAGTTTTACATTCGGCAGGCCTTGCGGCAGTTGGATTATCTTTATTAGCTCTATCTGTTGTTGTTAATTTGATCATTCAAATTTTTATTCACCGACAGAAGAAAAAATACATATGATAACAATTTATAACTATCGTCGAATTAAAAATAATTTAGCATTAGCAGTTTTGTTTTTTCTGACAGTATTAGCATTAATTCCTTTAGGCATTATTTTAATTCACGTTATAAAATCAGGCTATCAAACAATTTCTTTTGAATTCTTAACTCAATTGCCTGTGTCAATCGGCGAACCAGGCGGAGGTATTGCTCATGCACTTGTCGGAAGTCTAAAAATGCTATTGATTGCAAGTCTTTTTGCTATTCCCATTGGAATATTAAGCGGGGCTTATTTATCGGAATATTCAAATGGAAAATGGCCCACCGTTTTTAGATTTGTTGTTAATCTTATGACCGGTATTCCAAGCATAGTCATAGGTCTTTTCGTTTACGCCATTATTGTTGTTCCAATGAAAGGTTTTTCTGCTATTGCAGGATCATTAGCGCTTGCATTACTTATGTTGCCAATCATAATTAAATCCACAGAAGAAATTTTAAAATTAATTCCTCAAAGTACACGCGAAGCAGGATTAGCCCTTGGACTTCCAAGGCATAAGGTAATTTTAAGAATTATTTTAAAAGGAAGCTTTCCAGGATTAACAACCGGAGTTTTACTCGCTGTCGCACGTGTTTCAGGAGAAACTGCACCCCTTTTATTAACTGCTTTCGGTAATTCTTTTTGGTCAGAAAGTTTAAAGCAACCATCAGCAAGTTTAACAGTACAAATTTATAATTATGCAACGAGCCCCTTTCAAGAATG
This sequence comes from Pseudobdellovibrionaceae bacterium, assembly GCA_043765175.1. GTDB lineage: Bacteria > Bdellovibrionota > Bdellovibrionia > Bdellovibrionales > Bdellovibrionaceae > Pseudobdellovibrio. The sequence continues at coordinate 1,695 of JAYUJM010000161.1, read as the reverse complement.
GCATAAACAGGCCTGGGCCTGTGCACTCATTTTACTTTTCTTTGTATTAGGAATTAATTTATCTGCTCGCTTCATTTTAAAAATGACAAAGAAAGTTTCCAAATGAGTCTAAATATTTTATCAATAAAAAATTTATCAGCAGGATATGGAAATAACAAAATTGTTAACAATATATCAATGTTGATTCAGCAACAAGATATCACAGCAATCATTGGACCATCAGGATGTGGTAAATCAACATTTCTTCGCTGCTTAAATCGTTTACATGAAGAAAATAATCAAGCCTGGGTCGATGGAGAAGTTTTACTTAATAATCAAAATATATATGAAAAAGGTTCTGATCCAGTAAAGATCAGATCTCAAATTGGAATGGTTTTTCAAAAACCAAATCCGTTTCCTAATATGTCTATATTTGACAATGTGGCTTGTGGGCTCAAATTCTCAGGTGTAAGAAATAAAAAAATTCTTAGTGATATTGTTGAGCAATGCCTTCAAAAATCAGCACTTTGGAATGAAGTTAAAGACAAATTAAAATCTGATGGCTCAAGTTTATCAGGTGGTCAACAGCAACGACTTTGTATTGCCAGAGCTTTGGCTCTTCAGCCACCAGTATTACTAATGGATGAACCAACCAGTGCACTCGATCCCATATCAACAGCAAAAATTGAAGAACTTTTTTCAGAATTAAAAAAACATGTCACCATTATTATTGTTACCCATAATATGCAACAAGCTTCGCGAGTGTCCGATCAAACAGCTTTCTTTTTAATGGGCGAACTCATTGAAATGAATCAAACTAAACAGTTTTTCACAAATCCAAAAGACATTCGAAGTGAAAACTATATTTCTGGTCGCTTCGGCTAACTTAAAAGGACTGAATAAATGAAATTAGAACAGATCAAACAAAATATGATTACTATGGGAAATCTAGTCCAGAATTCTTTAGACAAGGCCGTCATTTCATTAGTCGAAAGAAATTCAAATGGGTTTCAAGAAGTCCATCAAATAGAAAAAAAAATTAATGAATGGCATGTTAAATTAGATGATGAATGTCTATCATTTTTAGCCATGCAAAGCCCAGTAGCCAAAGATTTAAGGCTGATTTTTTCAATTATAAAAATCAATGCTGATCTTGAAAGAATGGGAGATCAAGCTGTCAACATTGCTTATACTGGCAAAGATTATCTATCACGAACTCCGATAGCATGGCCCAAAGAAATTGCCGAAATGAGCCTTATAGCTCAAAAAATGCTGAAGGACTCGCTTGAGAGTTTTGTTACAGAAGATAATGATTTAGCACAAAAAGTTTTGGTTTTAGACAATGAAGTTGACCAAAGAAAAAACACAGTTTTTAAAAATCTAATGATGGATGTACAAAAAAAATCAGATAATGTTGAGGCCGCATTTGATATTATATTGATCGCACGAAATTTAGAACGCATAGGTGATCATGCGACTAATATTGCAGAAGATGTCATTTTTATTACCACTGGAAAAGATATTCGACATGGTGGAAAATACTCAAACGTGACATAAAAAGACCAAACAACCTAGACTTAAATCTAATTCTAAATACAATGAAGTCATTTTCTAAGTTTTTTTTTAAGCTTTTAATTCTTTAGTTTGAATATAATATAGCCGATAAATAGGCATGAATAAAAAACAAAAAAAGATTCTAGCAGGCCTTACAATATC
>JAYUJM010000160.1:0-13058 GCA_043765175.1 Pseudobdellovibrionaceae bacterium | reverse complement strand
GGCATCTACAGCAAGTGCATAAACTGAGTTATCAGAATTAGAATTAAATGCAGTTTGCACAGCACCAGTTGTGGGATTTAATTTTGCTAAATAACTTCGATTTTTAGAGTTTGAAATAGTATTAAATCGGCCACCGATAAAAATTTGATTATTATAAGCTGATAAAGTGTGACATAAATCATCTGGATTTGGGTCCCAGCTTGAATCAAAAACACCACTCGATGAATCAAAAGCAGCAACCCATCTGTTGCCATTAATTTGATTGGCAGTGACATATAATTTTCCGTTATGATAGATGTGTGCTTCTGCACCAGCAGTAATAGTTGCACCAGATATTTGCCAAGAAGTCAGTGAATTATCACTTAAATTAAATGAAGCAAGCTTTGCTCTGGGAAAGCCAGAAATGTTTTCGAAATATCCTGAAACAAATAAGTGAGTTCCATCAGTTGAAAAATCTCTAACATTATTATCTGGATTTGGATTCCAGGCATTTAATAATCCAGTGCTCATGTCATAGCTGGCTAAATAATTTCGGGACTGACCACCAATATTTGTGAAAAATCCTCCTAAATAAAGTGTGTTACTATTTTTAAAAAGAGCTAATGGGGTACTGTTTGGATTTGGATTCCAAGCAGTAGCTAACCCACTGGACTTAACTAATTCTCCTAAAAAGTTTCTAGGTTGCCCTCCCATAGAAGTAATTAAACCAGAAACAATAAGAGTTGATCCTGTATCCAGAATTTTAGCTATTCCACCATTCACTTGATAATTAATTCCTGAAACAATTCCAGTCACTACATTAATATCAAATAAATTAGGCCGCCAATTTCCATTCACTGTATCAAAATTTCCACCAACATATAAAGTGTTACCATCTAAAGCCAATGAAGTAACAGAAATGCTACCAGAGAATGCCATAACTGGTTTAAAGAATGTATCTAGACTGCCGTCAGGCATTAAGTGCACAATCCTGCTTTCATTTAAATAAGTTCCATTGTAGTGAGTAAATTCACCACCCACATACCATCCTCCGAAACCATCAGGTAGAATGGCTTTGACATCGCCATTAAATTGCGATCCTGAATTCGCTAGATTTGTTATTTGTGTTCCCTGTTCGGCGTCTACAAGAACACCTTTCTGAACTGTCATTGAATCAAATTGGCCACCAACAAATAAACTTGTTCCATCAAATGCAAGGGCTCTAATTGTTTTGTTAAACGGAATATCTGGGAAAAAAATGGTATTTACTGTTCCACTTGAATTTAATTTTAAAACTCGATTTCTGGAAGTACCGTCATAGCCCATCAAATCACCAGCGACAAAGTATCCAGTTCCACCATCTGAAATAGCAGCAGTGACAGTGCCAACGAGCTCTGAGCCAGAGGATTTGTAATTACTTGTCAGCTCACCTAATGTTGAATTAACTATAACCCCAGTACCAGTGCATTTACCAGCTCGGGTAAAGTTACCACCGATTACAGCTCTACCTGTGACAGAATCGTAGACCATATCAAGTGGTTCGCCATTAAAGCATACTTTGTTTTGACCTGAAACTAGCGAACCCAGTGGAGTATTGTCACCACCAACTTTTATCATTGCTTGCCAAGCATTTGAATGTTGTACCAAAACTAAAATTCCGAGAATACTCAAAATTTTAAATCTATTAATATTGCATTTTTTTATCATTTTAATACTCCAGGATATTTATCGGAAGTTAAGTAGAAAACTTTAGTATTTTGTTGTTACACAGCGATTTTGTTGGGAAACAAATATCGTGTAAATCACATTATACGATCTGAGTTGTGTATTTAAGTTTTGATTCTGTTTAGACGATCTGATTTGAGAATTTGTGGAAATTCATAGATTTATTTATATTTTGTTCGCAAGGGCAGCCATTAAGAAAAAAATAATGATAATGCGGGCTCAAGTTTTAGAGAGCCTTCCTGTTTTTGAATTTAATTCAGCCCTTATTGTTTTTTTTTCAAAGATTTGAGCCTGTATAACAAATATAACTGAAAATAAATTTTTTATGATATCATAAGCAAAAATACATAATTTAAAATCAGAAAATAAGTTTCTGAATCTACATAAGTGTAACTTACAAAAAAGGAAAAAACATGAAAACTAAAATTGTACTTGGTCTTTTGACTCTTTCTGCAGCCTCTTTTTCTCAGGCTAAACCTTGTGAAAACTTTGCTAAATTCGAGGCTATAAAATCTTACAAAGAATCAACTGGAGTTATCCAAGGATCTTATGGAATTCAGTACAGTTCTGTCTTAAAAACCGTCGTTGGTAAAACCTATACTTATGATATTGCAATATCTGATAACAATGATGAAGGAGAAGGTTGGACAACTTATTATGTCGTAAGTATGAAAAAAGAAAAAAATAAGTGTGTAGCTGTTAGTGTAGTCAACATAGACAGTGAATCAGATCAAACTGAATAATCTTATCGCAAGCCATTATAACAATTTGCTGATCTAATACTCCTGAAAATTTTTTATCATATTTTTCAATTTATAAAAAGTTTATCTTAGTTTAAAGATTAGAACTTGCTCTTATTTGATGGACACCAGAATTTGTGGTAAATTCAAAGAATAAGGACTTAAGATGAAGTAAAAGCCACGGTACTTGTGGCTTGCCATGATTCCGTGAGAAATTGGAACTAGAGGGTAAAAAAAAGGGTTAAAAAAATTACGACAGAAAACAATATCCAAGGCATTGGAAAAAAAAATTTAAAGTTGTAATTACTCATTCAATGCATAAGTCACCAATCGCAGATAGACTGTTTAAGGCTGAGAGTCATGATATGCAGTTGAAAATCCAATCAATTGCGGGGTGGCGACATCACTTATATAAACACTGCGTTTTAGAGCACTTTTTTTGTATCTAGCTCCAACACTTAAATTAGTATGATATTTCATTCGTGGGTAAATTAAAATAGCTGCGAAAGTAAAGATGAAGCTATGGATATTAATCTGAACGAACAATTTGAAGAGTGCACCCATTGCTTCAACAGATCATGGCGACTTCTGTTAGATACTTGCTTCGTTTATAAAGGCAGTGTAGTTTTTCTAAATGAAATCAGAAATAACAAGACATAGTGAAAAATTAAACTATTTTTATGAAATAGCAAATAATAATAGTATTCAGCAAGCTAGTCGCAAGCTGAATATTTCTGCTCCAACTTTGTCATACTCGATTAAACAACTAGAAGAGGCGCTCAAAATTGAACTTTTCATCAGAACATCTAAAGGAATGTCATTAACCATAGCAGGAAAAAAATTGTATGATTTCTGTGTTAATTACTTTCATGAAATTGAAACCCTTGAACAGTCTATTTTAAATCAAAACACACTCAATCAAAAATTACAAAAAATAAAAATTGGCACTTTCCCTTCAATTGCGATTTATTTATGGCCTAAAATACACAATTTGTTAATTAGTGATACGACCATTTCACCAGCGATTACTACGGGACGTAGTTACGAGATATTAGAGTTATTGCAGAAGCGAATAGTTGATGTTTCAATTACTGTTGGAGCTCATAATCGAAAGGGTATTATTCAAAAAGAACTTTATAGCGATAGTTATTCATTTTATATTTCGAAGCAAATTAAAGTTGAAAATGATATCTTGAAAAATACTAACACCTATCCACTTTTTTATTTTCCACAAGCAGAAGATCAAAATCAACGCACTCTTGTTCAATATCTTCGATCTTGGAATTTATTTTTTAAATCTGAAAGCGAATTAGATTCTTTTGAGTCAATTGCTGAATTTACTAAATTAAATATGGGGATAGGATTGCTTCCTAATAAGACTGCTTGTTATTATAAAGAATATATAAAGCCAATTATTATTAAGGGATTGCCTAAAAGCTTTGGCACTCATCAATTCTTTTTTTCATACAGAACTGATTTAGATATTAAAAAATCTATACTTGATAGTATTTTTAAGTTTTCACAAATATCAGTAAAGGTTTAGAAAAAATTCAATTATTGGTCCTTTTAAGTTCAATATATAGTGCTTCTAAAAAATATCAATCAATTCTGCAAATTTTATAACGTTCTGTTTGAGCAATTTTAGAAAAATTCTAACAAGGAATTATGTTTATTGAAATATCTAAATATGAGTGAGTTTGGTAACACGATTACGACAAATAAAGGTAAGGAAAGGAGATATTAAATATATTTAGACAGTTTTTTAAATTAAAATTAAAATTTATCCCTTCACAAAATAAAAAGGACTTAAAATGAAAAAAATTATAATTACAAGCGTGCTGTTATTCACCATTCAATCTTTTTCTCAAGAAATAACGTGTAAAACGAGTGACTCAAAGTTAGTTGTTAAACTAAACCAAACCAGTGATAGTATGAAGGCTGACTATAAAGGTCTAAATTTCGAAACAGATTTCAAAGCAAGTCCTTTCTACAATGAGCTTTTGGCATATTATGTTCAAAAACCTTCAGGGGTCGTCAGCGCCCAATATAATGGTAATAGTGATTTATATGATCGAGCTGATATTAAAGATTTCATTGCGATAAGAACAAATTTAAAGCAAATTAATTACGGTGATTTTCAAAGAAATATGCCAATTGAAATTATAATTAACAAAAATAACCCCAGAATTGGTTTTGCTTCTGTTCAAGTTAAAGGGGGCGAACAAAAATCAATTAAATATTATGATATAACTTGCGATTCGGTATTAAATGATCGCTACACAAACAAAGAAAATCATATACTAGCTCAGGATGGAGGTTCATATCTTTACAGTGCTTCTTCTAAATACATACTTTTTCGTGATATTCAATCGTATGAGTGTTTTACAACGGGAGAGAAAGCTCGTAAAAAAGTGACTTTGACATTAAATACATCTGAATTAGTAGCAAATTTTAAAATTGATGACAGAAATATAGCATTAAAAATGAACAGCGCCATGCGTTTTAGTCCAATAATTGGTCTAGAAGAATACGTGAGTTTTTATGAACTTCTTAAAAAAGATGAAAAATATGCAACAGTTTCTCTTACTTTATATCCTCTTTCACACAAGGCCACAATTAGCGCCCAGGATGGCATTATGAGAACATACAATTTAGTTTGTAATTCTTTATAGTAATTTCTATACACTTCTTAGCGCTTCAAAAATCGACGCATAGTAAAAGTTTTTTACGCTATGAAGAAGTAGTGCTGCTCGGGGCGTTACCCGAGTAGCTTCAATGATCGGATTAATTCAAAACTAACCAGTCCGCAGCATAGATAGCTTTTAATATGAAAAATGAGACTCGTGAAGAAGACAAAGCAAAGCCTCGTAAGATCAGGGCGATATCTAGTACAAAACGTATCAAATTAAAACGAATTTTCAGTAATATCTTTATTTAGGCAATACGTAAAAGACATACCTCGACTAAAGTCGTTAAATTATTAACTGGTCTTGTTTATATGAAACGGGGGGGGGGATACTTTGAATGAGTATTATCCCCTGAAAATCAAAGGAGCATTTCTATATGATAAAAGTAATTAGTATTTTGGCACTAACATTTTTGGCCTCTTGTGCTAGTTCTACGTACACAGAAATCAAAGAGAATCAAAATAGAAAAATTTCCTCATCTATGAATGCTCGACTTGTGGAAGGTGATGGTTTTAAACTCAGAGTGAAAAAACAAATACATATTCCATTTGATAAATACAGGGTATTTACAAGTGACGGTAATTATATATCTCTAAAAAATGCAAGTAGAACTGATCGGCACATTCCTGTTGGAACTGTTATCGATACGAAATTAAAAATAGTTTCAAATCATGATAAATATATGAGTACTTTAGTTACAGTAGAGTCAAGTTCACAAATAGCAGAAATTGTATTAAATCGTTATATTATTAACTCAGTCGATGTTGATTCTTTCTCTAGTGCTGTGAATGAAAGTTTAGAATTTGAAATAATAGAGTACAATCCTAAAGATCTTGGAAAAAGTGTGCCAATTGAATAATCAAAAATTGTAATAGTTAATTATTAAGTTCATAAACTCGAGCTCCTTTGAAAGTTGGTTTTTTTAAAACAGCTTCTGAAAACTAAACGCCCGTGAGTGAATTCCAATAAAAAAGAAAGCTATCAATGACTTGGATTAAAGCCACTAAAACCAAAACAAAATCGAGCAGAAAAATAATATAAAAGTACTCGGTCTAAAAATTTTGTAGGACCAGTTTTTAAAAATTGAAATAAGCCTAAGTTCAAAAAAAACTGGTTTATACAAAATATTTTACAGTATCAATTTGGCCGTGCAATTTTTTACAACACAGCGGTAAAAAGTCTGTTTCCTTCAGTTTTAGCTTTGTAAACTTTTCCGTTCACGCTAAATTCGAATTCTGTCCAGCGGCCTGGTCTTGACCAAACATCTTGAAACATAACAACAGATTTTCCGTTGTTAGTTAAAATAATACAAAATGGCTGTTTTTTAATAAGTGCATCCATATACCAACTGCCATCATCAATTCTGCCAACATCAATAGAACCAGAGGTCGAACCGTCTTTGTTCGCTCGCTTATATTTAAATGCTGCTGAATATTTTGAACCATCAGCGGCATGCTGAACTTTTGAAAAATTATAAGCCGCTTGTAGGCTGGAATTAATCGTTGTGGCCTCTTTGCCTAGGTAGGCTTTGTCTGACTTAGGGGTTGTTCCGTATTCGTACTCCCAAATATAGAAACTTTTATCTGTAACATGGTCTTTGTTGTAATATGAAACATTCGCTGGATCCCATGAGACTAAATTTGGTGACCAATAATAAGCATGTTTTGAATTAACAAATGCCAAAGTCATATTATCTTCGACTTGATTTGGCGGGTATAGAGGTTTGTCTCCAATACGTCTAGCTCGTGCATTTTGACTTGGCACATCGACCACATGATTTCCAGGAAACCTCATAATATAGTATTCTTGATAGGGCCAAGTAAAATTAATTTGTGCAACATCAGGATAAGCACGTTTCCATAGTTCACCTGAGTTCAAGCTTCTGAGATATGTTAGTTGAGGCCCAAAGTTTTGCTTACCCTCGTCGAGCGGACTTAAATTGGTATCATAGTTAGTGTATCCGAATCCAATATTTACAACTTGATAAAAATTATTATTTTTTTTCAATTGATTAATTTTACCATAAGCTTCTTTAAACTTTGGAATAAGATGGTTACTTAGTCCTCCTTCTGAACCAAAAAAATCGTAAAGTGAAAGATTTTTCCCATCTAATTCTAAGTGAGCTGGTGACGAGTGCATCCAATCATAAGCAATTGTTCCTTTTTCTTTTAGTCTTTGAACGACATATTCAAGATTTCTTAAGTAATTAGAACCGCTATAGTCTATGATCCAATATTTTCCCTCTGGAGGCTCGATGTCAAAAGCTAAAATTCCACCAGTAGGGAGTGTGTCTGCATAAGAAATACATTCCTCTCTGGTAAAGTCATGAAAACCCCTTGATAAATTATTTTTTTGAATAAACGTAAGCAAGGGTTGCGAGTAAATCAATCGAAGATCACTATTTTTCTTTGGTTCAATATTTAATGCTTTTAGCCGTGCTTCTGACTCATCAACAAATTTGTACTCGAATTGCAGTGTTCTGTTGATTAACTTAAACTCGGGTAGCTTTGAAAACACGTAAGGTTTTCCGATCGGATTGTTTGACTGGCCCACAGGATTCCAGTTGTCTCCTTTTTTGACTATATAAAAAATCAGTTCAGACCTTTTGGCCTGTGGGGGTGGAGGTGGAGGTGGCTCATTAGGTTTGGGAATAGCAGGTACTGTCCTCCAGTACTCATCGAGCGTATCAATTTCAGCACTCCACTTTTCCAAGTGATAAAGTCTGTAGGGATAAACAGGCTCGTTATTTAACTGGCTGGCATCAATCATGTCTGTCCAGCCATTTAAAGTGTAAGTGACTGTTCTTAATTTTGAACCTGTTTCAGTAATATACAGCATGTCGTTGGCTTTAAGTAAATTAAGTTTTAAGTGTTCGTCTTCACGGGTCTCAACATACTTGATTTCGTACTCGTCCGTGAACCTACCTGCCAAATCAGGTCTGTTCGGGTCCAGAATAGGCTTTAACATACCGTTTGGTTCAAAAGTGACTGGATCAGGCTGCCCTCCTGTGGGATTGCTCGGGTTACCGTTAGGGTTGTTGCTAGCTGGATTATTAGGGTCACTGGTTGAACTAAAACCAGTCCTAGATTCTTGGCTGCTTTGAAATTTGCTACAGTTTTGAAAAGCCATTGTATTTATCAAAAATACTGAACCTATGGTTAACACTCTTATAAATTTGTTCATAACAACACCCTTAAATTAATTATCATTTTTAATTTTTTTTTACTACGTAACTTATTGCTTAATTAATCGTACCACTTATCAAAATTAAAATTCTACATAAAATTTTAATAAGCCTAGTTTTGATATTTCCTAAAAAACTGTCTAACTTATTTTCTTTTACTAGTCTCTATAGCTGGTGCTTCAACATGTTTTATATTTTCCAGAGTACGTGATTCATCGACTCTAAAAATTAAATCAATTGCTAGCCTGAAAGTGGCATCTGTCTGTAATGAAGTAAGTCCTGTTTTAATTCGGTTTATAATTTCTTTATCATCAACTAAGGCTGGGTCATTAACTTCTTTTGCTAAAAAAGCAGATCTTAAAGAAGTTCCATTTCCAAAAATATCAAAAGCTTCTTGATGTGTAATATTACAAGCACTAATAGCAAGTACACCTTTATCGGCAAGGCTGTAAATTTCATTTTTTTCAGAGTCACCATTTCGATTTAAGTCGATCCAAACTTTTACTTTGCTTGAATACAACTCATTGTCCCAGGGTCCAAAGTAGCGATCTTGGATTTCTGAACTTTGACAATTTTTATTTGCAAGGGCTTGCAAGGCCAGAAATCCATTTTCATAAGTTTTACCGTTTATTTCAATATTATCCCCAAACATATTACGGCTGCTTCTAACCTTGCCATCAGCATCGGGTAGCACTAAAAATCCATCTTCAGGAATACGACGGTAATCAAAAGCAAAATTGAAAGTATCTTTAATTGATTTTTTAACATCAACCAAATCTCCACCCAGCCAAGCAGTCATGTGTTTTACGTCGTAAACATCGAGAGTTCCTTCTTTATCTAAATTTTTTAGTGCAGCCATATTAAAGTAAGCTCCGCCGAAAGGGCTTGTTGTTTTAACTTTTAGACTACCTAAGTCTAGTACGATCGGAGTATATTGAGTCGGGAGTCTTGTACCAGTAGATCCAGAAAATAAATTTGTAATAAGTTGTGGTGCACCTTCAGTTTTAGAAAATATAAAACCCTCTGAAGAATTATAGTCTGCTGATATATTTCTAATTATTTGGTGCACATCTTTGTAAATGAGTTTAAGGTCGATAAGATCTTTTATTGAGATTGTTTTTTCAGTTCCACGAACATAATCAGTGCCAATTTTTATTACTCCTGAAACAGTACGACCAATTTGTGCTGATCTGATGTCAGCTAAGTAAAGTTTTACGAATTGAGGCTCTTGAGGATGTGTTTTGTCCGTTTCAACAATTTCATCATGTGGCCATTTGCCAAATAGTCGATTTGGGTATTCATCCGCGCCGTAATATCCGGCACCGTAACGTGATTTTTCATTGGCTTGGCATTCTTTACTATCGCAATAACCAAAGTACATATTTTGTATTTTTCTGGTGTTACCATATTTAGCTTGAGGATGATCTTTGATAAATTTGTAATCTGCTTCAGCTTCAAAGCTTTTAATTTTTACAGTATTAAAAAAACATCTTGTACCATGGATGTATTCATTTTTTGCTTTATTATGATCAACAACATAGTAGCCTTCAGATTTTGAGGCTTTTTTACCGCCGACTGGTATATAACTGACACCAACATTATCAGCAGAAAGAATAGCCCGCTGATGTGCAAAAAAAGCCATAACATCTGTTTTTTCTCCAAAAGACAAAGCATATTGAACTGGAATCAACTGACCAGATTTATCGGCTTGAACTTCAGCTAAAGAAAGTTGACGTTCATATTCTTTTCTTTCAACTAAAGTGCCATTTGAAAGTTTTACTTTAGTGTCACAATCTTTTGCCATGTCAATTTTCTCATCTGCTAAACCAGACAAATCTTTCTGTAAGCCATAAATAGGAATTCCCTCACTTGGTGCTACACCAGAGGTTTTAGACATAGGGTCAAAAAAACCGCTTTGACTAGCTACACTGAGTTCTTGTGTGCTCACAAATTTGGCCTTAGAACAATTTTGAAAACTAAATATAGCAAATCCGGCGAGTCCAATTAACGAAAAAAGAATTTTTTTTTGGTTTTTTAAGTATATATGCATTTAATCACCCCTTAGCACTTTATCGGAGATTTTTACATATTACTTGAGTGATTTTGTTGTTACACAGCGATTTTGTCTAGCCTGGATCACAACGGCTTTAAACGTATCGGCTTAAAACATTGACGAATTTGGATACACGCCGAATTTGGTTAAATATTATATTCCTGAGAAATTTTTTTATTTATAATCAAAGTTCAAGTAAGGCTTTAAATAAATATAATTTAGACTTTTAAAGCAAAAAAAGTGTTAAAAACCCAGCTGCTTCTGGCATTTCAGGTTAAAAATTTTTAACCGTTCGGTAAGCTGAGGCATTTAAAGTCAGTGCTTAGTTTTTTTGTAACTTGAGACCCTGACATAGATTCATATTTGAAAACATTCCAGCCAGTTAATTCAGAATAATAAGCATTGGCAGTTATTTCATTTTTATCTTTCAAAATCTGAAAAGACATTTGCTTTATTTCACTAGATAAAGACGATTCAGCATTTGTTAAAAGAAAAGATAAATTTACAACTTTGAAAATATCTTTTGAAATTTGACGGTCATTCTCAGTTAGATTAACTTGCTGATCAGTTGCGCAAGCTTTATTAAATACTAATTGATTTTTTTTTCTTGTTCTGGAGTAGCATATTTCTAATATAAACTTATCTGCCCCAGATTTTCCTTGGCAGTATATGCTTCCAGATTCTGAGCTTGGTTTTCGATTCATTTTTTTGGTATCCTCAGCTAGTGAGAAACTTAAGCTATGAGACAAAAGTAAAAATAAAACTGTTTTCATAAAAACTTCTAGGTAAAATTGATTTTTACAATATTCCATACTAAGTTCTAAAATTATTATGTCAAAGAAATTTTTTTTTAAGACTGACTTAGGTCTTGTTAATTCAAAATTAATCTTTTGAAGGTTGTACTTGAAGCAACGTAGAGTACCTGGTGAAAATTTAAAAAAAGAGAATATCTTCTTTTGTCAGGCATTTATTTTTAATGAGTTTTTCAAATTTGGTTTTTTATATATTATTTTTATAGTAAAGATTTTTTTATTCTGCAAAATTTGTTGTCAGTAGGTTGTTCTTTTATAAAATGCAGAATGTAGTTTGCTTTAGAATTTTGTGGCTTTATTTTATAATTCGAATTTCTATAAGATTTATTGTTTGCGTATGATTGAATTGAAGTGTAAGGTCTATTATTTAAATTTTTAGCAGATTCATAATCTACCAATTTTTGTTGCATCTTCGATCTACGCATCATCATCAATTTTGTAACTTTTGCTTTTTTTTCGGCTTCAGAACTCGAGAATATAACATCAGGATGTTTATGGCTGCACCTACTCATGAAAAAATCATATTTGTATTGATCTTTTGTTAGATCTAATTTTATCTCCCGCTGAGTGATGCATTTGTAATAATTTACTAATGCATCACTGTATTTTTTCTTGTGATTATTTAGACCAATCAGATTGCTTATTGCAATATTTTGAAAAAAAATTAATCCCAAAAATATAAAGTAATTGTTAAAAAAATACTTTATATTTGGACTTCATTTATTGTTGATTACATTGTCCGTTAGCTGCACCCTGCTGACGGTCAAATTTTTTCGTTGCCACTTGACATCTGGTTGCATCAGGAACGCGGTTGTGACCAGCACCATTCTTACCACAGGCATATGCTATCTCGACAGAATAGTCACCCAGAGAATCTAGGGCGCTATCACAATTCGCATATGCTAAATTTCCTGCTAATAGAAATGATGTTACTAAAAAAAATACTTGTTATTTTTTTTTGATTCCTTTTCTGTTGAGTTTATGCTTAATGCGTAAAGTTTTTTATAGAATTAAATATTGTAATAAGTTGAATTTTTTGAATAAAGGAAGCTCAATAAAATACTTTAGTCTACCTCACAGGTGGCTCCTGCAGAAGTTGCTTTTGCAACAAATATTTTGATTACTGAATTGTGCATTTGACGTGATTTGCATTCAACTCTCGGGCCGCCACCAGTGCAACACATAACTTCAGAATATCCACGGCGTGAAGCAGTGTCCTTAATTTGACTCAGATCAAAATGTTGGGCTTGGGCGCCTAAACTAACTAAAAATGTAAATGCTATAAAACAAACTGATTTTTTTTTCACTGTTGCTCCTCTTGTTCGTGTACGTTTTAGATAAAATTTGTTATGTTTGTTGGTAATCTACAGAACCCTGCAGTTTGGAAAACTCTGGTTTTTGCAATGTTTCAAAATTAATTGAACACCTTTTTTTGTAGCTGCTTGACCTCCACAATGTTCACCAGCATCTTGACCACCACTTCCTCTGACACAACTGATTATAAAATCTTGGCTAGGTGATAGCAACCCTGGAGTTCCTAATTTTTCTATTGCGGCAAAAGGATCGCCAACAAAATCCTGGTCTTGAATTGATAAGACAGCATCTGCTAAAGTATTATCTTCAGAGCCTTCGTCTTGGTTAAGTTCAGAATTAATTTGAATTTTTGATTCATCACTTTGATCCTCGAAGGGACTAAAGTTTTGAAAAAGTACAAATGATCCTACTATTGCTAAAAAAATAAATAATTTTATGACTTTATTTTTCATTTAATTTCTCCTTGTCTTTGTACTTTCGGTAACTTTTTAAAAAACTTAAGCTAAATGTGACCACATAGCGATTCTGTCACAAGTTAATTACATAGCGACTTTGTCAGTCCTG
>JAYUJM010000159.1:0-13095 GCA_043765175.1 Pseudobdellovibrionaceae bacterium | reverse complement strand
AGTAAATCCAATTGATATTATGTTTTCTTCCAAACAACCAACAAGCTACTATTATTCCTATTATGCCACCGTGACTGGCCATCCCGCCTTCCCAAACTGCAAGTACTTTCCAAAATGGAAAACTAAAACTAGTCGACCACAGAAGCTCTGGATCATAAAATAAACAGTAACCTAAGCGGCCACCAATCATTGTTCCAAACGCAGCATAAGTTATAAAATCAGAGGCTTGGTCACGTGTTAATCCTGCTTGCTGTCGCTCAACCAGCCACATAATAATAAAATAGGCACACACGAATCCAAGCATGTATGAAAAACCATACCACCTAGGGCCAAAAGTTTCTGTTACTTTAAATATAAAAGGACTCAAATCATGTATCACATTGACCTCGAATAAAATTGAACTCATTTTATTTCAATGCTATCTAGGCTGTATGGCAACAAAAAAAGTTTCTGAAATTTTTAATCCTGAACTGTGGCATGAAATACCTGATTTTAATTTTACTGATATTACCTATCATCGTGCAATCGATCAAGGAACTGTAAGAATCGCTTTTAACAGGCCTGAAGTTCGCAATGCCTTTAGGCCAAAAACAGTTGATGAACTTTTTTGTGCTTTAGAACATGCTAGAACTACGGCTGACATTGGTGTTGTCATGATAACAGGAAACGGACCTTCGCCAAAAGATGGCGGATGGGCTTTTTGCTCAGGTGGAGATCAAAGAATTCGCGGCAAAGATGGTTATAAATATGAAGGAACGGACTCTAATCAAACAGGCGAACAAAAATTAAATAAAATTGATGCTGCACGACTTGGTCGACTTCATATTTTAGAAGTGCAAAGACTTATTCGATTTATGCCTAAAATTGTAATGGCCGTAGTTCCTGGTTGGGCTGTTGGTGGAGGCCATTCTTTACACGTTGTTTGCGATTTAACAATGGCTTCTAAACAACATGCTGTATTTAAACAAACTGATGCTGACGTAGCTAGTTTTGATTCAGGTTATGGTTCAGCTTACTTAGCTCGACAAGTTGGTCAAAAAAAAGCTCGTGAAATATTTTTCTTAGGAAGAAATTATTCTGCGCAAACGGCTTTTGATATGGGAATGGTTAATGAAGTTGTTGATCATGATCAACTTGAAATAACTGCTTTGGACTGGGCTAAAGAAATGAATTCAAAATCACCAACAGCCATACGAATGCTTAAATTTGGTTTCAATATGATAGATGATGGCCTGATGGGTCAGCAATTATTCGCAGGCGAAGCAACACGTTTAGCATATGGGACAGAAGAGGCTCGAGAAGGTCGTGATTCATTTTTAGAAAAGCGCCCTAGGAATTTCTCAAAATACCCATGGTCTTATTAGTTTTTTTCTTAGTTTTTTCGCTGCAAAAGTGCCCCAAAAAAACCATCATGACCGTCTTTATGAGGCCACATCCGGACTTCTTTGATTAACGTCCAATTTTTTCCAGTTTCAGAATTTAAAAAATAGGCGACTTGATTTTCATTTTCTGTATTCAAAATACTGCATGTTGCATAAACCATTTTCCCTCCTGGTTTACACATTTTAGCGTAATCCTGCAAAATCTCTTTTTGCAAAATAATCAGTCGATCAATTTCTTCTTGTGACAATTTCCATTTAGTATCAGGATTTCTACGAAGAACACCTAAGCCAGAACAAGGAACATCCAGTAAGACACGATCAAAACTTCCATCGAATCGTTTAATTGTTTTTGTAGACTCAATGAGTTTAGTTTCAATGATGTCGACGCCCCCTCGAGCAGCTCGTTTTTTTAATTCATCTAATTTCCATTGATGAATATCCATGGAAATAATTTTACCTTTATTCTTCATTAAACTAGCTAAATGTAAAGACTTGCCACCCGCTCCAGCACAGGCATCAACAACCCTATCACCTGGTTTTACATCAAGTAAGGGCGCAATCAATTGCGAAGAGGCATCTTGAACCTCAAAAAATCCTTTTTTAAATGCATTTGTTGTAAATACATTTTTTCTTTCTGATAAAACCACTGCATCATCAAAGTCAGGTAATGCACTTGATTTAATTTCTTCTTTATCAAGCTCTAATATTAAAGTTTTTTTGTCTGTTTTTAAACGGTTTGTTCTTAAATAAACAAGTGCGGGTTGATTCAAAGACTTCATTAAAGCGTTCCACTCTAAACCGAATTCTTTTTGACCTAAATTATTCAACCAATCAGGAAACGAATAAAGAACGGTATCCTCAAATTTATACTTGAATCGATTTTTAATTTTTTCAACATCATAATCAGTAAATTCATCTTTTTTAGGAATGTCTCCGTCTGATTTTATTAAGTGAGCCACTACAAGATCGATCGAGTCATCAGATTTCATAACTTCAGAATATAGCCGACGATGCCTAACAATTTCATATACACATTCAGCAAAAAATTTACGATCTCTTGCGCCAAGTTGTCGATTCTGCTTAAATACTTTTTCTAAAACTTTATCTGCGTAACGTCCATCAGAAAAAATCTGATCTAAGGCATCTGCAACTTTAAGTACTAAATGGAAATGAATTTTCACAATAATCCAAACTTTAAAAAGTAAATACTGATCCCAACGATAAAAACGTTCCGTTAAACTGACCATCGCTCAAAATATGCAAGTGATTTCTTAGACCACCTTCAACATAAAAACCAACCGAATCAAAAACATTAAAAGCTCTCAAGCCTAAGTAAAGCTGATAATCCAACGACAATAAAGATTCTGGACTAATTTGTTTAGTATATATTCCTAATCCAGCTGCTGCTCCAAAATAAAGGGGAAATTGAGAATCTGCTTCAGGCATAATTAAAGCATATAAAAAACTTAATTTATTTGATTCCTCTTCCACGGGTTTGTATTCATTGTAACTGATTTTAAGCAATTGATCAAAAAGGTACTCTTGTTCTTCGAATCGATATGTTAAATCGATACCCCATTTACCAATTTTATCTTCACGACCACTTTGAGCCCAGTTAAATCCTGTTGCACTTGAAAAAGTACCGAACCCTAACGACATATAATGCGATTTTGAGTCTTTTTTTAAATTAACTTTTTCTTCACTGGCTAGATTTCTTTTTTCATTTAATTTTTCATTTTGAAAATATCGTGCAGCTGCGGCCTTACCAACTTTGTGTGTTTCTTCAGCAAGGACAATATTGCTAAAAAATAATAATACGAATAAACACCAGCAAAACTTCATAATTTAACTCTAAACGATCAGAATTTAAAAAGACTAATCTTTTCTAGACAACGCAAAGCAATAATTCGTTGTTTAGTGAAAAATATCAAAAGCATCCATTGACCAGTTTATTTATCTCAAATAATTTCTGATTGAAGATTAATTCATAGGAACAAACAATGAAGTGCCCTTTTTGCGGTCATAGCGAAGATAAAGTATTAGATACACGTGTACAAAAAGATGGTGGCATACGTCGCCGTCGAGAATGCCTATCTTGCAAATCTCGTTATTCAACTTTAGAAACCGTTATGCTGAATTACCCTTTTGTTATTAAAAAAGATGGCCGAAGAGAACCATTTAATCGAGAAAAAATCCTTAGAGGCCTTCAAGCGGCCTGTCAAAAAAGACCCATAGCCTTAAATCAACTAGATCACATTGTTGAAAAAATTTCTTCTTGGATCATCACTAGAGGTGAAGGAGAAATTTCAGCTCGAATAATTGGTCGGCGCCTTATGGCCGAACTTAAACAATTAGACGATGTGGCTTATGTTCGATTTTCAAGTGTTTACAGAACATTTAAAGATGTTCAAGATTTTGTTGAAAAGCTTGAAGGTGATGAACTTATTGATATGATTGATACCAGTGGCCCACAAATGACATTAACGGCCCTACCAACACAGATGATTATTCAGAACTCATCTTCAGAAGCAAACAACCCGTAATCACCAAAGTTAATCAAGGCAAACATGAGAAGAAAATCGCGCGAATTAGCATTACAAATTTTATTTCAAACTGAATTTACACCAGAAGTTTCTATTCAAGATATGACTTCACTTTTTGAAAACAAAATTGAAAACTCTATCATTGAATACTGTTTAAAACTAACAACTGGAGTTAATTCTCACAAGGAACGCATTGATGCTCAAATTCAAGAAGCAAGTCGCCATTGGAAAATTGATCGAATGGCTTCTGTTGATAGAAACATTTTACGCAGTGCTGTTTTTGAAATGTTGTATTCGAATGAGCCTATAGAACCTAAAATTGTAATTAATGAATCCATAGAAATTGCTAAAGTTTTTGGGACTCAAGATTCGGGATCTTTTGTTAATGGTATTCTCGATCAAATCATTCGTAACGACCGAGTCTAGTTATTTTTTTATATTCCCCGACCTGACATTCATCTAGTTGCCATCAAAAAAATGAAAATGACTCCTCTTCAAGTCAGCTTATTTATATACTTTATTGATGAACCAAAAAAATACATTACTTACTAAAATTGAAAAGTTATTTGAACCTGACATTATTTTTGATCAATTTTCTTTTTTGCAAGAATCACCTGACTTTCAAATAGAAGATAACTTTTCCCTGATTGAAAACATCAGCTACTATAAAGCGGCAGACACGTTTTTAAATCCAGATTGGTGCATTTATTTTTCAAGACTTATTCCTTTTTTTGAATTCGGACTTCTTATTCGGCAAAATGAATTATCTTTAAGTTTTTATAAAGGTCTTTGTCATGACTGTGCAGAATTTAAATTAAAAATTAATCTGCCACAAAGTCAATTTTATCAAATACTAAAAACAGACAGTCCGTCATTTCTAAAAAAAATTAAACTGAATCACCTTGTTCAAGAAAATAACTGGAGCTGTTATCTTGTTCGTGTTTCTCAAGATTCGTTTATTGTCCTGTTTAGTGAAAAAGCAGAACCATGGAATCAGCTCATGATGGAAGCATTGCAGAAATCAATGATTAACTTTTCACTTTAATGTCTATAGCAAATAAAACGATATATATATTGTCAGATAGTACAGGTGAAACTGCAGCAACTATGGTTAGAGCAGCCCTTGTGCAATATAAAACTGATGATATCAACATAAGTCGTTGTAAAAATATTCGAACCAAAGAAATGTTAGATAAAATTATTGACGAGTGTTTTGAAAAAAGAGGCCTCATTGCTCATACTTTTGCAAGCCCCGAAATGCGTAATTATTTGAATGAAAAATGTCTTGATAAATCAATTCCTTCGACTGATTTACTTGGCCCGCTTATTAATTCATTAGATCATTTTTTTGGAATACCCTCTTCAAAGCAAATAGGAATTTTACGCCAAACTGACGATTCCTATTTTAAAAGAATTGAAGCCATTGAATACACAGTCAGGCACGATGATGGCAAAACAACCAGTGAACTCGATAAAGCCGACATTATTTTAGTCGGAATCAGTCGAACGAGTAAAACTCCGTTGTCTATTTTCCTCAGTCATAAAGGTTGGAAAGTGGCCAATATTCCATTAGTTCTTAATACCCCTCCCCCTGAGCAGCTTTTTAAAATTGATCAAAGAAAAATTGTAGGCCTAATTATTGATATTCACTCACTTCAAAAAATTAGAAAAAACCGACTTGAAAAATTTGGACAAGATTCAGGTGGAGACTATGCTTCGATGAATCAAATTATCCAAGAAATTGAATTTGCGGAAAATTTATTTAAACAAAATCGAAGATGGCCAGTTTTTAATGTAACAGAGCGTGCTTTAGAGGAAACAGCCAGTGAAATTGTTAGATTAATTGCCAGCCGAATGGGCCTACCGCAATCAGTTTTATTTTAAAAAAACTAAGCTCGTTGCTGATCACCCATCAAAGCCTGATATAAAATCTCTGCCGTTTGCGACGATGAAGCCACTTTACTATAACCATATAAAATTTTTAAATCATAACTAAAATCTAAAGTTTGAACTCGGTTCAAGCGGCCCCCACGAATTTGTTTTTTAACTGAGTGAGCCGGTAAAAAACCTATTCCTAAACCACTTTCTATAACTCGCTTCAAAGTCCCCACGTTAGACGATTCAAATACGGCTGGCAGTTGATCTGCCATTTCACGCAGTTTTAAATCAAAATCAGGAAGTTCATTTGAAAAGTGAACATAGGGAATTTTTCTAAGTTCTTTCATGTGAATAGTCGACGGATAAAATTCGTCTTTACCAGGACCAACAAGCCACATTTCTTCTTTCATAAATAATTCTGTTTTAAAATTAGAATCACTCATTATTTTACTCATTTGCATGTCAGGTAAAACGATGACATCAAGTTCATTATTTTTAAACATTCGTATTATTTCATCCCCTTTTGCATATTCGACTTTAATTTTAAAATCAGGATTATATTTAAGTAATCGATTGACGACCGGACTCATTAAATGAAGTCCGATAGAATTCAATGTTCCTATTCGCAATAATCCCTTTAATTGCGAACCCACTGATTTTATAGCTGTCTCAGCCTGTTGAGCTAAGCTTAATATTTTTTTAGCATACTCATAAAGTAACTCACCTTGAGCCGTAGTTTTAATTTGCTTCGACCCTCGAACGATAAGTTCAACATCAAGTTCATCTTCAAGATTTTTCATCTGTTGACTAACAGCCGGTTGAGTTAAAAACAATTTATCCGCTGCAGCCGTCATGCTTCCTTCTGAAACCACTGTGACAAAAGTCTGGAGATGCGAAAAATTTAGCATAAATACCTCTTTGAAAAAAAAGTTCTGTATGTTTATACTATAATCTGAACATGAGGTGAAGCAACATGAGTTTAAATCTATCAAGATGGACTTCAGTCCTAACATTTATTCTATTAACCATATTTATTCTACCGCAAGCGTTACAAGCTCGTAATTTTAAAAATATGTACATTTCTTTTGAAATCAAAGACAACTGGAAATGCACTCAAGAATCTTCAGAGTTTATTTGTCGTTCTGAAGATCCTACTGAAGCCAAAGAAGCCGTAATTATTTTAACAGCAAAAGAAGTTGGACCTCCTGATACTTTCGCGGCTTACAGTGAACATTTAAGTAAACCAATATCATCAATCAGCAAAAGTGGAGCGCCATTAACCTCAACTGTTAATATGCCACCACTTGAAAGAATGTACGCCAACCAAAAATGGATTGATGCACTTCATGTTAATAGCGAAGTTAAAAATTATTACACTCGATACTTAGCTACTATTAAGGGATCCATTGCAGTATTAGTTACATTTAGTGCTCATACGACTCTGTATCCAAAACATGTCACTCATTTTAATTCTACTATTCAATCTTTAAAATTAGCAGATGGAACTAAGGACCTCATGGCACGCCCAGAATCTGGACCTTTACGCGGTTCTAATGAAATGCTTGGTGCAAATATCGGAAATGCTATGCCTGCAGATTTACTGCTTTCAGATGAATCTGGAATAGAAAATATGAATGCTAAGAAAAGTAAAAAAAGTCCTCTACAAAATAAAATGATTTTGGGTTTGATTTTTTTGATATTAGCAATATTGGGGTATGTCGGTTTTGCTATGGCTAAAAACAAGAAGAAATAATCAATTCATGCTGGCTTAATATTGTTAATTCATAACAAAATCAGTAAAATAAACGTCTTTAACAAGTCCAATTTTTAAAACTTGGTTAACTTCAGAAACTATTTTGTCTTTTAAAAAAAGCTTTCCTTGTATAGATTCCAAATCATCAAAAGTCTTTTCATTCAACAACTTAACAATACGATCTCGAGCACGAGCTCGATTGTCATTGTCCATAATATTTTCAAATGATTCTGCATTGATCATGTCTAAATTAATTTGTATTTTAATTGTTCTTCGGGGCTCACCACTTAAATTAACTATAAATTTATCCATCGTATAAATCAGCGATCCTTGATTAAGTTTCTCTGGAAGACTTGCGATTTGTCTTAATGATTTTTCAGTTATCACTGGAGATTCATATCCTAATGTTGCGGCATACGTTAAGTATGAACCTATGCAAAGTATAAAAATATTCATCATTGAAAAAAATGAAAAAAGAATTGTTTTTACTTTAGAACTCATATTAAATCCCTCAGTATTCTTTTCGGAAAACTAACTTGCTCACTTGAGTCTTTAGTGCGATGCTGAAGTATTATGTTGTAGTAGTGACTCATATTGAGATTACAGAATAGTTGAAATTAACCTATTTCCAAAATTTATGTTAAGGACTCTATCACTCAGTCTAAAAATAGATTGTTAGCTCTATTTTCAATTTACTAATTTGTTCAACTGTTGGCTTGCAATATGACTTTGATGAATATAGACCAGAAAATTTAATTCGACCTGTTACAAATTTAAAACAAAAAAATTTGATCTACCTTGCAGTCAGCAGATCAGATAAATATTTTAGTCATTCAATTGATAAATTAGAAAATAATTTTAATTATCGTCAGAACTTTTATTATCAATATCAATTTTTACAGATTCAGCTTCTAAATCACTAAGCTGGTTTTGGTGAGTATCATGTTCATCTTGAGTTATACGTCCTAGACGTAAATTTAAATCTAATAATCGTTTATCAAATTTTAAATTTTCTACTGCTTTATTTAAAGACATAAACTCTCCCGTTTAAAGTAAGTCTTTATTTATAGCTTAAGGAATAATAAAAATCTAGTTAATTCCAATATTTGGGATCATCATTTTTTGATTCTTTTTCATTATCTATAACTAGTCTTAATGAGCTATTTTTGCGTTTAAGCTTTTGATTGATAGCATTTTTTTTAAGACTTGCATGAATTCTTAGTGTCACAAAACCTGCGACTAGCCCTCCTAAGTGAGCTAAATAGGCGACTTCATTTCCAGAAAAACCACTGCTTAGCAAAGATGCTAAATCAATACCTCCTGCAATCATTACAAAATATTTTGCTTTCATAGGAAAGAGCCCCATGAAATACATTATTCTTTCCGAAAAAATAATCCCGTATGCTAGTAGCAATCCAAACAAAGCTCCAGATGCTCCTATGACAGGAATAACTAATGGTGTTCTCACAGTTGTTACCGCACTGTAAATACCTACTGCTAGACAGTATAAAATTGCTGCTCCGATGCCTGAAGCAAAATAATATATTGTAAAAAATTTAGAACCCCAGTGTTTTTCGAGCTCAGAACCAAAAAAATAAAGCATCAGTAAATTAAATAAAATATGGAACGGAGTCATTGCATGTAAAAACATATATGTTACTAATTGCCATAAATGAAAATTTTCAATCACTTGGAAAGGATACAAAGCCAATGGCTGCCAAATATTGACTTTAAATAGTCCTGATAAAACAATCTGGAAAATAAACCAAATACCACCTGTCAATATCAAAAGTCTTTTAACAACTGGAGTTAGAGGTAACATTTGAATACTATTCATAACTATCCTTTGTGATTTTTAAAAAAAGTCTCTAATCGCAAATAACTTTCTTCAGCAGTCTCAATGACTAATTTTGTTTCAGCAATAAGTGGGAAAAAATTTAAATCCCCGTTCCATCTAGGCACAATATGATAGTGTATATGATCTGGAATGCCCGCTCCTGCTGTTGCACCATTATTTAAACCAATGTTATAGCCCTGGGGCTGATAACAACTGACAATACCTTGAACTGCTAGTTTAAGCGTTTGATTTAAATCTGTAAATTCAGCTTCTGATAAGTCGAGTAAATCATCACTATGCCTAAGAGGTATTATTAACAAATGTCCACTGTTATAAGGAAATTTATTGACGACTATTTGCGAATACTTGCTTTTAAATAAACACAAAGTCTTCTCTGACATATCTTTACTAGCAGTCTCACAAAATACACAATTTTGTTTTTCAATAAGCCGACGAACATATTTTAATCGAGCAGGACGAAAAAAAACGTCACGTTCTAAAGGCCAAACTTGTTCTGATAATTTAATCAGGTCTATCGGCAACTTTTCATCAATAACATTTTTTTTAATCATTAATTATTTACCAATGTCCAGGCAACATATAAAGCGGACGATTCATCATTTCAGTATTTAAAACTTTTCGAACCAAATGGCTTACCGAAAAAAGAGAACCTGTATTCAATGCATTCAAATCATCTTCTTCTCGTTGATCCATGATTAAATTCCACCAATTTTCTTCAGGTCTTTGCGGCTTAATCAATTTATAATCATCACCTAATTTTGCCATTTGCGCAGCCATTCGTACTGCATCTTCAAAAGTTCCTTCTGCATCAGCAAATTTTAATTTGACAGCTGTTGATCCTGTCATTACTCGGCCATCAGCATACTGAGAAACTATTTCTTCACTTAAATCACGTTCTTGCATTACTGTTTTTTTAAACTGCGCATAGACTTCATCAATCATGTCCTGAAATAATTTTCTTTCATCTTCACGCATAGATCGATATTCTGACCCTGAATCTTTAAATTTTCCTGATGTGATTGTGTATCTTTGAATTTTAGCAAAATCATAAAGTTTTTCCAAATTAGCAAACTCCATTATGACGCCAATTGATCCTATCATTGCTCCTGGAGCAACGAGTATTTTATCACAGGCCAAAGCCGCGTAATATCCCCCACTAGCAATTAAACCCGTAGAAACACAAACCACCGGTTTTTTTGATTCTTTCTTTGTGCGAAGAATCTCGTAATAAATTTCTTGAGAAGGACCAACTGCCCCCCCCGGCGAATTAATATCTATTACTATAGCTTTGATGTCAGGATCTTTTTTAGCTTTTTTTAATCGCTTCAAAAATGTTTTACCATTCATAATAACGCCATTTATTTCCAGATGAATAATTTCATTTTTAGATTTTTTTTCAAATTGATTTTCATCATTCTCATTTGCTGAACCACGATACAATCGAATAGCCCCCAAAATAAAAAAACCTAAAAAAATAAAAACAAAAAATTTTCGACCAAAAGACCAACTTTTCACACTGACTCCATTTATAGGTTATATTACAAAATAAAAAAGGGAACCCTATTAGGTTCCCTTTTACTGATTGCTCAGTCATCTCGCTTTGCGAAATTAACTAATCTTTTTTGATATTCTTTAACTGTTCACCAAAAACATCACCAAAGCTAGTTTTTGAAGTTGTCGCAGCTTTTTTAACATAATCATCAACATTAGCTTTTTGCTCGCGAAGAGCGATTAGCTTAGATGATAAGCCAACTTTTCGTGCATCTTTATCAATACTGATGACTTCTGCTTTTATTGTTGTTCCAACTTTTGCAAATTCTTCTACAGTATTAATTTTATCTGTCGTTAATTCGGAAACGTGTATTAATCCCTCAATATCACTTTCAAGTTCAACGAAAGCTCCAAAATCAACAGTCTTTGTTATTTTAACATTATGCTGAGTTCCGATTCCATATTTAGACTCAATTTGTGACCAAGGGTCAGATTCAAGCTGCTTGATACCTAAAGAAAATCTTTCATTCTCAGTATCTACACCTAATACCACAGCTCGAACTTTTGCACCTTTAGTAAACATTTCTGAAGGATGATTAACACGTTTAGTCCAAGAGAAGTCTGAAATATGAACTAATCCATCAATTCCATCTTCGATTCCAATAAATACACCGAAGTCAGTGATAGATTTAACATCACCTTCAATGATTGTTCCTGGAGGATAAGTATCCTTCATTTCTAACCAAGGATTTGTTTGCAACTGTTTCACTCCTAAACTGATACGACGATTTTCTGAATCGATTGCTAATACTTGAACATCAACTTCTTGATCCACTTGTACTAATTGATTGGCATGTTTTACACGCTTAGTCCAAGACATTTCAGAAACATGGATAAGACCTTCAACACCGTTTCCAAGCTCAACAAAAGCTCCGTATTCGGCAACTGAAACAATCTTACCTTTTGCTTTTGAACCGATTGGAAAAGATCCTTGAACCTGCGACCAAGGGTCATCAGTCAACTGTTTCATACCAAGACTGACACGTTCTTTTTCTGTATCGTATTTTAGAATTTTAACTTTGATTTCTTCACCCACAGTAATGACTTCAGAAGGATGCTTTATACGTCCCCAGCTCATGTCTGTAATATGTAGCAACCCGTCAATTCCGCCTAAGTCAATGAAAGCTCCGTAGTCAGTGATGTTTTTAACAAGACCAATAACTGTAGCGCCTTCTTTCATTGTGTCTGCCGTTTGAGCTTTCAAGCTGTCACGCTCAGTTTCAAGAATTGCACGACGTGATAACACAATATTTCCACGTTTTTTATTAAACTTAATAACTTTAAATTTATATTTTTTACCTAAATAAACATCCATATTTCTGACTGGACGTAAATCAATTTGAGAACCTGGTAAAAATGCTTTAACTCCGATATCAACACTAAGTCCACCCTTAACTTTGGCGACAACAGTACCTTCAATGATTTCTTCATTTTCAGCTGCTTTAGAAATATCTGTCCAAGCACGCATCATGTCTGCTTTATCTTTAGATAATGCAATCATACCATTTTCATTTTCAATACGATCGATAAGCACTTCAATAGACTCACCAACTTTAACTTGACGAACACCATCAACAACTCTGAATTCATTGATTGGAATTAATCCTTCAGACTTATAATTAATATCCACAAGGACATAATCTGACTGAACTTCAACAACCTTACCATTCACAACATCTCCTACTCGGAAATCTTGCTCATTTGTAGCGGCTTGAAATAGTATTTCGAATTCACCTGCTTTATCAGCTTGCGAATTAAACCCAGGGTTAGCTGGAATTTTTTCGTCTTCAGCGTCTAGCACCGCTAGCACCGACATTTTTTCTTTTTGGCTCTTGCTTATCGTTTTATTCATGTTTTGTTTTTTCTTTCCTCCCACGCAAAGAATCCTCTTGGAACTCTAAGGTTGAAAAGCAGTTCTACGAGTTTTTCAACAAGTGGTCAAGACTTGATTTCTGACTTACGACTTCAGACAGTGCTAAAATTAATTAAGCGCTTGGCTAAAATTCTTTTTAACAAACTCCATCACTTGATGAACCACTGAATCCAGATCAAGCGCACTCGTATCAATGACTAATGCACGATCAGGAATCTGCATCGGGGCAACTTTACGAGTAGAGTCTTGCTAGATCG
>JAYUJM010000158.1:0-4120 GCA_043765175.1 Pseudobdellovibrionaceae bacterium | reverse complement strand
GATTATGACGAACTATAAAAGTTCTAGCCCATAAACGTGATTTTAGTCCACGAGCATTCTGGGCTGTGTTCCCATAGCCCATCATGCCTACTTCAGCGATTTCTCCGGTGACGTCAGACTTTCCCAAGCCAACAGAATATTCTGATTTAGAACTTAAAGGTTGGGCTTTAGCCGTATTGAAAGTAAAACATAATGCGAATATACAAAAACAAAAAATGAACATGATTTTTTATATCATGAATTCAATTTAAATTAGAAATAGTATTTTCCAATGAGGGTTAAATTGCCATATGCTCCACCACGGTATTCAAGAAGAGTTCCTGAAGACTTTGCATCTATGCTTATAGAGCTTGATCGAATTTGCGACTCTATTGCAAACTGATTAGCGATATTAAATCCGACCCCGAATTGTATTCCTATGCCGTTATTAGTAGTAAAAAAATCACCAGCTGAAATTTTTGTAGTATAATTATATGCAGTGTAATTTAGTTCAAATGGTATGTAGAAAACATCCCAGTTGTAAATTGCATTAGCATCTAAAGCAGACACTTGCATTTTAGAGTCTGTGCTTGTGCTATAAGATGTCACGCCTGATGTATTAGTAATTTCAAAGTCCTTTTCTTCGGCGTTTTGTAAATATAATCCTGCTATATTAAATCCCCAAGAATTTTTTTTAATAAATTTTAAATCAAGCTGTAATCCAAAAGTATTTTTGTAGTTTGCTTTAAGCGATGCAGATCCGCTAGACCCTTTAGCTTTTATTTCAGTAAATTGGAGGATTGAATTTCCAGCAAGCACTAAACCTAAACCAAATTTGAAACGACGTGAATCTTCATTTGATACAGTTTCAAATTTTTTTAACTTTAGGTGTGGGTTCGATACTTGCTTTTTCTAATTCTGGCACCTTCGTTTCAGTAGGCTCAGAATAAGCTTCAGCCTCTTCGTTTTTAATGATCGGAGCCATTTGAGGCTGAGACTTTTTCATATCATCAATTTGTTGTTGTAACTGATTTAATTTATCTTGAGTGTCTTGATCAGTGCTCATTTGTGCATCTGATTTTTTTGAAGCAGGAACTGTTTTTCCTTTTTTAGATTGTGCGTAAAGATTTGAAGAAGATATAGAAAATAGAAGTGTTAAAAATAGAATTGCCTTAGTGTTTTTCATTTGATTCTTATCTGTTATGAGTGTTTTGTAATTCTGCAATAATTTGATCAGCACAATTAATACCATCGCAAGCAGCAGAGGTAATTCCACCAGCGTATCCAGCGCCTTCTCCACAAGGAAATAATCCCTTATGTGAAACGCTTTGCAAAGTTTGTTCATCACGAGTGATTCTAAGCGGGCATGAGGTTCTGGATTCAACTCCGTAAACCTGTGCCTGATCTGAGATAAAACCCTTCATATTTTTGTTAAACTGCTCAAGGCCTTCTTTGATTTTCGAGTACAGAAATTCAGGTAAAATTTGATTGATCATAATAGGTTTTATTCCAGACGGGGATGAGGTTTGAGATAAATTATTTTTATTTTTTTGTCCGGTCATAAATGAAATCAGATTTTGCGTTGGCAATTCTTTAGTGCCACCAGCTTGTTGAATCGAATCAAAGGCTTTGGTTTCTAAGTCTTTACGAAGTTTCATTCCACCCAGTAAATCATTTGGAAAAAGCTGATCATGCTGAATGCTCACAACAATTGCGGCGTTGGCGAAAGGAGAGTTTCGATTAAAATTACTCATGCCGTTAACTACAAGACCATTTTTTTCAGTGCCGCTAGATAAAACATAGCCGCCTGGGCACATGCAAAAACTATAAACGCCGATTCCAGATTTATTATCATGATGAGCTAACTTGTAATTGGCAGATCCTAGTTTTGGATGTTCAGCAAATTGTCGATATTGAATTTGATTGATTGATTTTTGTGGATGCTCAATTCGAAGCCCCATAGCAAAAGATTTTCCTTCGAGAAACACATTCGAATCCATTAAGTGCATCAACATATCTTCAGCTGAGTGCCCAGTGGCAAGCACAATATGATCGGAATGATAGCGAGCTCCGTTAATTGTTTTGACGCCTGTAATACATTTATTTCCGTACGTAAGTTCGGTAATTTGTGAATCATAAAATATTTCGCATCCGTTATTTCTAAGGAAATCACGAATTTTCGGAATCACTCGACGAATTTTATCACTGCCAACATGGGGATTTGAAAGCCATTGAATTTCTGCAGGAGCTCCGAATTGAACTAATCGATTAAGAACATAGGGAATATGGGGGGATTTGATACGAGTTATTAGTTTGCCATCTGAATATAAACCAGCTCCACCTTCCCCGTAACAAACATTATTTTTTGGATCAAGTTCCCCGTAGCGCCAAAATCGATTGATGCCCTTTATTCTTTCAGAGGATTCAGAGCCTCGTTCAAACAACAAACAAGGAATGCCATGTTCGACTAACCGGAGTGCTGCAAATAATCCAGCGGGACCACTTCCGATGATGATGGGTTTATTCGTTGAAGCATTAAAATTAATTTTATCGAAATGAAATTCTTGTTGAGATAACTTTTCACCAGCTTTAGCTATTTCTATTGAATAAACAAAATGAGGTGAATGCTTTTGTCTTGCGTCGACTGATTGTCTAAGAATTCGATAATCAGAATAGCCTGGTTCTAGCCAGGCTAAATGATCTTCAAGTTGATCATCAATTTTAATTTTTAAATCTTTAATTATCTTAGACATTTTAGCTATTTTAAGGCAGGATTTGGATTATGTCATCAATAACAAGATATCTTCCTAAAAATCATCTCAGTTTTGTTTTGGGTCATTTAGCCCATATGCCTTTACCGCAATTTATATGGACGCCTATCATTCAATTTTTTGCAAAAAGTTACAATATCAACTTAGCAGAAGCTGAAAAAGAAGTTTCAGAGTACTCCAGCTTAGGTGATTTTTTTATTCGAAAATTAAAGTCAGGCCTACGGCCTGTGGCTCAGGGCTGGGCCAATCACCCCGCAGATTCAAAAATTACGCAATTAAGTGAAATTATAAATGGAAAACTCATTCAAGCTAAGAATAAAAATTATTTTGTAAATGATTTCTTGGCTGATGGCCATGGACTTGAAAAATATGATAACGGTGTATTTGTAACATATTACTTGTGTCCAACCGATTATCATCGTGTTCATGCACCAGTGGATGGAGTCATAACATCAGTAACACATATTCCAGGAATGTTATGGCCTGTGAATCAATGGTCAACTGAAAATATTGAAGAAATGTTTTCAATTAACGAACGTGTCTGTGTGGAAATTAAAACAGATCGAGGATTCGTTAATGCCGTTTTTGTGGGTGCAACGAATGTGGGATATATTACATTATCATTTATGCCAGAAATTAAAGGTAATCATTTTAATGTTTTTAAGCCACTAGTTAAAAATAATTTAAATATTTCTATAAAAAAAGGCGATGAGTTAGGGATGTTTCGTATGGGTAGCACTGTTGTGATGCTCTATCAAAAAAGCTGTTTCGAAGATCTAAATAAAACCGTGCCTGAATTTACAAACAAATATTTAAATCAACAGGTTCAGGTCAATGGAGAATTTATTTTGTGAATAACAATTCCAACTGTGAAACAGTTTTAAATATTTCTAAAGAAAATTTCAAATTTTCAAGTGCGCATTTTTTGATTTTTGATGCTCATCGCGCAGAAATGCTACATGGTCATAATTATCAAGTTCGTGTCGTGATTGTTCCCAATGATCAATCTCAAACTGATGAAAAAGGCTATTTTATCGATTTTTCTGAAATTAAAAAACATGTCAAAGATCTTTGTGATCAATGGGATGAGCATATTTTACTTCCGCAATTAAATTCAGAAATGAAGTGTGTTAAAAATAAAAATAATGACGACATCACATTTCGGGATCGTTTTTATGCATTTCCATCTAACGAAGTAATTTGGTTACAAACAAAAAATACAAGTGTCGAAGAATTATCAAGATTATTTGCAGAAAATTTAGCCAATAAATTTAAAGCTGGATTGTTAAAATCGATCGAGGTAACAATTGAAGAGACCCGTGGTCAAAGTGCCACGAGTTTTCTGCAATTAGGTTAAAATTTATAATTCA
>JAYUJM010000157.1:0-13522 GCA_043765175.1 Pseudobdellovibrionaceae bacterium | reverse complement strand
GATCAATCTGATTTTTATTCACTGGTAGTTACTTTAGGGCGTAGTAGTGATTTAGTGGATCAAATCAGATCAAAAGTGAATCTATCCTTAGCTTCAAGTTATCTTTACACAGTAAACCCTATTGAAATAGGCTACGCTACAAAACACAATGGTTCGAGTTATTCGGTTGGTTTTTATTATGCTGATCAAAATGATAAACTAAATAACTCCAGTAACAAAGCTGCTACTTTGAAGCTTGGTTATCGCATTGAAGATTTTACCTTTGCTGCAGACATTGGCTTATATAATTACGTAGCAGACTTTGTAAGTAATTCATTTTTAAGTGTTAATCAGTCGTTTAGTGGTGGTTTATATTATGAGTTGGATGATATCACTATTTTATTAGATATCAGTTCAAGCCAAGCCTTTAGGTATACAAATAATATAGAAGATGTCCATTACGAGTTCTTAAAATATAAGATGAGTTTAGTAAAAAATGAATTTGATGGAAACGAAAATTTATTTTATCGAATAGATTTAGCTACTGATTCTAAGAAAAATAGAAAAACAAAAGAAACAGTTCGTGAAATTTCTTTGCCAGTTACACTAGGATTTGAAACAGAAATAAAAGAAGACTTGTTAATTCAAGGATCTATTAGGCAAATAGTTGGAATTTACTATGATGATATATATGCAGCTGGCCCTAGTACCACAACGGCCGCAGTTGGTTTTTCGTCGACTTGGGTTAAGTTAGTCTTTAATGGCACATTTCAGGGCCTGGTAGGGCCTGCAGCCAATCAACAATTGAATGGAAATAGTTTTATAACTGAATCCAGTATTACTTATTGGTTTTAGATTCTATTGGTTTAATATCGTAATAATCAGGCATAACAAATTCCGGGGCAAGCGGATAACGATAGCTTTTATATGCTTTTAATTCAGGACTGCCAATGTCGATGTAGATTTGATCCCACAGGTTAGCTAAAAGCAAAGCTGATCTGGCCAGTTGTTCTATGATTAAAGCGCTGTAAATTTTTTGTCCTGCTTCAGCAGGTTTTCTTTCAGCGGCAGTTTTTATTTTCATTCCTTTTTCTTCTTTAAGTTCTGATTTTTTAATAATGGGATCTAGTTTTAAAACTTTGGTGATTTCGTCGTTTGAAATAATTCCTAAAGCTTTCATTTTTTCAAGAGTACTTTTTTCGTTAAGCATTTTTTTTATTAAGGATGTTTTTTTTATTTGATTCGATTTTTGTTCAATCAGCGAAGATAAATTTGATCCAAAATAACTAACACATAAATCTTCATAATAAGCATGAATTCCACCATGACCAACGGCATAACCATCATAATCCGCACTTGTATGAAAAGGCATTGAATTATCACCTACGAAATGACCCATAACCCCCATATGGCTAAGCATTTGGAATAAAGCAATATTGTAAGGTAAGTTGTCGTTCTGTTCCTCTTTTGAATTTTTTGGAGCATCCAAAGTTTTTAATTTTTTTCCTTCAGTGACTGATAAATCAAAAAGCTGATTGGCGCGCCACCAGTTAGTGCCAAGCTCGTGGGGGACTGATAAAATTTGAGCTTTAGGATTTATTTTATTATCTGTTTTTGAGTATTTCTCAATGATGGCCTTTAAATCTGTTGGCAAATCTTTTAAGGCTAAGCCAATAGGTTCACCCTCGACATAATGAGTCGGGTTACCTTCTTTTGTTTTATTTGCATCAAGACTTCTCCAGGAAATATCAGGAATATTACAAAGGTGCCCCATCATATTCGGTTTATTTCGTAAAAAATCTTTGAGTGTTTTATTCTGAACTAGATAAACTGCTGTTTCACAAGCTGTATCGTGACCGCGGCCACCCCAAGAAAAAACTTGCGTAGGAGCTAAAAAAATTAACTGAGCAAAAAAAATAAATAAAAGAGGTGAAAAATTATTTTTCATCGTTTACCTTTCGTGTATGTCTGATTTAACTTCAAACCATACTCAATTCAGAATTATTGGTCATATTAATTCCTGTTTTCCTGATAAGTTTGGCATTCCTCGTCAATCAGGAATAGTGCCTGAAGTTGTGTCAGAAATAGTTATCAACCCTGAATGGCAGCCTGAATTATCGCTTCAAGGGTTGCAAGAGTATTCACATCTGTGGATTATTTTTATTTTTCATCAAAACACGAATCAAAAATACCACGCTAAAGTTCATCCCCCCAGACTGCACGGAGATTCAATTGGTACATTTGCGACAAGATCCCCGCACCGACCTAACCCCATAGGCCTTTCGTTAGTTAAAATAAAATCCATAGATCAAAATCGTATTTTATTTTACGGTGGTGATCTAGTGCAAGATACTCCTGTCTTAGATATCAAGCCTTACCTTCCTCAGTTTGAATCAGTGCCAGATGCATTGCAGGGTTTTACTCAGCAAGAAAAAGCACAAGATAAAAAGATCTTAGTCGAATTTTCAAAATCAGCTTTAGAGAAAGTTTTAGCGTGGCAGATTAAAAAAAATGACTCAACATTGCGGTTGGCCATTGAAAAAATTCTTAAACAAGACCCCAGACCTTTGGTTTATAAAGGTTATGAACAACAGGCTTCGCCTTATAAAAACCAACATGCATTTAAATTGTATGATGCTGATATTCATTTTCAATTTTTATCAGAAGAAAAGGCTGTTGTGATTGATATATTATTTTAGATTTGTTAAGTTAACGACAGCTTTTGTGAACAAAACAAGGCCATAGCGGAGGATTTATGTCAGTACAAACTAAAGAAATTAGAAAAGTAAATACGATTAGTTTATCTCATTATACTAAAGGCAATCTTGAGCAAAAAAATAAATTTATCCAAGATCTTTATCAGGGTTTATTAGAATATGGCTTTATCATTTTAAAAGACCATGACGTTTCGCCTGAGTTATTAAAACAAGCCTATCAAGTTTTAGAAAAATTTTATCAACTACCAGTTGAAAAGAAAAAAACCTATGTTTCTGCTAAAGGTGGTGGTCAAAGAGGTTTTACTGCATTTGGAACTGAACATGCTAAAGATTCACCTGTGATGGATTTAAAAGAATTTTGGCACGTGGGTCGCGAGGTTGCTGCAGGGCACACTTTTGAAAAGTACTATCCACAAAATATTTGGCCCGATGATGTGATGCCAGAATTTAGACAAATTTTTGACAAACTTTATGCCCAGCTTGAGCTTGCAGGAATTCAAATGATGGAAGCTTTAACAGGGCCACTAGAAGTTGATAAAAATTTTTTTCGTAACATGGTTAGCGAAGGAAACTCAATTTTAAGATTATTGCACTATCCTCCAATTCCAGACGGAATTGATCCACGATGTGTACGAGCTGCTGCACATGAAGATATTAATTTTATAACTATACTTCCTGCGGCAACTCAATCGGGTCTACAGCTTAAAGATCGTGATGGTTCATGGTTGGATATCGAAAGTGATTTCGGAGCCCTTATCGTCGATGCCGGTGATATGTTGGCGCGCCTTACGAATGATGTGATACCTTCAACTACTCATCGTGTAATAAATCCACAAGATGGAACTAATAAGGCCCGCTATTCCATGCCATTTTTTATGCATCCTCATCCGGAATCAAACTTAAGTTGTTTAAATTCATGTCGTGGAACAGGGGCCAAATATTCAGATATAACTGCGCATGCATTTTTAATGCAAAGACTTAAAGAAATTGGCCTGACTAAATAGATCGATATTAATACATGCGAAAAGAATTACTCATTATTTTAGCTTTGGTATTAGCGGGAATGATTTACTTCTATTCTAAAGATAATGAAGTCAGTTTTCAAAAACCAAATATCACAACTGTAGATTCTACTGACGCAGCTGAATCTACAGAATCTGCCCCGCAGGAAAAATTTGTTGCAGCAGAGCCTGCTGTAAACTTAGCTGATCAAGCAACCGTTATAAGTGAAGCTAACCAGGACCAAATTTTTATTGAAACTGCTTTTGCAGGGCATTTGAAATCGATGAATCAGTGTTTGCAAATTAAAAATCAAGCTGATCAAGAACAAACTGTTCCTAGTTTTGAGCAACTGCAAAATAGTTTAAAGCCTGCGATTGGTGAAATGTCAGTTTTTACTGATGATTGGCAACAAACCGATTTAAAATATTCAGATGGAATTTCTCGTCGAATTCGGACAGAAATTAATTATGAAGATGAAGTGAATCCTAAAAAATATTTATATGTTTATAAAATGAATGATCAGGGACTACCTGAGCTTGAGCCTTTAGATGAAGATAAAACGATTAATCCGACAGATGATTTTATTTCTTCTTTGGAAGCAGGAGCTGATATCACGATCAAAGAAAAAGGTGGACGCGCCTACTTCCAAGGCGGTGAAGAATTAATTGTGATTGAAAAAAATAATATGTTAGAATCATTTACGATGAGTAAAAACAACAAAACATTTAGCTGTAGTTCTTTATCAAATAAAGAATCAAACTGCCAATGTTTTTGATAATTAGCCAGTAAAAGTTCAGTTTTAATCGATAAGTTTTTCTCCGATTAATTTTAATTTAGAATTTATCCAAGCTTTATGTTTGAAAGCTAAAGCTTGAACAGCGCGCTCTTCACACATCATTTCTTCTTTTTTTGCAATTACAGCTGAATTAACCCCGAGAATTTGCATTTCATTATTGATTTGAACTAAGCTTGCGCCCCCAGAATCACCGCTGCAAAGTCCTTTTCCTTTAGATTGATCTATTTTAACAATACCTTCTGATTCAGAAGCTATTACTTGTACTACAGGTATTTTAACTTTTCTAAGTATACCTGAACCATATTTTTCTGTTCCAATTTTTCCATATCCCAGAAAAAGCACATCTTCTGTAGTGTTGCTATATTCTTTTGGATCAGCAATTTTAAATATTTCGTAACGTGCTGGAACAGGGTCTGGTAAAATAACAATGGCGATATCATTAGATAAATTTGTTGTTCCTTTTTCGCTTTCTTTGTAATCAGGATTTTTAATTCCTCGAGTTGCCTTTCTGACATCTGTTTCAGCTTTAAAACCACTTTCACAACTAATCCCTGGATGAAATATAACTCCAATATCATCACCAATACAATGTGCTGCGGTTAGCAAAACATGCGGTGAAATGATCGAAGCAGCACACAGCCAAGTTGTACTTTTAGTTTTACCATTTTCATCAGTGACGTTTCCTTTTACTAAAAGCATAACTGCTTTTTCAACATCAGGACTGTTAAGCTGAACTTTCTCTCCACCAACTATTCCTGCCAACAATTCACTTTCAGGTACACAACTTACTTTTTTTGGACCTGCTTAGGCGCTATTTCTTTAACTGGTGCGCTGCTACTTTTGTTACAAGAACTAAACATTGTTAATACTGAGATAACACAAATTGTTTGAGCTTTAAAAAGAAGTGTATATGGTAGTGACATTTTTTATCCTTATATTATTTTTTTATAGAAATTAAATAAAATAGTTAACTGACAGTTTTCTATTTAAGTATAAAAAACTGCCAGTCAGATATTTTAGATTAAGCTCGTAACATTAAGTTAGAAGCTACTAGTACCATTAATACGATTGATAAAGAAACGTTAAGTTTATTCATAGATCCTCCTTTTGTGGTGACACTAGTTATAGTTCATTCAATTTAAAGCTGCGACTGTAATGATTTTGACAGGTAAAAACTACCTGTTTGAATTATTACAGTCGCAGTATTCGTTATAAAGCACTATTCTTCTGTTTAAGTGAAATAAAGCCAGGATTAGAAAATTAACTTTTTAGTTAATTTTAATGTAAACAGTTTACAAACTTAATCTATTTATTTTTCTTGAAGGCAAGTATTTTAAGCCCACGAAAGAACAGTAACTTAATTATTACTTTATTAAATAAGGAGAATTATGAAAAGCATTCAAATAAAAAACGTATCTAGAGCGAAGCAAATATTATCTGTTGTTGTTATCACAACATTGACATTTTTTTCATGTCAAAAAAATACGAGCCGTAATGTTGAAGATAAAAATAATGATAAAACGACAGTTGTAGTCAATCAGAATATGCAGGCCAATGAATTGGCAGATGCTGCTGAGCAATTACTATCTCCTGTGACTTTTATGTTGTCTTACAAAACGGCTTTAATGGCTTTAGAAAAAGATCCTTCAAATCTAAAAGCTCAATTTTATTCAAAGCTTTTAAAACGATTTGAAGTTTTTCGTGGGTATTATAATATGATATTGCCTTTAGCTCCTAATGAAAAAGTAAAAGCCGGCTTAGTGCAATCATTTAACAATATGCCTGAATCTCCAATAAAAAGATTTTATGGTGATAAACCATTTATGTTAGTCAATAGTGCTGTTGACGTACAAACGCTATTAGATTCTTACTACGCAGCAATTAATGAATTTCGAGTTTTTCTAAAAGATAATCAAAATTCAGAAATGGTTATTAATTTAAACCCGTTTGTATTTAGCAATGCTATTAAAGAAAATTTGCAGAATTCTTGTGTTTACGCTGAACAAGGCAGTCAATTCAGTGTTATTTGCGATAGCTCTGAAGTAGCCATAAAAAAAATGAACATCGCAGATTTTATTGCTTTACGACAAATGGTTTCAGCAGAACTTATTTATTCAATTGCAAATTCGTACAGTCTAAATGGTCTAGACCAATTTCGAGATCCACAGCTTTCTGAGCAGTTTTCAAATTTATCTACTGAACAAAAAGTTAAAAAGTTGTTTAGTAATAGTGAATTCGGAAAACTACGTGAGCAAAATTCAATGAAAATTATTAAACAAATCGGATCTGATTTGGGGTCAGCTGTCAAGTGGGCGATGAAGTATCAAAATCAACTTTGTCCAAATCCAGATCAGCTTTTAACAGTTCAAAGAAAAGGGTATTTGTTCACTGGTGGTTTTTGTATTTCAAAGGAAAATCAAAGTTCAACAGAGCAGCTTCTTGAAACATTTGATCAAGCATTAGCTGGTGAAGTGACAACTGTTGATTTAGAAATAGCTGATGGAAGTAAAAAATCATTCAATGTAAATATGTTTGCATTTTTTGAAAAGCCAGCTCCTAACTTAAGAATAGTAGCACCATTGAAGTACAACGAATGTGGAAAAGTATCTGAGATTAATGATAAAACTTTTTACGGAACTTTTATTGATGCAAATGCTGATTTACTACTTGTTAAAAAATGTCAGTAATTAATTTTTATGAATACTTTTGAGAAGGGATAGATATGAAAACAAAAATAAATGGTTTATTAAAAATTATTTTTAGTTTAGCTGTGGGAATCTTTTCCCACAGTGCCTTTTCTCAAACGATGATACAGTCAAAAATTAATGCGTTTGAATATAAGAATTGTCTTAAAAATGATAAATGTATTGTTATTCACGCTGACATTGCAGAATCAGGGCAGTTTTCACAGATTTTTGCTCTAAAAAAATATTCAGTAAAAGTACTTAAAAATCAGTTTGATCAAAGTGTCTTAAAAAAATTTGAAGGAAATTTCGGCTATTTGGATATGGATACTGAGTATTTAGTTTTAACTCAAGCAGATAAAAACGAAGTTGTTATAAATTTAGTAAACTTGAAAATGAGTGGGTATTTAAGATGAAAATAGTATTTCAATTATTTTTGCTGATCGCTTTTTTTTCTTGTCAGCCCACAAATAAAGAAACAATTTTAATTAAAACGGAACCGGTTGTATTGACTCCTCCCGAAACTAAAGGCGGTACTGACAGCGTAGGTGGAGGCAATGGTGTTAATGGAATTCCTTTAGACGCTTTTATTAAGCGAGATTTTTATAAATCAAAGGCTTATGAAATTGTTATTCGGCCAATTATTAAAGTTTTATCTGTAAGGTTTCCACGAATGGCTGCTGATTTTTATCATATTACAATGCAGCGGGATTGGTACTTTGTTCCTGGTGAAGTTTCAGCTATATCTAAAAATATTCTTGGTTCATATGCTGTAACAGATCAGTTGGCCTTACAAGATTTAAACAAAGTTTGGATTAACAACATCGTATATGAAAAAATGACTTTTGAAAATCAAGGTATTCTTGTTTTGCATGAAATTATCATGGGAATTCGATTAATGGAATTCCAACATCGACAAGATAAATGTTTAGCAAAAGCCGCTTTAGAAATCTATAAAGAAAATGGCTTTAATTTATATCAAAATGAAAAAAATAGTTGTCGAAAAACTTATCCACAATTTGATGGGCTAAGTGACACACATTTTCAATTAGTATCTAATGATTATGATATAATTAGACGAATCGTTTCAATGTTGCTTGATAAAAATGAAATTGATATTGTTGAAGTTAATGCACTCATCGAAACATATAAAGTTAGAATTTACGAAGATTAGTATTCGAAAAAGTCTATATTTAAACATCGTACTGTTTCTGAATCTGAAGGTCTAACTTTCTTAAGAACAGTCTCAATAAAATCCGGTAAATCTTTACGTATTTGTTCGGCAACTTTTTCACTAAGAGCATATTGTCCAGTATAGAAAAAATTTTGTTCATTTTGAAAACTCATTTTTTGAAATCCCACTTGTCGCCAATTGGACAAATGCTGATTTGTTAAAGTTTCATGAGCTGACAGATATAAATGAGCATCACCCATATATAATTTATTGTTTTTTTGAATGACAATATTATTTTTAATTAAAAAATCTAAAGCTTTAATAGCTTGATTCTTTGGTATGTTTAATCTTGATGAAATTTGTTCTGCAGTATTTATATGAGGTATATCTATGAGAATTCGTATTGCTGGATAAATCCAATTAGAGTAATAAATTTGTTTAGCTTCTTCGTTTAATTTTTTATCTTTTTTAAGTCGAGCTGATAAGTTTTTATAATGAACTTGTTTTTCTTTAATTTGCCTTAAAAGTTGATTTGTAAGTTTATTGGAACCTGATTTATTGTAGTTAACAAGTAATAGAAAATAATCAGATTCGTCATCATTGAAATGCATGTACTCAGTCATTTCACAGGCCATTTCTAAGCTTAAATCTTTTTCGCTATTAAAAATTTGACTGATAAGTGTTGTTGATACATTAAGAGCTAGGGCTAATCTACGGTATTCTCCATGTCCATTTTTCGGTAATTGACCAACCCAGGTATTAAAATAATCTTTATAGGACTGGTATTGGTAAATCGAAATCATTATGATTTAATGAATGAACGAAGAATCGATTAATATTTTTAAATATTTCATTATATATTCGTCTTTTTCATCACGTTTTTCTTTTTTGGTTAGATAGATCTTTTTATAAGTTTCGCCAACCATAAAGCTTTGAATCATTTCTGCAAGTCGTAAGCTGTTGAAAAGTTTTTGTCCTTTTTCATAGGAAATTTGCATTAAAACAGCTTCTAGTCTTTCAATACTTTTGATTTGAATTTGTTGATAAATAGCACGAACTTCAGGATGTGTTAAACTAAAAAAATAAATTGCAGCTAATGCAAATGCTTCTTTAGGGGACTTTTTAAAGAAAGTAAAATTGGCTTCGATGTACTGTTCAAGGCGTGTAATAGCATTATCTTTAGGATTAATTTGGCTATCGATATAACTTCGGCCTTTTTCGGCTGAAGCAAGGCTGCAAGCGATTAATAAATCCATTTTATTGTTAAAATATTGGTATAAAGCGGGTTGGCTAACCCCAAGTTTATCGGTGATTTGTTTAAAAGTAGTTTCTTCAAATCCCTTTTCTAAAAAACAATCCAAAGCTGTATCAATAATTTGTTGTTGGG
Source organism: Pseudobdellovibrionaceae bacterium (assembly GCA_043765175.1). Lineage (GTDB taxonomy): Bacteria > Bdellovibrionota > Bdellovibrionia > Bdellovibrionales > Bdellovibrionaceae > Pseudobdellovibrio. Next base: position 3,783 of record JAYUJM010000157.1, on the reverse strand, counting down.
TGATAGTAGGTTTTCTAGCCATAACCTAGTGTTTAGAGTTTTGCTTTAAACGTCAATAGGTTAGATTTTATAACATTCATATTAGTTATAAATAATAAATAATAATTGACATTGTATAAATTATATAATACAATGCGTTAAGATAGCAAACTAAAGGAGTTTTACATGAATCGTCGATTATTTCTAGGTAACTTAGCAATAGGTTCTGCAGCATTAGCCTTATTTTCAAATGGAGCACAGGCTCAGGTTGCAACACCAAAACCACCTGCTGTGCCGGTGCCAGGAAAACCAGTGAAAGTGAATGTGGAAATTTTAAATAATCATGGTCATGCAGCGGTCATACCTTATGAAGCTGTTATTATCGGTAACAAACTGACAATTGATATTAAAGGAACAAGTTCGCATCCCCATACAATCTTGTTGTCTGAACAAGATTTAACAATTCTTCGACAAAAATTAGTTGTTGATGTTAAATCGAGTGTGGATGCAGGTCATTCTCATGACGTTCGTATCACGCGTAATAAAATTTTAACTTAAGAATTATTTTTCTAGTGATTCTAAACGGAGCTTTAAATTTTTTAACAATTGAGCTCCGTTAATTTTTAATAAACTTTCATCTGCTGCTAAACCATCGGATTTAGCTGGATCGACGACTTCGAATCCAAAAGCTCGTTGATAGGCTATTTTATGAATCTGACTAGCGACATGAGCAAAATATACAGATGTTTCTAGTTCTTTAGCTCCTCGAGTTTCTAACTGTTCTATCAGCCATCGAAACATATCTGACTTGATCAATTTTGCTTTTTGTAGATCAAGGCCATCAGTAATAAAATATTTCCCAACTTCAAATACAGCGACTCCAGTTTTTCGAATTTCCGTAACTGCGTTGGTATTTTTATTCATGGATTGTAAAATAATTTCTAATGGTAGTAACGAACGGCTTATTCCGCGACGAGTATTGTTATTTTCACTAGTGCCCTCAAAAATACGAACAAAGCTGTAAGTTTCATTCAATTCCTTATTTCCTGTGATAAAAGTAGCTTGTCTATTTAAGGGTAAACTAGCTTCAATCGAAATAACTTTTTGAACAATTTCGGGATCAACTCGAGGGCCATAATTTTTATAAATGGCTTTCAATCCAGCCTCATGCAAAATGGTTTTTCCAAAAGACATTGCGATATTATAAACAGGATGAACGTAGTATTCTAATTTTTGCTTAAACGGAATTTTCTGACCAGGCAGGAAGCTTTCTATAAAAACTTGATTATCGAAGTATTTAGACTGACCGTTAATTTCTAATGCAGGTGAATAATTTAACGACACTCCAATATAATTTGAAGTAAGTGTTCTGTTTTGAGACACTGCAAAAAGTTGAGTGCATTGAAGGGCTTGCGCCACATTTGCTAAGCTTAGAGATATTATAAATAAAATTTGTAATTGATTTGATTTCATATTTAATGAGGTTGCAATAGTATGTCCACAAATAGTGGTTGAAAAATTAGACCACTTTTTAATTACTAACCTAAAACATCCTCATAAAAACTACCAAAAGTTTGATCAGGGCTGCGTAGCTGAATTTCTAGAATCCATAAATGAGGAATCAATTGATCTTCAAATCCACGAAGACTTCCGCGGTAAAAAGTGTGATGTGGAAAATCCCCTATACGATGACCATTGGCTCCGTCATCGATCAGTTGCCAACCTTTTTTATGAGCCTCTGCTTCTGCGAATTGATACAGATCTGGGCCTTTGAGTTGATGTACTAAAAATTGATTTTTAACAATATTAAATATTTCAAGGCCATCTTTTGAAATTTTTTGATGACCTAGAATTGTGTTTTTACCGATTGTAAATGTTTGTCCTACATCTGCTTCGTAGCCATTAATAATAGGACCAATGTCAATAAAATAAATATCAGCCTCTTTGAGCTTATAATTTTCATCAGAAAGCTGTTTAAAAGATTTTGTTGTATTCGGCCCGAATCGTATTTTTGGCAGATGCCAATTTTTTTCAATTCCAAATTTTTTTAAAACTTGAGAATATTCTTCACGGCCATTTTCTTCGGTCATGCCTGGTTGAATTTTTTCTTTTAAATCAGATAAAATTTCCCAACCAATTGATTGAGATTTTTTAAATTCTTCGTAATTGTAGTTTGACCCAACACCTTGGGGGTTAATTGATTCTGGTGAGTAATTCATTTTTTGATTAAGAAATTATCTCGCGCTATCTTTGATAAAATGCGTGATAAAATGACGAACTAGATAATTTATTTTAAAGCTTTGAGTTTTATAGGTCCATAGAACTTCTTCAAAAGCTCCCCATTTAGTTTCTATGAATTGTTCTTCCATGACGATTGTAGCTTTTTCTTGTGCCGTCGATTGAGGAATAGCCATATTTCCGACATAGTGAAACTTGATGCTAATGACTCCAGCATTTTTAATGGAAAAAATCATTTTATAACCATTTCTAAAAAGCATAAAATCCGCATGAGTTTTTGCAATGCCATAAACTTTGATTCGTCCAAGTACAGTTGGTTTTAGTTCGTTAAAATCAGCTGCACAAATGGCAAATTCATTCTTCAGTTTAAGTAAAAACTGAATCGTTTCAGTGATTAATATTCGCTGAGTATCCAGCCCTAAATTCATATCAATCATGACTGATTTTTCAATTTGTTCATCAGCCGCTACTAATTCTTTGATCCATGTTGATGCTTGGGATGTTGATCCAAAGCTTTGCGAGTAGGCAGATGAACCAGAAGTTGAATTTTGTTGTTCAGGCTCATTTTCTAAAAATGATTGATTAATAGAGTTATAATTCATAGACACCTCACTCTTTACCTTAGTTTCAGAACTACGACTTGGGTTGTCAAGAATACTGTTTTATATGACTCAATTAAATCTATTTGCGCATAGCGAAAATCAATTCTATAATAGCCAATTGCTAAAATTTCAAATTTATCAGGGGTAATCGTTGGCTGATTCGTACATTAATAATCTTCAAGGTAAAAAATACTACCATTGGTTAGAACGAGCCCAAATTGGTCAAATTGAGTGTGCAGTTATTCGTTGGCCTAAAGGAACATCTGAAAAAATTTATCAAAATATTAAAGAACAAGCGGTTCATTTCGAATCTCACGCAGAGTTTCTGCCAACAGTTAAGTCATATGCTTTTACTGAAAATAAAAATCAAAGCCAATTGTTTGAGTTATCTGAAGGAACAAAATATGTTTCTAACCAAAGTTTTATTCGCGAACTTTCACGAGTAGTTAATTTTTACTTAAATAATGAGACTCAAGTTTCTTTTGTTGAAGCCACTCAAATTGATTTTAATCCGCCGCTACCAAGGGAAATACACCCACTTCATCTTGAGAAAAAATTTGAACTGAGGCTTGCAAAAGAAGATTCTCGACTTGTTAAATTAAACCAAATTCTAGGTGGAACAACTGCTTTAAACTCTAATGAAATGCTTTTTACTTATGTCATTCATGAGTTGTTGCAGAATCTAATAATAATTAAAGATAAATTTCCACAATTTAAAATATATTTTGCAATTCCAGCTCAATGTTTAAATTCAGATAAAGAAGTATTTTTAGAAATTTGTGATTTTGATTTCAGTGATTCGGTCACTAAAAAATATTTTTTAAAGGCAGATTCAGCAAAAGATGAAAATCCTCAGTTGGGAAATTTTTTAATTACGGATGTATTAAGCCGAACTAATAAAGAAAATCAGCAGTCCCTGCAGCTGGGGGAATCTTATTATTTGTACCAAGATAAAAAATTGATA
>JAYUJM010000156.1:0-13618 GCA_043765175.1 Pseudobdellovibrionaceae bacterium | reverse complement strand
AAAAAATAAAGTAAGATAATTAAATGAGAACGACTCAAGCTAAATCAATTAGAAAAAAGCGCAAAAAAGCAGTACTCAAAGACCATCCTGTTTCTTCGGATGAAATTTTTTGTAACAGAGAAATCGGGTGGCTTAATTTTAATTTACGAGTACTTGCAGAAGCTCAAGATTCACAGAATCCCTTGCTTGAGCGTTTGAAATTCTTAGCAATTTCATCATCAAATCTAGATGAGTTTTTTATGAAACGTGTTGGTGGACTGAAAAGAAATATTGCCTATGGTTTAAGTCCAAAATCTTCTGATGGTCAGACTCCAAAAAAACAGCTAGCTATGATTGCAAAACTATTAGAGCCAATGCTTAAACAACAATCCGATATTTTTATTCGATTAAAATCTGATTTAAAAAAAGAAAAAATAAGCATTTTAAGTATTGATCATCTCAATCAAAATGAAAAAAAAGAACTGAAGAAATATTTTTTAAATAGAATATTTCCTATTTTAACACCGTTGTCAGTTGATCCAGGTCATCCTTTTCCATTTATTTCAAACTTGTCAACTTCTTTGGGTGTTGCTCTCGTTCCGTACTTTAAAGAGGGCGTTGAGCAAAGCGACGAAAAAATATTTGCTCGAATCAAGATTCCAAAACTCATCGATCAATGGGTGCAGCTAGGAGAGTCTTTAAAATTTATACATATCATCGAAATAATTACTTATTTTGTAAGTGAACTTTTTCCAGAAATGCATGTTACGGGAACTGCGCTATTTAAAGTAAGTCGAAATGCAGACTCTGATCGTGAGGAAGAAGATGCTGAAGACTTATTAGCTCACATCGAAGAAGAATTACGAGAACGTCGTTTTGCCGAAATTGTTCGAATCGAATATGGAACTTGTACTGACGATTGGATTAAATCCTTTTTAATGTCAGAATTAAATTTAAAACCAGAAGATATCTATCCCTTTGTTGTTAATTTTGATTTTGTAGATTTGCAATTTTTAGTGCAACAAATTAAATCTGAAGCATCAGTTGATCAGCTTTTGTTTAGCCCGTGGTCTCCAGTTGTACCTATTCAGCTACAAGATCAATTTTCAATTTTTTCTGCAATAGATAAACAAGATATATTGCTTCATCATCCCTATGATAGTTTTTCTGCTTCAGTAGAAAAGTTTGTCACAGAAGCTGCTGATGATCATCATGTCTTAGCCATAAAAATGACACTGTATCGTACTGGCGATAATAGCCCTTTTGTAAAGGCACTCATTAGAGCAGCTGAAAATGGCAAGCAAGTCGTTTGTTTAATAGAATTAAAAGCTCGGTTCGATGAAGAACGAAATATTTATTGGGCTCAAGAATTAGAAAATGCAGGAGTTCACGTCGTTTATGGTTTAGTGGGTTTGAAAACGCATGCTAAAACAACATTGGTCGTTAGAAAATCAGGAGCTGACTTAAAAACCTATGCCCATATCGGAACTGGAAACTATAATGTGACGACTTCGCGATTTTACACTGATGTTGGGCTACTCACGACTCATCCTGAAGTGACTCAAGAGCTCATTTCTTTTTTTAATTATTTAACAGGCAAGTCTCAAAAAAAAGACTATCAACATTTGCTTGTGGCGCCGATTAATATGTTACAAAAGTTTAAAGAACTTATCCGCCGAGAAGTTAATTGTGCTGAAAGTGGTCGTCCATCACTTATTATGGCAAAATTTAATAACATGGAAGAAAATGATATTTCATTGGCTCTTTATGCGGCTTCGCAATTAGGCGTGCAAATTCATCTTATTGTTCGAGGTTTTTGCTGTTTGAAGCCTAATCACAGCAGTTTCAGTAAAAATATTAAAGTTCAATCAACATTAGGACGTTTTCTGGAACACTCTCGTATTTTTTATTTTCGTAATGGACAAACTGATCCTATTGATGGTGATTTTTTTATCGGTTCAGCGGATTGGATGTATCGAAACTTACATGCACGCGTTGAAGCTATTTGTCCTGTTTATGATCGTGCAGCAAAAGAAAAACTTTGGGAAATTCTGCAAACGTATTGGAATGACAACAATCAAACCTGGCATATGAATTCTGACGGAAATTATTTAAAAAAGAAAAAAAATCAAGATGATCTAGGTGTACAACAAATATTTATGAATAAGTCCCTGAAAAAATCAGATTTAACTGAAGATGATTTAATGACTGAAGATAATGATTCATCTGATTCTCGATAAAATGACACCTTCTTTTAATCCAGTATGGGGGATTTTTATGTGCTTTAAATTAAAAAAGCCCATTGTTTGAATAATCAATGGTAAAGCTATATCCAAGACATCAATTCGATCTTTTCGAACATCAAGACTCATTTTTTGAGAGAGTGTTAAGGTCTTCCAAATAATAAAAATTTTTTTAATGTCTAGTATCGACAAATTAGTATCTGGACTTGAGTGAAGAAGTTGTAGTTTTAATTTTGAAAGCGCATCAAAATTTCCGCCGGTACCTAAAGCAAAGTCAAAATTAATTTTTTGAGTCTTTTTTTTAAATTCTGACATATTTTCTTTAACAACTTTTTGAAGCTGATAGCTAGTTTGAACTTTACCTTTTAGTAATCGAACAACTCCAAGAGGGTAACTTTCTGAACAAATGAGTGCATTTGATTTTAATGCTGATAATTCAAGACTTCCACCGCCAATATCAATCATCAAAACATTTCTAAATTGTGTTAAGTTGGTTTTAAGAATAGCATTTCGAATAAATTGAGCTTCTTGATGGCCACTAATTACAGAAATTTTAAGGCCAGTCTCTTTTTTTATTTTAGCAATAACATTTTTTTGATTTTGGCAATCTCGCAATGCGCTTGTTGCTGTGATGAATTTTTTTGTTACTTTATATTGGGTGTTTAATTGAGCAATTGTTGTAAAACAAGCGATCATTTTAGAAATCGTCTCAGGTTTTAATTTCTTCGATTCAAAGACATCGGAACCTAATCGAAGTGGCAGTCTGTATTTTTTAAGTATCTTCCATCTTTCAAAAGATAGTTCTGGGTTAAGAATCTCGATAATGACTTGGCGTATAGCATTTGAACCTACGTCGACAGAGCTAATAATCATTTGTTTATCATAATACGATTTTTATGATTGAAGCAATAAACTAATTTGTGTAAATTAATAATATGCAATTGGAAGCCAATCTTTTCAATGAACATTTTAGTAAAATTTATTCGACTCGTTGGAGCCAAATTTATAAAGCATTAACATCTAGCCCGTTTCAAGTTTATCGAATGAATAGATTTTCAAAATTAGATTTAATAAAAAAAAATGAATTCAGTGTATTTGAAGATTTAATCGATTGCTTTGTTTCGAAAAATTTTTTAAGTCATGAACGTGATGAAAATGAGATTAATATTTTTTATAAAATGGATCCTTCTAGTGTTTTTGTAGCCAATGCCTTAAATGTCAAAATGAATGAAAATGTACTCGATATGTGTGCCGCTCCTGGTGGAAAAACATTAATTTTAGCTGAAGCTCTTAATGGGACAGGACAGCTTATTTGCAATGAAATTTCTAAAGATCGTCGAGAACGCCTTAATCGAGTTATTCAAAGTTATATTCCATTTCCATACAGACAAAATATTTTTGTTAAAGGACTCGATGGAAATCAATACGGTTTGAAATCACCTGATTCTTATGATGCCATTCTTTGTGATGTTCCTTGTTCTGGTGAAAGGCATCTTGTCGAAAATAAAGCTGAATTCGATTTGTGGACTCCTAAGCGTTCAAAAAATTTATCTTTAAGGCAGTATTCATTATTGTCTTCGGCATGGTTAGCTTGTCGAAATGGTGGGCGAATAGTTTATTCAACATGTTCTCTTTCGCCTTTTGAAAATGATGAAGTTGTCAGAAAATTAGTTAAAAGAAGATCAGTTGAAATTCAAAAACCAAGCGATTTAAAACAATTTAAATATTTAGAGCGAACTGAATTTGGTTATCAAGTTTTACCCGACAGCGCTGGTTTTGGGCCTATGTTTTTTTCGATAATCTTGAAGGTTTAAATATCCATAGGTTTTTATTTTATAGACTTCAAGGATTTGGTCTTCTAATTCATCAACAATTTCTTGATTAAACTCTGAAGGTGCAAGTTTTTTTAAATAAGCCAGTTCTTTAGAGATTTGTTGACTGATTCTTTTTAGAAACTCTGTGTCGGATTCTAATATATAATGTGAATTAAAAATTTCTTCATCGATAAGGTGGGCAATCATTGATTTCATAGAATTTATTTCGGATACTTAACTCAGAGACTCAAGAGTCTAGGTTCAAATCTAGAATAAGGTACACATGCAAAGTCCGCATTTTTATGAATTTAAAGCTATAACTGACTATATCAATGACGCAATTGAAGGGGCTCAGTTGCAAGAAATCATCAGTTTTGATTGGGGACTAGGTCTGGGGCTCTACCGTTTTCATCAAAAGCCGCAAGTTCAATGGTTGTTTTTTGATTTAGCACCGCAGTCTCCGTTTATTTGTTTATGTGACGAAAACCCATGGTACAAATTGAAAAAAGTGAAACCACTTGGATTATTCTTAAGTGCAAATTTTAAAAATAGTAAAGTTGAAAATGTATTGCTAAAAAGCGATTATGGCCGAGTTTTAGAAATTTTTTTCAATACAGGTTTTATTTTACAGTTTCGTTGTATTCCCCGACAGCCTAACTTAATGGCTGTTGCTGATAAAAAAAATATGTTTTGGAATAAGCCAAAAGATTTATTGAAAGCAAATCTTAGTGATATCGATTTTTCTGGTTTAGAAACTCGTTCGGTACCCTATATGTTTAAACAATGGATCGAGTATAAAACATCAATTAATCAATCGCAAAAAACAGAAAAATCTCAAGTACCTGTAACATCTTATCAGGCATGGATTAATCAAAGACAAAAAGATATTGATAAAAAAAGTAAAGCTAAGTTAAGTTTATTTAAGCAAATTGATAATCCACAAATTGCACAATTGCAAGAGGTTGGAGAGCATTTAAAAATATATGGTTTTAAAAAAATTTTGCCTGAACACTTACAGCTTGTAAATCAAAATGAAACTGTCAATTGGAATATTCAAAAGTGTTTTGAAAAAGCAAAATTAGCTAAAAACAAAATTCAAGGCGCAGCGAATCGATTGCATATTATTGAAAAAGAAATTGAAAAGCTGACTGAAATTTTAGCGAACTCAAGTGAACAGAAATTTCAACAGTATGTTCAACATCAATCGGAAGCTAAATTGTTTCAAGTTCAAAAGCGAAAAAGTAGTGCCACATTTCGTCAGTTTTTGCTGAGTCCAGAGTTAGGCATTTATTGTTATATTGGAAAGTCTGCAGCTGAAAATTTAAAGTTATTACGACAAGCTAAAGCTTGGGATTTATGGTTGCATTTAAAAGATTATCCAAGCGCCTATGCCATTATTCAGAAAAATAAAGATCAGTCCATCTCAGATGAAATATTAAGACAAGCGGCTCAATGGTTAGTGAAAGAAAGCGTTAAAGCAAAAGACAGCATGATTGGATCAAAGCTAAGTGTAGTCATTGTCGATTGTCGTCATGTTCGTCCCATTAAGGGAGACAAGATAGGGCGCGTTACTTATAACCATGCTCGCGAAATGTTGATTACTGTTTAATTTATCAGATATGATTTAAATATGAAACCTTTAATAGAAGTTAACGATCTGACCAAAAAATATGGTGATCGCTATGCGATTAAAAATATTAATTTTTCAATTTCAGCTGGCGAAGTCATTGGTTTATTAGGACCCAATGGGGCTGGAAAATCGACAACTATGAAAATATTGAGTGGCTTATTGTCGCCAACTAAAGGAGTTGCGAAGATTTGTGGTTATGATGTATTTGAAAACCCGATTGAAGTTAAAAAACGAATCGGATATTTGCCGGAAAACCCGCCACTTTATTTAGATATGACTATCCTTGATTATTTGAAATATGTAGCTGATTTAAAAAAAGTAGAAACTCGATTTAAAGTCTCAAATATAGAAGAAGCCTTAACTAAAACTAATTTATTGGAAGTCAGAAATCGCCTTATAAAAAATTTATCTAAAGGTTTTAAACAACGAGTAGGTATAGCTCAAACACTTGTTTCTAAACCTGAATTGCTTATTTTAGATGAACCAACAGTTGGTTTAGATCCTAAACAAGTTATTGAAATTCGAGAGTTAATTCAAAGTTTAAAAGGACAACATACAGTTATATTGTCGACACATATTTTATCAGAAGTCGAAGCTACATGTGATAGAGTATTTATTATTCATAAAGGACAACTAGTCGCTAAAGATAGTCTACAAAATCTACAGAATTCTAGATTGCAAAAAAACCAAACTGTTTTTATTAAAATCAAAGAGGCTTTTGATTTTATGTCAAAATTTAAGATACTCACTAGCGTTCTAGATGTTCAAACTAAAGATTTTATGCACTATATTTTAAAAACAAATAATGCTCAGATGATGTTTGCAGGAATATTTGAAATACTGAGCCAGCAGAATTCATTTTTAATGAGTTATCAAGTTGAAGAAAGTAATTTGGAGAATATATTTTTGGAATTGACTTACAATGCTGATCAGAAAGGTTTATAAAAAATGATGACTTGGGTTATTTTCAAAAAAGATTTTTTGAGTTTTTTTAAAAGTCCTCTATTTTTATTAATGGCATTTTTATCGACAGTCATGTTTTCGACGACATTTATTATTGGGATTCAAAATTTTTCTACTTTAATGTCTAATTCAATGATGCAAATGGCAACAAATCCTCAGCAGTTAAATATTCACTATGCCGTTTTTTTACAACACTTATCACTTGTTAATATACTTTTTATGTTTTTTACACCTGCTTTAGCCATGAAATTGTTAACTGAGGAAAAGAAAAATTATTCTTTTGATTTATTGATGTCATCACCAATTACATCGTCACAAATTGTAATGGCTAAATATTTAGTAATGGTAGCTGTATTATTTGTTATTGAGCTCATCGCATTTATCTATATTTTTTGTACCGTTAAAATGTTTAATTTTAATATACTGCCAACTGTTTTAACTGGAATAGGAATTTTTTCTGTTGGAGCTTTGTATTCTGCACTTTGTTTGTTTGCAGCTAGTTTAACGACTTATCCATTAATTGCTTTGATTTTGGGAACGGTTCTTAATTTAGCGCTTTGGATGATTGGTGGATTGGCTGATTTTTTTAATCCAAGTTTAATAAAAAGTATTTTTGAACAAATGTCTGTCAACCAGCATTTGCAAGTTATGATTGACGGTGTGATAAAAACAAATTCAATCGTATTTTTTTTAAGCGGTATTTTTCTGTTTTGTTTTTTATCTGAAAGAGTCATTGAATCAAGCCGCTGGGGTTCTCGATGAAAAAAATAAGTGGTTTAGTTTTAGGTTTGTCGCTGTTTTTTGTGATATGTGCTGGAGGACTTTTTTTTGCTATTCAGGCTATGATGCCTTTTATGTGGATTTTATTAGCCACTGGACTTATAGGTGTAAGTTATTTTTTGTATTGCGAAAGAAGATTAATTTTTGAATTTTATAAGTTGAAAACAACTCAAAATAGTCTTTCAATGGGAACACTATTTTTAGCTGTAGTGACTATTTTAATACTTATTAATTATTTATCAAATCAATATGTTCGCGTTTTTGATTTTTCTATGACTTCGCAATATACTTTGTCTGATAAAACTCAAAAAATTTTATTAGGCCTCAATAAACCTTTAGAAATTAAATACTTTTATAAAGAAGGTTTGCAAAATATTGATGATTCTAAAAAAGCCTTTTTAGCTCAGGCAAACGTTTTTAAAGTATTTTCAAATCTCATATCAGTATCGGTGCATGAAATGAATTCTGCTCCTCAACTGGCAGAAAAGTTTGGAGCCCAAAAAGGGACTGGTGAAGGATTTATTGCTTATAATGGCAAAATTAATAGAATAGAGAGTCTTTATTCGACATCATCAGGTGAAGTTTACGCAGAACAAAGTTTTATTAATGCTATTATTAAAATCAGTCGCGAAAAAGTGAAAAATATTTATTTTTTATCAGGTCACGGTGAAATTGATATAGATAATGATAAATTAGAAACAGGAGCTTCATTTTTTAAATCAGCATTGCTCAAAAATTCCTATAAAGTTGAGACTTTAAATATTATAAATAAAGGAAGTATTCCCGATGATACGGATTTAATTATTGTTGCCGGTGGTACGCAAAATTTTCAAAAAAATGAGTCTGAACTCATTGACTTGTATTTGAAAAAAGGCAGACCTTTGATGCTTATTTTGCAAAGCGAAGCCAGTCAAAGTTTGAAAAATATTTTATCTTTCACTAACTGGAATTTAGGACAAGATTATGTTTTTAATTTATTAAACAGCCAGCAGGGGCCTATGATAGCCACTGATCAAGCCACCGTTGCGAATCAATTTACTACAGATCATATTATCGCAAAAAATTTTAACGATCAAAAAGCAGTTCTTTTATTCCGTCCACACCCCTTAGTTGCGAAGGATATTTCTGATAGTAACTCTGATAGTAAAAATGAAGAGTCTATTAGAATATTGCAAACTTCTGATCAAGCTATTGCGCTGAGTGATTTAAATACAAAAAAATACTCTGGAAGCCCAAAAAGTTTTGATATGATAGCAATCTGGAAAGGAATATATAACAAAGCCTCAAAATCTACTCAAATTGCCATTGTAAGTGATGTCAGTTTGTTATGGAACCAGTTTTTTTATCAAGCCAACAACAAAGATTTATCATTAAATATTGTTTCTTATTTAGCATTAGAAAACGATTTAATATCTCTTGAAATTAAAGAGCCTAATAAGACTCCATTGAAAATTTTAGGTCCTGAGTTTAATTCATATTTTCGCTGGATCATTTTATTATTATTTTTGCCTTTGCCTGTTTTGCTTTTAATATTAACTTGGTTTGTCTGGTATAAGTCTAGACATGCGTAAAATCAGTAATAAATTAATCTTAATATTTACTTTTTGTGTTTTACTTTGTGGTTTTTTAATAAAACATAAGTTTCAATCTGAAACTTATGTTCAATACAAAATAAGTCATTTGCTTTTTTTAAAAACTAGAGACTTGAAGATCAGCTTAAATAATCAAAAGTGGATTACTGAAGAAGGTATTCTTGCTGATAAAGACTATATAGATGAAATCATCGAATCTTTTAATTCTGAAAAGTTTGAAAAAATTAAAAGTGTTGATTTTGATTGGACTATAAATGCGATTGAAATTTTATTTAAAACAAAAGACTTAGATTATTCATTTGTTTTGAGCCAGCAAAAAAATTTTGAAAATAAATATTATGTGAAAGACAATGTGAATCAAAATGTTTTTTTAATCAGTTCTGACTTGGCTCAGCTTTTTATGAACGAAAATATTTTTTTTCTAGAAAAGCATCCCTATCGTTTTGAACTGAGTGAAGTAAAATCAATACGTATTAATCAGTTTACAGTTAAAGATAAGGATGTTAAAAATTTTTTGGATCAACTGAATAAGATGACTGTTCAAAAGTATATCCAAAAAATAGACTATCAAGTTGAAGATAGAGAACTGAAAATTGATCTAATTTTTAAAGACAATAAGAATATTCAATATTATTTAACCTTAAACGAAAAACAAAATAAACTTTTTGGCACAATTAACAATTTGCAGTCTAAGGCTAAATATTATACGGAGTTTGATATGACATATTGGCAATATTTTGCAAATTACGGAATAAAGGACAATCTATGATTTTAATTAAATCACCTACGCGTGTTGATTTATCAGGTGGAACTTTGGATATGTGGCCACTCTATAATTTTACAAAGGGAGCTGTAACAATAAATATTGCTATTGATATATGGACCACAGTTGAGCTTACTGAAAATAAAAACTCTACAGAAATTGAAATTTATTCTTTTGATTACGATAAAAAATGGCAGTTTAAATCAATTGATGACCTGCTTGAAGCTTATGATAAAACTATTCATTTATATCAAGTCGTTGTTCGCTTTTTTAAAAAGTATTTAAATTCTGGATTTAATATGAGAACAAAATCAGAAAGCCCTATCGGGGGTGGGCTTGGTGGAAGCAGCAGTTTAACTATTTCTATGTTAAAAGCATTCTCAGAAATGACCGGATACAAATTTATGGATGCGCACTCAATGGTGCGCGTTGCTCATAATTTAGAAGCTGAAATTCTAAATACTCCTACGGGTACACAAGATTATTATCCTGCAGTCAACGGAGGCTTAAGTTTTCTTGAGTATAGTTCCGATGGAATAGAGCAAATTAAATTTGATTTTAGAAATACACCATTAGAAACTCATTTTTTACTGATTAATACTGGAAAAAGTCATCACAGTGGATTAAATAATTTTGAAGTGTTGAAATCAGCAGTTAATAAAGAGGCTTCAGTGCTGCAAGCTTTAAAAGAGATTAAGCACATTTCTGAAGAAATGAAAAAGGCATTGTTGTCACAACAGTGGACTGAAATTCCCAAGTTATTTAATCGTGAGTATCAAGCTAGAATTCGTTTAACGCCAGCTTTTACCAGTCCAGAAATTGAGTTTTTGGCTAAATTATCTCTGGAAAATGGTGCATTAGCTGTTAAAATATGTGGAGCAGGCGGTGGGGGATGTGTTTTAGTATGGGTTGCCCCGGAGAATCGTCAGAAAGTGATCCAGGCATGCGAAAAAGAAAAATTTCAGTGTCTGAACTCAAAACCAGTTCAGCTAAAAAATTAACATCTCATAAAAATCAAGAAGTTATTCGTTTTATTGGCGTTTCATTAGCTGGTGGCAAATCAGACAAAGCCTGTGTCGCACTTTTGGAATATTATCCTGAAAGTAAAAAAATTTTCTTATCACGTATATTTGAAAAAATAAAATCTGAAGAACAAATCTCTGCTGATTTAAAGATTCATGAATTGATTTCTCAAGGAGATCAATCAGTAAAGTACATTGCTTTTGATACAGCCTTAAGTTTACCAAATTGTTTAAGTTGTAAATTAAAATGTCCTGGTATTGAACACTGCGGTGAGCCTCATATTACTTATATGTGGAAGCATTATAATGACTACTTGAAATCTAAAAAACCAAAAAAATTATTTACTTCCTATACTCAACGTTGCGTGGAAATGCATTTTCAAACAAAGCTTGAAGAAAAGTTTTACTTACATCACGCCATGGGTGCGAACTCAGCTCCGCTGTTAGCAAGAGCTTTATTTTTGAAAAATCGCTTAACGAATGAGTGTATTGAAGTTTTTCCCAAATTAACCATGTGGCGCTTAGGTGAAGCTTTAGGTTTGATGAAGTCGACACTTAAAGATCATCGAGCCGCATTTGGTGGAGATATTTCTAGAGAAAAATTTATTCAAGCTTTGAATGAAAAAAATATTGCTTTTATTTATCATCAAGATGCAAAAAGCATGATTGAAAATAGTCATGCTTTTGAAGCTTTTTTATGTGGTCTAACTGGATATTTAAAATATAAAAACTTAGTTGAGCCTCGTCCAAAGGGGTTTCCTAAAAACGAGGCCTGGATAGAATTTCCCATTGAGGGAATTGAATTTTGATTAATGCTTTAAAATTTATTTGTTGTCCATCATAAGAATAAACGCAAACTCTGTCGCTTTCTCTTTAAGTTGATTAAACCGCCCAGAAGCGCCGCCATGGCCAGCGTCCATGTTAGTTTTAAGTAGTATTAATGAGTCATTCGTTTTCATCTCTCGCAACTTTGCGGCCCATTTGGCAGGCTCCCAGTACTGGACCTGTGAATCATGAAGACCAGTTGTGATGAGCATATGAGGGTATTTTTGCCGGACAACATTATCATACGGAGAGTAGGATTTTATATAATCATAATATTTTTTATCATTCGGATTTCCCCACTGGTCGTATTCGCTCGTTGTTAGCGGAATAGTTTCATCAAGCATAGTCGTAATCACATCAACAAACGCAACTTGAGCTACAATACCACGGTATAAATCAGGTCGCATGTTTGTAATGGCTCCCATAAGTAGTCCGCCAGCGCTTCCGCCCATGGCAAAGATATGATCTTTGTTTGTAAATCCTAATTTAATTAAATCCTCTGTGACGTCTATAAAATCTGTGAAAGAATTTTTCTTATTAAGGACTCGACCATTATCAAACCAGTCTCGTCCCATTTCTGAGCCGCCTCGGATATGAGCGATGGCATAAATAAATCCTCGATCGACAAGACTGAAAATGCTTTGGCTAAACCAAGGATCCATGCTGGCGCCGTAAGAGCCATAACCATAAATCAGCATCGATGCTGTATTATTTTTAGGTGTATCTTTTCTTTTTAAAATAGAAACTAGTATTTTTGTACCGTCTTTTGCTGTTACAAAAATTCGATCTGTTTCATAAAGATCTAGGTTGTAATTAGGAATTTCTTTTGATTTAACGCTATCTTGAGTTTGAGTGCTCATGTTAAAATCATAAGTTATTTCTGGTTGCCTCATTGATTCGTAATCATATCTGACAATATGAGAATCATAAATGGCATTAACACCGAAATCGACTAAATAATTTTTATCAGTGAATGGAATATAAAAATTATTTTTTAAATCTTTAGTTAAAATATGTAATTGTGTTAATCCTAATTTTCTTTCAGAAACTGCAATATAGTTTTTAAATACGATCACATTTGAAATATAAGTATTTTCTGCATGAGAAATAACATCTTGCCAATACTTTAATTCTGTTTGGCGAAGATCAGTTTTTATCAATTTATAGTTTTTTGCATTTTTATTTGTAACAACATAGAAGGCATCATCACCATCCATGACTGTATATTCGTGGTTAGTTTCGCGTGGTAAAAAAACTTTAAACTCAGCATATGGGTCATTCGAAGGCATGTATCGTATTTCAGAAGTTAAAGTGCTGCTAGAGCCTATATAAATGTATTTTTTTGTCAAAGACTGATAAAGATAGACACTAAACGTATCATCTTTTTCAAAGTAGACTAACTCAGATTTGTGATTTTTAATATTATGACGAAATATTTTTTCAGACCTAAGGGTTTCTTTGTTCTGTTCGACATAAAAAACTGTTTGATTGTCAGTGGCCCATTCGAAATCCCCAGATGTTTTAAGAATAGGTTTTGAGAATTCTTTACCAGTTTTTAAGTCAATAAAATGAATATCATAAAAACGACGACCAGTATTATCAATCGCATAGGCTAAGATATTTTGATTTGGACTAATATGTAAACTACTAACGCTTGTAAATTTTTTTCCTTCAGCTAATGTATTCACGTTTAAAATAACTTCTTCTTGATTGTCTAAAGAATTTTTTTTGCGCGCATAAATTGGGTATTGTTTATTTGTTTCAAAACGAGTGTAGTAAAAGTAATCGCCCTGTCTATAAGGTGCAGTAGAATCATCTTCTTTGACTCTATTTTTCATTTCAGTGAATATTTTTTCTTCAAGATCTGCAACTGGTTTTAAATTTTTTTCTGTATACGAATTTTCTTCATTAAGATACTGAATCACTTTTGGATTTTCTCGATCTTTTAACCAGAAGTATTTGTCAATACGAACATCGCCATGTTTTTCTAATTTATAATCAATTTGT
>JAYUJM010000155.1:0-13892 GCA_043765175.1 Pseudobdellovibrionaceae bacterium | reverse complement strand
TTCAACATTTTTAGTTTTCCCAGATGATCGAACAAATTCTTTAATTATTGTTGGTAATCGCGCAGGCATTGCGCGAGTTAAAAAACTTGTTGGCCAGTTAGACTTTAAAGTTTCAGCAGAAAGCCAAGGCGGAGTTTATGTTTATTACGTCAAGCACGGTGAAGCCGAAAAAATGGCGCAAACACTTTCAGAAGTCGCAAAAGATTCAGCACCAAAAGCACCTGCAACAAATCCTGGTTTTGGTTTTCAACCCCAAGGTCAAGCTGCTGTTCGCGAAGGTGTCTTCGGCGGCGACGTTTCAATTAAACCAGATAAAGGAACAAATTCATTAGTGATCTCGGCCAGCAAGCAAGATTACGAAAAAGTCATGAGTATCTTATCAAAACTTGATATTCCGCGGGATCAAGTTTTCGTTGAGGCTATTGTCATGGAAATGAATATGAATGATGGATTTGATAGTAGTGGTGGTTTAGTAAAATTTGATAAAAGCGGTGGAAAGGCTGGCTTTGTCGGCAAGAATTCTGACTTAACAGATATATTAAATCCATTAGCAGGAGCAGGTAATGCTATTTTAGGATTTTCATCAGGAACAGTTTCAGTGCCAGATATAACTAAACCTGGAACTTCTGTCACAGTTCCAAATTTATTAGGATTCATCAAATTCATTAAACAGTTTGGAAAAACCAATATTTTATCAACGCCGCAAATCACTGCAATGGATGCCCAAGAAGCTGAAATCGACGTAGGTGATGCTGTCGTTACAAGAGCAACTGTTATTCAAGGACCGAATGGAACTGGAAATTCAATTCAGCCTGAGTTCACAGATGCTAATATCAAATTAACAATTAAACCTTTTATTAGTCCTTCTTCTGAAACTATTCGTTTAGAATATAAACAACAAATCAAACAGATTTCTAATGTTAAAATTCCTGCTAGCTTTGAAGGTCAAGTTACTCCGCTTTCTTCAAGAAATATGAAAACTAATTTAGTTTTGAATAACGGTGATACCGCAGTAATAGGCGGATTAATGAAGGATGAAGAAAAAGAAACAACAAAAAAAGTTCCAGTTTTAGGAGATCTACCAATTTTAGGCTGGTTTTTTAAATCTAAAGAGCTTTCAAAATCAAAAGTGAATATGTTAGTTTTTATTACTCCTAGAATTATCAGAAACAAATTTGATCAAAACAAACTGGTTCAAGAAAAAACCACTGAGCGTTTAGATTTTATTAAGAAAAATGGTGGCAAAGATCCTTATGGAAACACTATAGATAAAATTTTAAAACGTGGTGCTAAAAATAATAATGACAATAAAGATTTGGATATTGAGTAATCATTAATTTAAGCGAAAGATATATAACTTATGGCTGAAATGGACATCCCCTTAGTATTATCAAAAGCGACTTCGCTCAATTCCGAACAAATCAAATCTGTTCTGAAAAATATGGCGCAAAGCCGCCCCGTTTCTGTCGCTGAAGCTTTAGGTGATAAAGATTTTTCTACTGCTGAGGATCTAGTATCAGAACTTTGTCGTGAATTAGGTTTAGAATTTATTCGTGATATTCCTGTAGGCGATATATCAGCTGATATTGTTCGTGATCTTCCGATTAACTATGCTAAAAATCAAGGTGTACTTCCGTATAAAGAGGATGCTGATTCAGTCACGATGTTGACCTCAAATCCTGTGAACACTGTAGCTATGGATGATATTCGCGTACTTTTCGGTAAACGAGTTCGCTCAATAGTAACAACTTCGCAGCGCCTTCAGGATGCGATTAATCGTGTTTATGAAAAAAGTACATCTAATTTAAGTGGTATGGATGAAATCGAAGAAGATGAAATGGATCTTGAAGATCCCATTATCGATTTACTTGAAGCCGGCGAAGATGATGCCCCAGTCATTAAAATGGTGAACTCAGTTTTGTTTCGCGCCGTAAAAGAAAAAGCTTCAGATATTCATATTGAACCCTATGAAAAAGATATGGTCGTTCGTTACCGCACAGATGGTCAGCTTTATGATGTTTTCAAACCACCAAAAAAATTACAAAATGCGATCACATCCAGAATTAAAGTTATGGCCAATTTGAACATCGCCGAAAAACGATTGCCTCAAGATGGACGCATCCCCTTAAAAGTAGGCGGTAAAGACATTGATATTCGTTTGTCGACAGTACCCACAACTTTTGGTGAACGTATGGTGATGCGTCTTCAAGATAAATCAAGTCAAGTGCGTGAACTTCATCAAATGGGTTTTTCACAAGATACGATGTTAGTACTTGATGATTTAATTGTTAGATCCTACGGAATTTTAATTGTGACGGGCCCTACAGGTTCTGGAAAATCAACAACACTTTATGGATGTGTTTCCAGACTAAACAAACCAGATATTAATATTTTAACTATTGAAGATCCAGTTGAACAACGTATTCACGGTGTCGGTCAAGTTCAAGTGAATGCTAAAATTGGTTTAACTTTCGCTGCAGGATTGAGATCTTTTCTTCGTCAAGATCCTGATATTATCATGGTCGGAGAGATTCGTGATTTAGAAACTGCAGAGCTTGCCATTAATTCATCCCTTACAGGACATTTAGTTTTATCGACTATCCACGCCAACGATGCTGCCGGCGCCTTTCCCCGTCTGATGGATATCGGGGCTGAACCCTTTCTTATTGCTACTTCCGTTTTAGGAATTTTAGCTCAACGGCTTGTTCGTGTTCTTTGTCCTCACTGTAAGGTTCCCTACAAACCTTCCGAATTTGAATTGCAAACAATTGGTTTAAAACCAGAACAATTATTAAATTCGAATATTTGCAAAGCTATTGGCTGCGAAGAATGCGGTCAAAAAGGTTATCTTGGACGAACATTAATTGCTGAAGTTCTTCCCGTTACTGATGATATCAGGTCGATGATCATGCAACGAAAAGATGGAAGTTCAGTAAAAAAACAAGCTGTTGCAAATGGAATGAAAACATTTCGTGATCATGGAATTCAAAAAGTACTTGCTGGAATTACAACAATTGAAGAATTGATGACAAATACACAGGCGGATATTTAATTTATGCCATTGTATGAATATCAAGGTTTAACTAAAGACGGAAAAAACACTAAAGGCACTACGGATTCAGAAAATTTACGTGCAGCCAGATTAAAACTTAAAAAAGAAGGCATTTTTGTTGTTTCTATAAAAGACAAAAAGAAAGCCAGCGGAGTCAAAAAATCAGCTGTACGTAAAACTGGAAGTGTTCCTGTTAAAGATTTATCCTTGATGACCCGACAATTAGCGACATTGATTAAGGCGAACATTCCATTAGTTGATGCCTTAACTGCAATAGCAGAACAAGTTGAAAATCCTATTTTATCCGAGGCTATTTCTGACTGTAAAAATATGGTCAATGAAGGTCAATCATTACAAAAAGCATTATCTAAATATCCCAATATTTTTGATACAGTTTTTATTTCAATGGCTGAGGCCGGAGAAATGTCAGGAACACTTGATGTCATTTTATTACGTCTTGCTGAATTTACTGAAGCACAAGCCGACTTAAGACAGCGAATTCAAGGAGCAATGACTTATCCAATTATTATGTTAGTTGTTATGGTTGGTGCCGTTTTCTTTTTATTTGTTAAAGTGGTTCCTGAAATTTTAGCCATTTTTGAATCTATGCCTGATGTTGAATTGCCGTTATCGACTCAAATAGTTTCGGTTGTTAGTAAATTCTTAGTCGCAAAGTGGTACTTAATTTTAGGTGGAATAGTTATCATAGTTTTGTTATTTATAAACTGGAAAAAATCCAGCGAAGGTCGAAAAAGTTGGGATGTTATTCTATTAAAAATTCCCATCGTCGGAGAAATAACAAGAATGGTTGCTATTTCGCGCTTCACACGTACTTTAGCGACTTTACTTACTGGTGGTGTTCCAATGCTAAACGCTATGGATATTGTTCGTAATGTCGTCGATAATCATGTTTTAGCGGCAGCTATCGATGAAGCTCGTAGCAATATTTCGGAAGGTGAATCAATTGCTGGACCTTTGAAAAAATCGGAACAGTTCCCACCGATTGTTGTTCATATGGTCAACATTGGAGAAAAAACTGGAGATTTAGAAAATATGTTAACGCTAGTCGCTGACGCATATGATGTACAGGTCAAGTCGAAGGTTGACTCTTTGACGACATTATTAAATCCTATTATGACTTTACTAATGGGTGCTGTGGTTTTTATAATTGTTATGTCTATCATTGTTCCAATGTTTGATATGACTTCAAAACTTGGTGGATAATTAATTTATATTTTTTAAAATGGAAGGTTTTAGACTATGAAAAATGAATTGAAATTAAATCAAAAAGGATTTTCTCTCGGCGAAATTATGATTGTTCTTGTTATCATCGGGGGAATTATGGCGATTGTGCTACCGAAGATTCAAGATGGTCAGCGTAAATCAGAAGTGAATAATACAAAAATGAAAATGACAGAAATTACAACGAAAGTGAATGAGTATTATGCTGAATGTGGAAAGTACCCCGCTTCACTTTCATTTATCACAGATGACGATCCAGGTTGCAAAAACTGGGCTGGAAATCCAAAATTAAAACACTTAATTAAAGATTCATGGGGAAATGAATTACAATATTCTCCTTCTGGAAACGGATATAATTTAAAATCTTTAGGACGCGATCGCAAAGAAGGCGGAACAAGTTTTGATAAGGATATACTCTCTGACGAATCTGTCGGTGGAGAAGAATAATCGCGGATTTTCATTAATTGAAATCGTTGTCGTCATGCTCATCATTGGCGGCATCTTAGCTATCGCTGTTCCTAAAATGAGTTTTGGTAAAGTTGATACTAAAAAAGTTATTCGAGAAATTACCCAATCAGTTAAAGAAGCTCGTAATCGTGCCAAGCTTTATGGAACTACTTATCGCATGGCCTTTCGAATGGAAGAAAATAATCAAGCCTATTGGATTGAAAAATCTAATTCAGTCACTTTTATTGATAAAAAAGCCCTTGAAGAAGCACGCAATGAAGCCAAAGATAATTTTAGAAAAGATGATGCAGAAAAAAAAGAATCCCCTTTTCAGCCTGATACTTCTTTTTTTAAAAAAGAACAAAAACTTCCAAAAAATTATAATTTCAAATTGCTTGAAAGTGGCTCTCAAAATGTCACCTATTCTGACGGGCTTGCCTATATTCATTTTTTCCCTCAAGGTTTTATTGAATCAGTTATATTGCAAATTGAAGATCCAAAAAAAAATATTTGGTCGATCACTTTTAATCCAATTACTGGCCAAGCCACCATACTGACTGAAGCAAAATTATTGAAAGACCTGACTCAATGAAGCTTACAGTGAAATTTTTTATTAGAAAAAATAGCCCAGGTTTTACTTTAATTGAAGTTGTTTTAGCTATGATGATAATGGCTTCAGGATTAATGATTTTAACAAATTCTTGGGCTTCTACTTACAACCGACTTCACAAAACTCAAGTTCAAGTGCAAATGGCCGCATTACTTGAAAGAAAAGTTATTGAAATCGAAAAAGAGTATAAAAATAAACCCCTTGATTCTATACCTGATGAAAAAAGTGATGATTTTGGAAGTGACCTTCCTGAGTACTCATGGAAAATGACTTCACAAAAATTAGAATTTCCTGATATTACACCGCTTTTAGCTGGCCAAGCTGCGGAAGAGGGCGCATCTAGCGGTGAAGGACTTAAACTGGATCTAGTCAGTCTTATGAAAATGTTTACTGAGCATTTAAATAAATCTATTCGTGAAGTTAAAATTGAAATCATTTTTAAAGATAAACGAAAACCCCTAACTGCTGATATTGTCATTTATATGATTGATTATGATCGCCCGCTTCCATTACCAGGTGGTGCTGGTTGAAAAACAATAAAGGTTTTACATTAATCGAAGTTATTTTAGCTATAACTATATTATCGACTTTATCTGTGATTTCGACTATTGCCACAAGTCGTGCATTAAAATCTAAGCGAAAAATTCAAACTGAAGTAGAAACTGTCGGTGCACTTCGTGATTCAATGAGGATTATTCGTAATGATATTAATTTAGCTTACAACCATTCTGATTTTGAATTAGATATTCTTGACGAATCTAAGAAAAAAACTGCACCGCCAGCAGCTGCTCCTCAACCAGGCCTCGGTGGACAACCTGTTCCGCCGCCCCCACCAGAAATTCCAAAGCCTTCAAATCGAACAAGTCCAGCAACTTATTTTGTAGGTGATGAAAAAAGTATAAATTTTGTAACGATGAACAACGGACGAATGAGTGCCAACGAAGCCCAAGCTGATTTTATTGAAGTAGGATATTTTTTAAAAAACTGCAATATTATCACTGGCGATCAAGGTCGCGGTGAACCCACTAAAAAATCACAGGGCACAAATTGTCTTTACCGACGCACACAAAAAATTATTGATCAAGATGTGACTCAAGGTGGAATAGAAACGATGATGATTGATGATGTGACTGAATTTTCATTAAAATATCTTGTTGAAGGAAAACTGGATTGGCTCAAAGAATGGAAAGCTAATAAAAAAAGATATAATATTTTTCCAGACGCTGTCGAAGTGACTTTAGCTATTGAGAAAGAATTTGAAGGAAAATCTAAAAAATACTCTATTCAATATGTTATACCAGTTCACTTCCCAAATAATTATTCTCCAAAAACTAAAAATGAACCACAAACAAATTCTAGCGGAGAATTTTTAGAATGAGTTTTAAGAATATAGAAAAAATTAAAAAAAGATTTTTATACAACCCTCTTCAGTCTTCAAAAAAAGGCGTAGCCTTGTTGATGGCAACCACTTCATTAATATTAATGGCCTATATCGCCAGCGAAGTGACTAAAGATTCATCGCTAGAATATGTTGTTAATTCACAGGAAATTAATCGCATTAAAGCCTACTACGCAGCAAGAAACAGTTTAAACATTGCTCTCTTCAGAATTAAAACTTATCAACAAGTTTCACAAATGAATTTACCCGCAGGATTTGCACAAGAAATTGATCAGATTTGGAAATTTCCGTTTGCCTGGCCATTGCCTGTTCCTAAAACTGCTAGCACAAATGATAAAGATGACAATGAAGAAAAATCCAAAGAAGCTTTGTTTACAGGTCAGTATGACCATATGATTTTGGACGAAGGTTCCAAAATAGATCTCAATGATTTGAACTCTGCATCTGAAGCCTTAAGACAAACAACAACTGCACAACTATTAAATATTTTTGCCCAGCACTTAGAATCAAATGATGAGTTTAGAAATCTATATCAAAACTACAACTTTACAGAACTTATTAATCGCATTACTGATTGGATGACTGACAACCCAGATAATCTTTCTAAAAATGGAGGAGATAAACGATCTGCCTATCAAAATTTAGGCGAAGGCTATCCGCCCAATCGCGGATTTAGAACTATCGATGAGCTTCGTTTAGTTCCTGGTATGTCGGAAGAATTTTTTAATTTGTTATTACCTCAAATTACTATTTATGGAATGAAAGCCATTAATCCCAATTTAGCTTCAGCTAAAGTTCTTAAAAGTCTTGATAAAAATATGACTGACGAAGCGATCAAAAATGCTCTTGAGCGCCGAGATGAACCCGAAAAAGGCGGACCATTTAAGGGCGCAAAAAGTGATGAATGTCGGAATGATTTCAAAGCCTATATAGAAACGTTCGGTGTCAGATTAGAGCCTGATTTTGAAAAAATTCCTTTCGTCTGTGACAAAGTCATTAATTTTAGAATACAAGCTGTTGGCAGATCAGGCAGTGGCAAAGGTGCTATTCAGAAAAAAATTATTGCTATTGTTCTTGATGTTCAAAAATCTGGAGCAAAAATTAAAAGCTATGTTGATAAAGAGAAAGAAAAAAATAATCCCAATCCTCAAGGCGCAGGTTCAGGAGCAAATCCAAACCCTGGACCTAAGTCAGATAGCGAAAGGAAAGATCCTCTTCCCAAAGGTCGACCTCGCATCGTATACTGGAACGAGATTTAATTTGTCATTAAAGAAAGGATAACATGGCTTCTATTGGTATTGATCTGGGTGAAGATTCGGTCAAAATAGTTGAACTTGTTTCCGGCAAGAAAAATATTTCGGTAGCTGCTGTTCATGAAAAAAAACTCAGCTCTCAAGGTACTGCTCACGACAAAGAAATTGAAACCATCGAATTTTTAAGAAGCTTATTCTCTGATAAAAAAAATGCTCAACATCAGTTTTTAATGGCCGTTAGGCAAGATCGCGCCACAATTCGAAAAAAAGTTTTTCCATTTGCAGACCGTATAAAGATTCAAAAAAGTCTATCTTTTGAAATCGAAGAAGACATTCCTTTTGATCCAGATAACTGTATATTCGATTTCAAAACAATTCGTTATGTTGGAAATTCTTGTGAAACTTTAACTGTAGCTATTCCAAAAATTCATATTGAAAAAATAATTGCCTTAGCTAAAGATTTTGGAATTGAATTAAAAATAGTCACTCTTGAAGGCTTTGCTTTTTCAAACCTTATCGAAGATTGGCACGAAAGCCCTCCTCATGTTCAAGATCAGCTTATTAATGTTGTTGAAAATAAAAACACTGACCAAACCAGTTATAAAGCTGCTCAGCTTTATTTAAATATCGGTCATAAAAAAACAATTTTATGTGCTAGTATTGACGGACGTGTTGTATTTAATCGAAGCCTTATGTGGGGAGCCGACTACATCATACAAGACATGGTTAAACGCTATCAATCTCCTTATAACGAAGCTCAAAAAAATTTACAAAAAATATCACTTCAGCTCATTAAAAAAAATTTAACGCTTGAAGAACAAAATATACATTCACTGATTGAAAAAAGTTTACGCGATCTTGTTCGTGATATTCAAATGTCGCAGTTGGAAATCGAAAGTGAACTTGGGGCACAAATCCAAGAAATTCATTTTACCGGTGGCTTAAGTCAGCTTCCACATCTTGGAGCTTATTTGACTCAGCAACTCGAAATTCCTTGCAATGCGATAGATTTAGTAAGTCCTTATTTGACAACTCCGCTTGAAACTAACATCAGCGAAATAAAAATTATTTCACAATTTTCATTGGCTATTGGAATCGCCTTAGAATCTTTTAAAAAACCAAAAAATCCAGCCTTGCAGTTACTAAAAGGTGAATTTACCAATCAAAATGGTTTTTTTAAAACTCTTTGGATCAACTGGGGGCAACTGATTCAAATCTCTAGCCTTGCCCTTTTGGCCTTGTTTTTCTGGACACACTTTCGTGAATCTTTTTCGTTTGATCTCAATGAAAAGGCTTCTGAGGTCATTGAAACACAAGCTAAAACTTTAATTAAGCTTCCAAAGAAAAAAGCCAATGAAAAAGGTGTTAATAAATACATTTCTGACAATAGTAAATACAACAAAGAAATGAAAGATTTACTTCAGTATTCTCAAATGCAATCAGCTTTAGATCTTCTTAAAAACCTGAGCGAATCATCGCCTGGAAAAGATAAAATAAAAATTGATGTCGTTCAAGTCAGCATCATTGACGATCAAGTTAAGCTCAGTGGCTATGCTGAATCGCCAAAAGAAGTGAACCTTTTGTCTTCGCAACTAGCTCGATTATCTATAAACAAAAAAATTACTGAAGAACCATCAAGTTTAGGAGTTTTACCGAACAGAGTGGCTTTCAGTTTTAGTTTTAAAAGTGATCGCGGAATAGAAAAGTCAACAGAAAAGACGACAGGTAAAACTTTATGAGTCGTTTACAAGAAATTTTAAATCCCATAAAGCAAAAGTGGTTAGAACTTCTTGAGAAAATTCAAGAAACTGAGCTTTATCAGAAAATTGAAGAAAAATATAATTCATTAACACTTCGCGGGCAAAAAATGGCTCGCATTGGAATTGCATTCTTATTCGCAGGCGTTCTGTTATACTTTCCATTGAGTCAATTTTTTGCATCAAGTGATTTAATAACTTCGTTTGAAGAAAAAAGAGATTTGGTCAGAAATTTATTTCAAACCTATCGACAATCAAGTCACCAAAATCATTTACCAATTGCTCCAGACTCTGGTCAACTTATTTCACAAATCCAGTCTCAACTCAGTTCTTCACAATTGCTTCCGCAGCAAATTAAATCTGTTTCAAGTATTGAACCTGACGGAAAACTGATTCCAAAAAAAATGATTTCTCATGCTGTTTCAGTTGAACTTTCTGAACTCAACTTGCGTCAAGCCATTGAAATCGGAACTCAAATTTCTAATATTTCGTCATCGATTAAACTTAAGGATCTTATTATCAATGCAAGCTCTGGTAAAACTGGGTATTTTGATGTGGTTTATAAACTTTACGCTTTTAATACGCCCCAACAGCCAATCGAAATCAACTCTCCAGAACCGGAAAATAAAAAAGGGAAGAAAAAAGAAAAAATTGATTCTGAAGATTCAGGCCAAAAGAAAGACGGAGAATTGACTGAGTGAATTACCTCATTCGTTTTTTTAGATTAATTAAAAATCACTTTGGAAAAATTTTAAGTGTTATTTTATTTACATTCTTATTCGGTTTATTATTATTTCCATTTTCCGATCTCAGTGATTTTATTTCATCTCAAGTATTAAAATTAACTAATAATCAGATTTACTTACAGTTCAATAAATTACATTTAAATCCTTTCACAGCCACAGTTGAATTAGATGATGTCTCTTTAGAAATGCCAGAAATCGATCACTTGAATATCAAAAAATTAATGGCTACACCATCAATAATGGCTTTGATCTCTAAAAAACCTGGTGGTGAAATTACTGCTAATGGAATTATGTCAGGTCAACTTTCAATTAAATTGTCCCCAGTTTCTGGCGATAAAAGTGAGAATCAAAAATCAAAAATTGAAGCAAAACTAGATCAAATTTCTTTAAAAGAATTAAAACAAAGTTTAAATTTATCTTTTCCTATATCAGGTGTTTTAAGTTTAAACTCAACTTCACAAGTCGATTTATCTTTCACAGAACAACCTGATGGAGATCTGAGTTTTCAAGTGCAAAAATTTGAAATGAATTCAACCATGATCAATTTACCAGATCTTGGTGCACTGAATTTACCCGAAATTAAATTTTCATCGATTCAGGGAAAAAGTAAGTTTCAAAATGGAAAATACACCATTGAATCATTAAAACTAGGAACAACAACTGATGATTTTTCTGGAACTATTTCGGGTGATTTAAATATGCTCATACAAAATCAAAATGGAAAAATGACCCCAGTCGTTAGCGGTTACAACTTAAAAATAAATCTTTTAGCCAAACCAACATTCAAAGATCGAGCTGGTTTTTTTCTTAATTTTATTAGCCAGTTTCAAAAAGAAGAAGCTGAAGGCACAAGATATAAATTCAGTTTAATTTCTGAAAATCCACAACTGCCTCCAAGAATGACGGCTTTACAGTAAAAAAACCGTGCTTCGCTCAAGGCATTTTTTTATAAACAATTGACCCAATGCTTAATTCAGCTTACTTATTGCCTAATCGGATTGCAAATCAGAAGTCCTGATTGACTCAAAGACAACCCAAAAGCAAAAGAAAGATGGAGGGAATTTTATGTCTGGAATTAACAAAGTTATTATCGTCGGTCGCCTAGGTCAAGATCCTGAAATGAAAGCCGTTGGACAAGGTTCAACAGTCACTCGTTTAAGTGTGGCCACAAGTGAATCATGGAATGATAAAAATGGTCAAAAGCAAGAACGCACAGAATGGCACCGTGTTACAGTCTGGGGTAAACTTGCTGAGCTTTGCGGAAAATATTTAGCTAAAGGGCGAATGGTTTATGTCGAGGGAAAGCTTCAAACAAGATCATGGGAAGACAACGGTCAAAAGAAATACGCTACTGATATCGTAGCTTCAACTGTTCAGTTTTTATCTCCTAATACAGGTGCTGGAGCAACGACAGACAGCTCAGCTGGAATGAATCAATCAAGTGCTAGTAATGACTTTAATTTTAATGATTTTGGTCCAGAGCCAAGCTTTAATCAGAACGAAGATATCCCTTTCTAATTAGAATTTAAAGCTAAAATTAAAATGCGAGCAAGAAAAGGCTTAAGTTTTAAACTTAAGCCTTTTCTTTTTGTAGAAACCGTCTCAAAATAAACCTATGTCGATTTTGATGACTTCTTTGATGACTTTTTTAATTGTATCTTTTTTTTCGTCTTGCTCTATTTATCAGTCCCCTCAACGTCAAACTTTTGAAAATGAATATCAACAGTACCAAACCAACAGCTTGCAAAACTTAAGATTAAGATCTTGCTCTTCAGAATCTGTTCAATCGAAGGCCATTGATTCTGAACTTATTTTGAATGATCAAGAAAATCAATTGCAGCTATGGACACACACTATTGTGACTAACACTGAATTTAATGAATCCATTATTATAACTCAACACGAATCTAACAACTTTAAAGGGGACTATTGCCTTTATGAATAAAATAAATTTAACTCAAATATTTTTCATCGCTGCCACATTTTTTTTTCAAATTATCAATGCCGGACAAATTACTAAAGTTAAAGATAATAAAGCTTTGCTTACGCTAGATGGTGTTCAAGCTAAAATTGGCGACCAAGTATATGGTTTAACAAATCAGAAAAAAACATCTTTGATGCAAATTACAAATATCAAAAATGGAAAAGCAGTAGCAACAATATTAAAAGGCAAAGCTCAAGTGAATGATTCGTTGCTTGTCAAAGTGATGGGTAAAAAGACAGGAACTGTGAAAAGTACACCAGCTCAAACAGTCGTTACACCGAATAGCAAGACTAGCTTTTTGCGTAAAGACTTAAAACAGCTTTCTGTGAATTTAAAATTTTCAAGTGATGGCATTTCAACTAAACAAGATAGTGGTGGGTCTACACCTGTAGCTGAAACAGTTAATATGGAAGGTACTAATTTTGGGGTGAATATGCATTACGGAATCCCAATCAACTCATGGTTTTCAATCGATGGCTTAGCAGGGTTTGAAATGTTAAAAGTAGCTAAGGAAGCTAGCTCACCAACGACATGTGATGGACACACGACTGCAGATTGCAATGCAGCCATTAATTATTTAACTTTTGGCGGCCTTGGTAAAGCTAATTATATGATGGATAAAATGCAGCTTTGGGCTGGATTAGGCTTTGGATTTAAACAACCACTGACAAAAAAATCGACTGCATTAACAGAGGAAAATATTGCTTTAGCGAATGCCCTTGTAGTGGCGTTTGGTTTAGATTACAAAATGAATAATAGTCGATTTATTCCGATTAGTTTTGAATTTCAAAAATCATTCAATGAATCTGATACTGTTCCCGCTATAAAACATTTTGGATTAAATATTGGTTATGGTTTTCTGTTTTAGTTAGCTGAGGAATTGCTTTTTTTGAATATTTTTTTATGATTCCTGCTAATCGATTAGGCTCAAATTATTTCACCTTACCCCAAACTTTACGCTGGACTTTGCCTCATGGGTGCCGTTTACTTTATTTTTAGGGGATGAAATAATGTTAAATTTTCTACAAAAAACAATACTCATTTTGACAATTGCAATCAGTGCATGCGTTTCACTACCGATACAAGCACAAACAATTGATCTTGCTGCAGCTTCGCAGTTTTCACAAACTGTTTATGGCAGTTCACGCCTAATAGCCCTTGGCGAAAGTGCGCACGAAGTACAAATTTACCATGAAATTCAAATTCAAATTTTGAAAGATCGCATTCAGTCAAATCAGCTAAAGAATTTATACTTTGAAATGGGTACAACCGGAATCGAATCCATTTCTAAATACATCAACACATGTAATACAACTTATATTCAAGAAAGTTTTAGTAAAATATTTATTGGAAAATTTTCACAAGCCTATGCGCAGTTTTTAACTTGGCTGTGTCATTATAA
>JAYUJM010000154.1:0-13998 GCA_043765175.1 Pseudobdellovibrionaceae bacterium | reverse complement strand
ACTGGAACATATCCAAATCCAACGATTGGTGCATTAGCAGTAACAAATGCAAAAATTAATGATGTAGCATGGGGAAAGATTTCTTCAGTGCCAAGTTCATCGACTTCAACAACAGGCGTGTTGTCGTCAACTGATTGGAATTTATTTAATGGTAAGCAATCTGCTCTTGGTTACACACCAGTCAATCGTGCAGGTGATACAATGACAGGTGCTTTGAATGGTGTAGCTGGATCTTCAGCAGCGCCAAGTTTTACAACTTCTGCAAATACTGGAATATTTTCTCAAGGTGCAAATATTTTTGCAATAGCTACAAACAGTGTTGAAAGAATGCGAATTGATGCTTCAGGTAATGTTGGTATCGGTATAAGTCCAACTTACAAACTTGATGTTGCAGGTGACATTAACATTACTGGAAACTTTCGAGTTAACGGAAATATCATTGGTGGTGGTTCAGGAACTGTGACGACTGTATCGAGCACGAATAGTTATTTAACTGTAGCTAATGGAACAACAACTCCTGGTTTAACATTAAATGTAGGAACAGCAGCAAACACAGTAGCAGCAGGTGATGATGCTCGATTTACAAATTCACGAGCTCCGAATGGTTCTGCTGGTGGGGATTTAACTGGTTCATATCCTAATCCAACAATTATTACCAACGCAGTAACAACTGCAAAAATAAATTCATTAGCAGTTACTGATGCTAAAATAAATGATGTGGCTTGGGGTAAGATAACTTTAGTACCGACTGCTTCTGGATCTGTCACAGGTGTGCTGTCATCAACTGACTGGACAACATTTAATAATAAAGCGAGTACTGCATCTTTAGGTTCATACGTTTTAAAAGCTGGCGACACGATGACTGGCACTTTAATTTTACCAGGAAATGGTTTAGTTGTAGGATCAAATCAACTAGTTGCCAGTAGTGGCAGTGTGGGTGTTGGTCGAACTCCGGCATCGGGAACTAAGCTTGATGTTGAAGGTCAAATTGCTGGTAAATCTGGTGATGCGGGTTCAAGCGGATCAATTGATTTCAGTTTAGGTAATTCTGTAATAACAACATTTGATTGTGGAACTTCTTTGTCATTTTCGAATTTACGCGATGGCGGTAATTATATTGTTGTTGTTACAGGAACTGGAGCTGCTCAGTGTAATTTCTCAACTACGACTACTGGTGATGGTGCAGCTACAGTTGCCTATAGATATGCTCCTACAAATGGAGTTCGAACAGCTACTTCACACACAGTTTACAATTTAAATCGTGTGGGAAATAATGTTTACGTTTCTTGGATAACAGGATTTTAATTATGAAAAAGTGGTACATTGTTGGAATTAAAATTTTAAGTATTATCGGAATTTCGATCTTGGCACAACATTCAAGTGCCTGGCAAGCCGTGATCAAAATTGGAGGCGATAGTACTCCATCAGGGGCATTGATCACAGGTCAAAATAAAGTATGTTTCAACGGTGAACCTTTAGATATGGTTTATGACTCTGTGACTGGTAAAGCTATGATTGGTGGTGATTTCACACGTGCTGGAAAATGTACTGGCACAGGAGTTCCGCTTAATGTCAGTGATGGTGCTGTGACTTCAGGATTTTT
Source organism: Pseudobdellovibrionaceae bacterium (assembly GCA_043765175.1). GTDB lineage: Bacteria > Bdellovibrionota > Bdellovibrionia > Bdellovibrionales > Bdellovibrionaceae > Pseudobdellovibrio. Next base: position 12,395 of record JAYUJM010000154.1, on the reverse strand, counting down.
ATCATCAGGAAATGAAATCGTTGGAAATATTTCAGCCACAATATCTGATGGAGGAACTGGTTACTATGTTGATGGTGAAGTTGTGGGTTACGATGGAACAAAACGAAATCGGGTTTTAAAATTAGATGCAAATGGTATGGTTGACCCATCATTTTATCCTGATATTCCATTTAATAAAAAAATACGAGCCCTTGCTTATGACGGTACAAATTTATTTGTTGGAGGCGAATTTGACTCGATGAGTATCCAGCGTGGTGGTCCTGTGGATGCTACATTTGGAATGCAAGCTACCAACCTTTCGAACACTGGATCTCAATTTAATGGTGATGTTAAAACAGTTATACCTGATGGTTTCGGAGGATGATATGTTGGTGGAGATTTTACTCACTACAATGGAACTTATTTAAGTGGCAGTCGCATAGCCCATATTATGCCTGATGGAAGCCTTGATACTTACTTTAAGCCAAACATAACTTCTGGTGGCTCTGTTTCAGTGCGAGCATTAATTTTAAATAATAATACTTTATATATTGCGGGAGTTTTTGAGACAGATCAATGGATCTTGGCGTACTTACTTATTTGATATGAATGTTGTTACAGGGATAGTATCTGGGATTAATTATCAAGTTGATGGTGGTGTTGATCGAATTTATGATACAGGAGCAACTCTTATTGTTTCAGGTAGTTTAACATCCATGGGTGGGCAATCTAGAAATTATATTGGAGAAATCAATAAAGTGACTGGTTTAGCTACAGCTTGGAATCCAAATCCCAACAGTCAAGTTCGTGATTTTGCTACTGATGGTACTAACTTGTTTGTTACTGGATATTTTACAAATATTTCTGGTGTATCAAGAGAAAAGCTCGCTCAATATAAATTATCTGATAAGACAATAACTTCTTGGCAAATATCAGGTGCTACCATTTTGGCTGGGGCTGAAGCAATTATTTACCAAAGTGGAAAAGTATACATAACTGCCAATCTAATTAACAGCAATAGATGGGTTTCTGCTTTCAATGCAACTAGTGGTGCTTTTGATTCAAGTTGGGATCCAAATCCATCTAATGGTATTGAAGCATTAGCTGCCTTTGATAACCAAATATTTATTGGTGGTGGTTTTAATTCGATAGCGAATTCTAAAAATCGTAGTTACATTGCAAAGCTCAACGGAACAACTGGGGCCGTGCAAACTGCTTTTAATGCAACACCAAATAATAAAATAAATGCGTTAGCAGTGAGTGCATCAACTGATTTATTTATAGCCGGTAATTTTCTTGATGTAGGCGGACAAACTCGAACGAATATTGCATCAGTCAATAAAACTTCTGGTGCAGTTACAGGATGGGAACCAAATGCAACGGGTGAAGTCTTTTCACTTTCACTAAATGGAACTTCTACAATTTTTATTTCAGGTGTCTTTCCTTTTGTCGGTGGTCAGGGTCGCGATTTAATTGCTGAAATTAATCAATTTAATAATAATGCAACTTCATTTAATGCAGCTGTAAATAATGGCGTTGTAAATACGATTCATTTTGACGGTACTAAAGTTTACATCGGTGGAACTTTTACAAGTGTTAATGGATCAGCTCGCAATCGAATAGCTGCACTAAGTACAAGCGGTGTATTGGATGGCACATGGGGAACAAATGCCAATTCTAATGGGACTGTTAATGCAATCGCATCAAGTGGATCAAACATTTATGTGGGTGGAAATTTTACAACAATAGGCGGTCAATCAAGAAACTATATTGCAGCCCTTAGTAGTTCTAATGGAACTGCAACTTCTTGGAATCCAGGTGCATTCGATGCGGTGAATTCAATAACTGCAGGAGCCTCAGTTGTATACATCGGCGGTGATTTTTCCACAGTTGCTGGAATTTCAAGAAATAGAGCTGCAGCAATTAGTCTAACGAATCCAAATTCTGTATCGCCATTTAATCCAAACTTAAATGGAAACGTAAATAAAATTTTAGAAAGCAGTGGCGATATTTATTTAGGTGGTGCTTTTACTTCTGTGGGTGGTTCTGGTCAGGCTTATTTAGCAAAAGTAAATACCTTGGGAATTCTAAATGGCACTTTTGCACCTAATGCGCCTGCAGAAACAAAAGCACTAATTATTAATGGAATTAACTTATTTTCGAGCCATGATACAAATAATGCAGGAAATCAGTCGAAAATATATGATAGTTCAAACGGAGCTGAATATTTATTTTCACCAGATCCTTCTATGGATAATTTGTTGGGTGCTAATAAATATATTAGGCAATATATCTATGATTCACCAAATATTTATTTCAGTGGTAGTTTTCACAATATTAATGTTTCGAACGATACACGATTAGGAGTGGGTCGATGTGATATTTCTAGTTTTCCTAACGGAATTTGTGGAACTAGTTTAACAAATGTAGCTTTAAGCGGTGCAGACCAAGGATCAGAAACCATTGCAAAATCAGGAAATACCTTATATATCGGCGGACTTTATACAGTAAGTGATTATCAAACAACTTTTTATACTAGATCAAACTTAGCTGCATTTAGTTTAACTTATTACAGCGGTAACGGTGGAATATTAGCTTGGGATCCAAAAGTAAACGGCAAAGTAAACCGAGTCGTTTTAAATGGATCATCAATTTATGCCATTGGAACATTTACTTCTGCTGGTGGTAAGCAACGCTAAGGGATTTCTTCGATCAGTACAACTACGGGCTTATCGAATTGGTAAAAAATAAAAAAATTTAAAACCAACTGGTTTTTAAATTTTAAAATTAAATGTTCTATTTTAAGATTAATCAATTTGTTTTTAAAATGACTTAAATGAATAAAATGCGAGTAAAGTTATTCTAATACATTCCGATAAGAAAATATGAATGAAAATCACAGTGCTAATTATTTTAAAAAAAACTTAAAAAAAAATGGACGAATTATTATAATAAGTCTAATTTTTTTATTTAATACAGCAGCATTTCAAAATTGCAGTAAATTTTCTAGTCAAAGTATAAGTAGTGTTGATGGAGCCAGAGGCGGAGTTGGTAGACCAGTAGCAGATCCACCACCACCACTGCCTGTTGCTTTGAACTGCACTGGAATCAAGCCGGCTATAAGACCATTTCCAGACAATCATAATTTTCGATGTGATTCAAATCAAATCGTGACTAGTAGTATGTCACGCTCAGGCTGGGGATTTGAACTTTGGTCAGATGGAAAACATCACGGTGATAGAAGATGGAAGCCCTCCGATATTCCTGCACAGGGTATAACAATAAGTGATATTCCTAGTCAAAGATTTGCCATGGATAGCTGGGCAGAGATTGGTGGAACTTCTATTTCAGTTCCTGTTCCTTGGGATGCTATTCATGTTCAACCAGATCAATTTATTTTTGAGCCTATAGATTGGATTCTAGATTATGCTATTTGTAAAAAAATGAAAGTCATTCTTAAGGTTGGTGCAGATGCTAATGGTGTTTATCATTCAACTGCAGATTGGCGTTTTACCGAGGCCGAAGCAGCGCGTGACAGAAACGGCAACATACTAGGTGATAAGGGTATGTCGTATAGCAGTGCAAAGTGGGAATCAAACTATAAAAAGTTTCTGACAAAATTAGCTGATCACATTTTTCAATCAGGTCGAAGCAGTGCAGTTTATTACGTTACACCCGTAACGACTACTGATGATGAATTTGGTTACAAGCATGATAGTGGCAAGGATTATAGTAATTTAGAAACGCAAGCTTGGCGTGAATGGTTAAAAAATAAATATGGTGCAAATCAACCCTACGGCGATATTAACCAAATTAATCAACCCGATGATATTGGAGGATCAGGAATAAACCGCGATTGGTTTATTTTCAGATCTGAAAGATTAAATCGTATCGCAAAAATATTTGGTGAAGCATTTCAATCCAAAGGATTTAAAACCGTCTTAGATGCTGGATCTTTTGTTGATCCTATCAAACAAAGAAATACATGGGCTTTGCCATCAGAGGGCGGAGGCAGTTATATTTCTGGATTTAAACAAAATCCAGCATTTGCATACAATCCAGAGCTTAATGCAAAAGTTTTATCTTGCAGCGGGAAATGGTCTTCAAATGAATGGACTTGGAGTCGCGAAGAAGATGGAAACTCTTATAATAATTTAAATGTTAATAATTTTGTGGATCGAGTTAAACGCAGCATAAATGCTGGTGTCACTGATATTTCCTATTCTTTTTTTGAACCGAGACAAAAAGATGGAAGCACTGGTTTAAATTATTCAGACTTTGTTCCTCATCCTGAAATAGCAAATATAATGAGTTCATTAAGTCAGTCCGGATATTTAAATAAAAGGCAGCAATGCAAAAAAGATTATTCTAAAGTTGTTAATTTTTCACTTCAACAGATATTAAATAATGGTGGTTTTGGAAATTATGAAAATGAATTGCGTACAGCTATCCAGCAAAGTGGTGTTGATAACACATGTGTTAATTTACAAAACGATTTAGATATCAAATTTTAACATATGGAGAATATGATGTTTTTTAAACTACTACGATTTACACTTTTTGGATTTATTTGTTTAATTAACGCAATTGCTTTTCAAAATTGTTCTAAATACACAACGAACGCATCTCGTGGTCCGGGTGGCAACAATAATAATCTAGCAAATCCACCAGTAGAGGTTACTCAGCCTGTTGATGTTACTCCAGTTACTCCAATTACATCACCTGTAACAAATAATAATTCAGCAATTTCATTTGCATTTCCTAAAAATTTTACTGTTCCTGGTTTAAATGCTGAATTCTGTAATAATCGATTTTCAATTGATACAAAAATTGCTGATATCCCAACACAAGGGGCAGGTACTGTCGCCTACGCAAGATTATCTTCAGATGGTCAACTTTATTGTGAGGCTATTTTTTCAAACGGGTATAAAGAAGTTAAACCTCCGCATTGGTGTGCCAGTGGTACGGTGCCTTTTACTTTTAAAGAGCAAATGTGTTTAGCTAAAGCAGATCCTAGGAATGGTTACAGACCAACTGAACAAAAATATATTTCAAAATTACCAAATGTGAACGAGCCGATATTAAATGTAAATGATAAAGTACATATAGTTAATAACGGCCCAGTTTTTTTACGACAATGTGCAGATGGCACCAAGTATCTAGAGGCCTATGAAAATACGAATAATGGAGTTCCAAAAAACCCAGTATTAGTTTCAAATTCTATGAGTGCTGCACAATTCAATCAATCCCCTTATGTCAAAGGTCAAGGTGGATTTAAGCCTGCTTCATGGATGACTGGTAGTGATGCTTTTTTTGATGATAGAAATGGATTTGTGCTTCAAGAGGGGCTTAAGCTTTGGAGTGGTAATAATCATCCTTGTTTATAAATATAAAAACTGACAAGTTAAAACTACATTTAATGTTAAAGTTTATGTGCCGAAAAAACAGCTGAGTTTCCAAAAAATGATGAGAATCAAAATCATGATCGATCAGATGATAACTTTACTTGATCAGTAATTTAATAACTAAAAATGTAAAATGTTTTTTTAAGGCTTCTTTAGAAATAAGCTGAGATTCAGAGGCTATAAGCTGATTGTAAATACCCATCACAGCATTTACGACTATAAATAGTTTATTATCGATATCGTCTATATCAATTTCATCAATGTGATAAGTTAATAAATACTTTTTCAATTCTTCAATAATAAAAGCATTAATTTTTAGTGCATCTTGGTGTTTTTTTAAGTGCGGAATTTTAGTGAATAAATTTTTTAATACATTTTGATTCTCAAAATAATAGTCAACAGATTTGTGCATGATGTATTCACTGGCTTTTGCAAATGTAAAATTTTTGCACGAATTTAGCTCTTCAATAAAAAGTTCTTTGTGTTTATTTAAGTTCTCTTCGATTAATTTCGAGAATATGGCTTCTTTATTTGGAAAATATTGATACAAAGATCCTATGCTAACACCAGCTTTTTTTGCTATTTGATTTGTTGTTGATTTTTCATATCCAAGAGTTACTAAAATGCGAGAGGCAGCTTCAAAAATTGATGAAATAAGATTACGTGAGCGCTCCTGCTTTGGGTTTTTTTTCATAGGTCTAGGCTAATATTTTATTAACTAAAGTACAATATAAGTTAACTAGACATTATTACTCGCATTAATATTTTAAATTTAAGTGTATGATATTTCATGTAAATTTATAATTTTGAAATGTTATTAATTTATTTGCTCACATTTAATATTAATTTATAAAAATACGACTACTCATTTCTTTAAAAGTAAGAAATAATAAAAATAGTTTTATAACAAATGGAGTTTTTATGAAAATAGTTTTGTTTTTTATTCTTATAGGTCAATTAAGTTTTTCATTTGCAAATGAGCAAAAGAAAACAGATCGAAAACCAAGTTCAGAATTAGATTCAGTTTTCTGCGAAGGCAAATCTGGTGTGGATAAATTTGTATTAGAACTGTGCTTTTCAAGATCTAGAAAAAAAGGTAAACTTGAGTTTACACAACCTTGCAGCATTGATCAGTCCTTTAAGTTGACTGAAAATGGGCGTCAAATATCAAAAGACAGCGATAAAGTTGTCAGTTTGTCGATTTTACTAGTAAATGACAAATCATCACTTACAAGCGATATCAAAGATTTATCTTTTCGAGTCTTGAAAAGTAAAAATGAAGTGGCTTCTGAAATGTATTACTCAGAGAATACTGGTTGGAATACTTTAAAATATGAATCTATTTCAGGAAATGTTGTAACTAGAAAACTAAGCACAGAATTTAAGTGTATTACAATACCTAAAGAATAGTACCCTATTAATTTACATTAAAATTTCTATATTTATGGGCTTCGTCAGTTGATAGTTAAATTATTTTTCCTGCATGTAGTTCATGGATAAAATCTAGAACAGGCAAAATTTTTATATTATTATTTTTTAGAACATCAGTGCCTAAATAAAGCCCATATGCTTTACTAATTTTATTATTTTTCAGCAACGTAGTCAGTCCAGTATTAAATGAGTCATTCCACTTTGTTGTAGATTTGATTTCAAGATCAATTTTTTCTGAGCGTTTACAAACAATAAAATCAACTCCATTATCTGATGGTGTGCCCCGATAAAAAATTCTAGTCTTTTTTGGAAGCAGTCATTATAAATTTTTAATTCATTTAAAACTAGTGTCTCTAGTAGAAATCCTTTTTCAGATTTTAGGTCCTCATCAAGTTTTTGAGTTAATGTTCTGACTTTGTTCTAAAATATCAATTTAGCCATTTAAAGTGGTTCGTGCAATGCCAGTATCATTTGAAATATTTTGTAAGTTTATAACTTGACCGTTTCGTTCGGCAAAGTGCTGTAAAAAAATAAGATAGCTTGGCAAATTACGAACAGCTGCTTCTTGCTGAATTTCTTCTTTCAAGTATGTTTGTACATAAGATGTTAAATAGCCTTTAATTTCTTCAGATTTTTTTAAATTCCATACCTGTGGAAGTGTTCCGAAATGAAGGGCTTTTGTCATATTAAAATTTGCTCCAATTTCAAGTATTGAGAAAGTATGAAAATTTCTAATCAATGCACGTCCAGCTAGTAAATTAATATCACTTTTTTTTATTTTTCTGGAGCTTGAGCCAGATAAAATAAATTGTAAATCTGGATAGTTAAAAATCAGGGAATGCACTTCATCTAAAAGCTGTGGTAATTTTTGAATTTCATCAATAGCAATAGTTTTTATTTTTTTGTTGCCTTCAATTATTTGTTTTAGCAAGTCTAAGTTAAGTGCATATTTTTGATAGTCTTTTTGTTGCAATAAATCGATGTACAAATCGGGCTTAATCTCATTCTTGATCCATGTGGATTTGCCAGTGGCTCTAGGACCGAAAAGTAAGAAGGATTTTTTTGGATTTTTTAAAAGTCTTTTTAACGGTATATCCGTCAATTTTACCGTAAATATGACGAACGTACAGTTTTATTTACCTGAAAATGTTTTTGTTATATGATTTCATGTCAAACTACACTGCAGCTCGGTTTCGATTTAAGTGCTTCGATCTGAGAAAACAAACGTTCTGTTTTGATCATTAAATGTGAGAAAATGCGAGTAAAGTTTTTCCTAGACTAGCCGAAAAGCTAGTTAGATCAAAACAAGGAGTAAAACTGATGAGGTAAAGATTATTAAAAATATAGCACGTAATAATTAATACTTTTCTTTGTTAAGGGCAAAATCTGGGCGACCAGATGACGCAAAACTAAAGGGACTTTTTTAGATTAGAAATAGTTTTAAATAAGTCAGCCAGTTACCAAAGGTCTAAAAACCTGTAGCAGAAGCTACAACTTAATAATTAAGGAAAGTTATATATGAAAAATTTAAAAAACGTATTGGTATTAGTTGTATCTATAGCCGCATTGAATTGTTTCGCAGACGAAAACTGTGATCCAGATCAGATGTATGACATGAAGCAACTCATGGAAAGTAATATCAATGAACTCAACAATGCTATGAACAATCCCAGCTCAACTTACGATAAACAAATTGAAGGAAAGACTGTAAAAATGCCATACAATGAGACTAAGAAATCAAATTTAGCAAATGAAATAAACACTATTAGTAAAGCTTTAAATGGCTGTGGAACCATGGGTCAGTATTTAGCCCTACAAGCAGTAAGAACTTATAATGGACCGTCGAAGTGCGGTTCTGGTTCAGGTTCAGGTGTTGTATCAACAGGCAGTGGTGGAGTTTCAGCAGGTGCTGGTTCGGATTATCCATCAGTGGGTTTACCACAAGGTGAAGGCCGTGGTTTGAAAGCAAATCGAGGCGCAACAAATTTTTAATGTTTAATACGAGTAAAGTTTTTCCTAGACTAGCCGAAAAGCTAGTTAGAATTAAACAAGGAGTAAAACTGATGAGGTAAAGATTATTAAAAATACAGCACGTAATAATTAATACTTTTCTTTGTTAAGGGCAAAATCTAGGTGACTAGATGACGCAAAACTAAAGGGACTTAATTAATTTAACACAAGTTAAATAAACAAGTCAGCCAGTTACCAAAGGTCTAAAAACCTGTAGCAAACGCTACAAACTTAATAATTAAGGAAAGTCATATATGAAAAATTTAAAACTAAAGTTAGTTGTAGTAATGTCTTTTATTTCATTAAATTCATTTGCTCAAAGCTCTGGGCATACGAAAAGCTATGAAACAGCTGAGTTTCTTTGTGACACAGCGATTAGTACTTTTAATCGCGTTCAAGATGTTTTTCAAATGAATAACAGAATAACTGGATATGAATATAATGACGATGAAGGGACTGTCAGTGTTAACACGAGCAATCGAAGTAATACAAAACAGGCTGCTTCAGACAGATTAGCAGATAACGCAAACTTGCAAGGTATGTCACAAAAAGATATGGATTTGTATCTAGATTCCTCAACTAAAGCTATGCAAAATACTAAAAAGCATTGTGCTAGCAAGGAACAGCAGTTTTTTAACTCTCCAACTTCTACTGGTAATGGTGGAGTCGCTGCTGGTGCAACTTCAGATTACTCTTCGAGTGGCTTACCTCAGGGGCAAGGAAGAGGTCTAAAAAATGGCCGTGGTGCGACTGAATTTTCTAAGTAGAATATCTATTATTACACAGCAATTACAAATTTTTGTAGTTGCTGTGTATTTTTTGATTCAAAAAATCTTACAATAAGGCCCACAAAATGCGAGTACAATTTTAAAAAGTAATGTCCGATAACATTATACTAAAACATGAGGACTGTGATGACAAAAAAATATACCCATTTAAGTGCAATTTTTATTTTTACAATACTAAATACTTTTTTATTTCAGAATTGTGGCAAATACCAAAGCCAGAATTTTAAAAAGGACCAATCTAGTACTGCAGATCCAGTTCCTAACAATCCAGCAAACACAATTGTTGATGATAACAATCCAATTGATTTTACTAAATTTGAATTAAAAACCATGGCTAAGGGACTTGATGAACATATGAAAATTGAAGTCGTCAAAACCAAACAAGGGTTTTTGTTAACAGATAAATCCAATTATCGATTACCTCAAGGTTATGACTTTAGATATTTTATAGGAAGTGATATTATTAATTTAAAAACCCCGTTGAAAGATTATTTAGTTTCAACAAAAAATCCATTCAGAGTTTTAAAATTTATGACAAAAGAAGGTTTAGATACCCTAAATCGTTGGGGAGCAAACGGCGAAAGTAATGGCTATTATGATCAAAATGCTGCTCAAACATTTTCTAACAATGTTTCTGCTGGATTTCATACTTTTGCACCTGTTGGTCCAAAATCAACTGGTTTTGTAAGTCCAATTGTACCAACTTTTAATCCAAGTAAACAATATACAGATTGGGATAACTTAATACCTGATATGAAACTACCAGCTGGCAAAGCCTGGATTAGTTATGCTCAAAAAACAAAGTATTCTAATGACCGTGCTTTTAATCAAGGGGCAACACACTTATCAATGCATTCGCTTCCATGGGATACAGACATGAATGAAGTAGAACGATCTCGTGACTTAGGTCGTTCTTTTAATGGGGTACCAAGAACTGAAATTTTTATGAACTTACAACCAACATGTCAAGGCGACGGCCCCAATGATTGGTCTACAGCCCCTAATGGGACTAGATACAATAAGTGCTGGTGGCCTAACGGGCCGTTGAATGAACAACAAGCCATCGAAAAAGCCAACCAAGCAGATATCTCAAATGCGATGTGGATTGGCGAAACAGGAGAAGGCAATTCTTGGATAGCTTCTGGTAATCCGATGTGGAAATTTTTTTACAAAAGATTAAAACAACGATATGAAGAAAAATTTGGAGCTCGTGGTATAAAATATTATATTGCTCATAATTACGGAGGTGGTTTTGCAGCCGATACCGCTTTGCTTAATTCATCTGTTTTTGGCATAGCGAAAAGTAAATACAAAGAACTATTACGTAAAACTAAAGATGAATTTCCTCAATCTGATTTCTCAACAAACGGATCACTTGAAAATACTAATTTAATTTTAGGCTCTATCTATTTAGGATCACCTGATTCAGCAATGGATTCTTTGTACTCTTCGATATATTCATTAATTAATGTTAAGCTGCATGGCTTAAATGCTGGAATATTTTTATTTGGTGTGCACGAATGGAGACCTAATAATTTATATGAATATAATTACCCAGAAGGAAAATATTTTACGTACAACAAAATTCCACTTGATCCAAGTACTCATATTGCTTACGGATTTATTGCTCAAGTTTATGGGACTCTTTTCAATGAGTGGTATCCAGGAAATCCGACTGGAACTAACAAATTAAAATATTTTAACCAAAATTGTGGCCTTGATGTTGGTTTATGGTTTCCAATCGGTTCTACGAATGCGAGCACACAATGTTTTCCACTAAGTGATGGAACAAACAATCAACATTTTTTTGATTACCTTGGTGCGCCAGAGTTGTCTGCTTTTAGTCAAAAACTTTATGCCGACACTTTTGGTCAAACAAATGGTGGGCAAATGCAGTTCTTAAAATACCGTTTAGATGGTGGTGCTTGGATCACGCCGTCAACATTTAGTATCGATGAAATAGTTGATGCTTATTTTGAAAAACGTGGGTTTGTTCAAGCTCAAACCAAGGGTAATAAAATTTCTTGGTTTTACTTAAACGCCTACGCAGATAACAAAACTCATAGAATTGAAGTTGAATTACCTAATGGTAAAATTTTGACGAACGAAGTTGCAGGAAATGGAATTCATGCTCGGGTTGACCAATATTAAATTAAAAATAAATCATTTAGAGACTTCCATTTCAAAACTGATGGTGATGGAATTAACTCGAAAGGTGTAACAATTTGCGAGAGAATGTGCTTGGCTGGTTATGATCTTAGCTCTGGTTACAATCCAGCCGATGAAAAATGTGTTACACGTTAACAACAAGAAGATGAGCCTACATCTAACTATGGTGGAAAAGTTTATGCTGTTAACGGCGGCCCAGCTTTTTACGTAAAAGCTCAGCTAGAATGTATCATTTAGAAGCTTGCGAATCCCATTTGTTAAGAGCCAAGGTTTAATAAAAGTTAAATCCGTTAACCTCGAACAGTGATCGCCCAAGCAATCAACAAAATCATTTTTAATATGTTTGTAAACACAGTTTATTAAAATTCAAAAGGTGTAACTAGGACCTAGCATACTCGAATCTAAAATGGCTTATTTACTGACCATAGGTCCGTCTGCGTTCAAAGTGAGACGCTTTCCATAGCTGGAAAAACTTATTCCAAGTGTAGAAATGCGAGTAAATTTAACTATAATTTAACTAAAGAACTCCAAGAACTTTCCGATAAAAGAGTAGCACATATTTTTTGTTAGCAGTCAATTTTAGAAAAAATATTATTTCAATACCTTCTGTGCA
>JAYUJM010000153.1:0-14009 GCA_043765175.1 Pseudobdellovibrionaceae bacterium | reverse complement strand
GTCCGTTTTCACTCCCCATTTTTTCTACATATCCAAAAGCTGAACGCGTATATGTATCACTTCGTCCTGTTGAAAAATATTTTTTTATAAAATGATCGTTTGGATTTGAAATCAGCAAATGATTCATATGTATTATAAATTTCGACCAATCATTTAAGTTACAACTCATTAAACCTGCTGGAGCAATTGCTAATGGCATGACATCAATTTGTTTTTTATCATTCACTTTAACCTGATAAGCCTATTTTACAAGACAACATTTTAAAAGGTATAAATAACTTCTCACTCAAAATTTCAGAAAATGGTTTCTGATATATCTTTTCTAAAACGGAACCCAAAATCAAATAGTTACTATTTGAGTATTTAAATTTACCATAATTTGCAACATCATAAGGAAGTTGCAGCAATTGATTTGCAACTATAGATCTAACACTTACAAGTCGCGATTCAAATTTTTTACTACTTTCACTCATTGTTTTCTGCTCTAAGGACTCTGCATTTAAATAAATACTTCTTGTTTTAGAATCTAATGAATCATCTATTTCAAGGATTCCACTTTCATGCATTAAAAGATCTTCAATTTTTAATATTTTATTTTTTCTATTTAATTCAGTATAAAATTCACTGACTAATGTTTGATATGATATTTTTTTCTCACGAACAGCTAAAAAAACTAAATACGCTGTAAATGATTTTGAGCAAGATCCTAGATGCCAAATATCTTAATCAGTTACTAAATTTAGCGGATCAGAAAATTTTCTAGAGCTAGTAAAAATATTAGATACTATTTTATCTTTTGAGTAAATCCTAACTGCATAAACTGGAATCGATTTTTCAATATCAACCTGAATGTCACTATTTTTTGGCTTAATACTACATGAAGAGAAAATAAAAATAATAAGAACTAAATATTTCATGAAAAAACCTCAAAACCCAACCAACACCTGCACTTCAAAAGATTTGGAATCAATCAGCGGAATCACATCCACTGTCACTGTATTGACCGAATGAACTTCTTCTACATAAGACTCATCGTAATATGTCGCGCGCCCCACAAAATAACCTAAGGCTGCTCCACCAACGGTGTCTGAAAACCAGTGGGCATCATCGGCCAAGCGCGAGGCTCCTGTGAATATCGCTAATGGATAAGCTATAATGGCTGCTTTCCAACCGTAGGCATACATTAGCTGTGTTGCCGTCATAAATGTAATGGCCGTGTGTCCTGATGGAAACGACTGATGACTGTCACTGCTTCCCGGGCGATTACGACCAAACACAGTTTTTAAAGTGTAAATGGCAAGGCCTCCGTAAACAAAACCTCGAAGATGTGATTGGTAATTTGAGTCTTGATCATCAAATAAATATTGTGAGCCAATCACTACAAGACTCGCGGCTCCAGAGCCCATAACATCACCAATACGGGCATCCGCTTTAGACATTTTTTGATGTCCTACCCATTTACTTCTGAATTGATCGTCATATTGTCGCGTACCCCAAGCTAGCAATGCCCCTGAAATAAAGGTCACACTTGAGTGCAAATCAGTCCCTTTTTTAAGGACAGGATCGATATGTTTTTCAGAAAAGGTCAAATCAGCTGAAAAAATTTTGAAAGAAAAAACCAAAATAAGATTTAAAAATAAAAAACGCATCTTTTAAGGATGCGTTTTTTATTTAAGCCTATCAAGTAATAAATTATATTATCGTCGGCCAGATTTAATTTTTAATTGTAATTTAGATATTAAATGCACAGCCATTTTTTCTTGAACTCGGCACATTTTTAATTCGTCTTTACGATATGATCTTTGTGACGGTGTTAATGTTCCTGTTTCAAGTTCCATTTCGTAATCCATTTTACTTGAACGAATTCCTTCAAGTTCTTTTGTTTGCTGTTTAAATAATTTAGTCACTCCACTGATTGGGGCTACTTCAATCCACTCTTCTTTTTGACGATACCAAGAAACCATACGTAAAAATCGAGCTTTATTTTTAGCTAAAGTAAATCTCGGAAATTCCGTTTCAGGTAATTCTAATATGTTCTCAACGGCATCAAAATTAAACTCTTCTTCTTCTTCAGATAATAATCCCGTCTGACTGCTTTCTAAAGCTTGCAAAGTTGAATCATCTAAATCTATTTCACCAAAACGATCCATTGGCTTATCTGCACCAAAATCAGCATCATCATCGCCGTCAAGATCTTCAGATTGAGTTTTCTTTTTTATAACTTCTTTTGCTACTACTACAGCGTGAACCTCTTCAGTGATCAGTTGGTTAATAATTCCGTCAGCTTGATTGTTGTCGACAGCAGGTGTGTTTGGCATGAGTCTCCCCCCAGAATATTGAAAATGTGTTGTGAATCTGGTAAGCTTATACACGAAACATATCAATGTCGCAACATGTTAACTGAATAAAATCAATTATTAGAACAATTACAGGCCCCAACGTGAATTTAAAGCCTGTTTTGGTAAAGATTTCCAAGTTTTGAATCGATTAAATTTCTGATCAAACCAAATGCCATCATAATATCGACAGGCTGTCATTTTTTCACAGCTTGAACTTATAATATCATTTTCAAAATAAGATAAAGTCTGTAAACGAAGATAATTTAAGGCTAAACTTAAACTATTTTGATCAAATGCTTTATCAATTATGATCTGGTTTAATCTTTGAAAAATAAAAGATAAACCTAGATCCATTTTAGTAGTGATTAAACTTTTTATATAAACTGAGCTTTCATCACACACTTTCACAAAACAAGCATAATACCCATTATCGACGCGATTTTTTCGTGTATCTAACCCTTGTTTAATGACCTGAAATAAATTAAAAAATTCACTGTTTATATTTTCAAAAGTTGTCAAACCCCATCTTTCAGCAAATTTTAAATTGGGGTTTGCATTGATTAAACCTAAACGATTTTTAGAGAAAATAAAATCGCTATATGTCAGACCATAGCCTTCGATCAAAATTTCATTTAATGAAGCTGAGATAATAATTTTTTGCACTGTTGGGTGATTTATTCCACCCATTTTTTTTATTACTTTCAGCATCTCAACTTGTGATTGAATAAGTCGACTGTCACGACTTGGTGTTGAATAACTGTCATAGTCTTCACTGCTAGAATCACATGGCTGATAACCACAAATCAATGTTCCTTCCAATGTAATCGATAGTCTATAGGTCAAAGCCTCTTTCATCGATTGAAGTTCTCTTTTTAATTTGGCTTCATCAAAATCAACTAAACCTAATCGATCCAAGACCCAATTTCTAAAATCATTTTCACTTAAATTTTGACGTTGAATAAACTGTTCAGTTGAATATCCTGGCATTTTATCAGCCGTAGTTAATGACCAAATATTTTTTTCAAAAATAGGCCAACGCCATAACCCAAATTGATTTTTTACTGATGGCTCCCAAATAATCCAGCTTTCATAAATTTTTTCGCTAGAGGGTTCGTTTCCCCAGATTGTTTTAATTCCTGACTGTTGCGAGTCAATTTGAAAAAGTGTCTGAGCATGTCCAGTCTTTTTTCTGAGTATCATATATAAGGATCCAGGATGAACAAAATCAGAGTTGATTTCTGTGGGGTATAAATCTGAAAATACAGTTTGCGTGTAAGAATTATCAAACAAATAGCGTAAAGCTGCTTTAAATCGCTCATCTTTTTTCCATTCAGGATGAGTAGGAAGTTGATCCCAAGCTTTGGATCCTGAAAAATGTCCGAACAGTTTCCCTGTGCCAGCCAAAGTATTTGCCACTGGCAACTTAAAATCATGAGCATAAGCCCAACGAAAAAGTAGACTAATATCAGCACAATCAGCTAATAGCTGCGAGTTCGCATTAAATTCTTTTGTAACATTTTTTTGAAACCATTCGCTGTAATTTTTTTCATCTTGTTGGGACCAATTATTTTTAACTGGCTCCCAAAGCGGTTGACCAATTCGGTCGATAAAAGAAATCTCAGGAAGTGGATTTTTTTGAGCTTGTTTCAATAAAGATTTTCGAGTTTCGTAACGACTGGTTTTACGAAATATTACTTTTTGTGAAATTCTTTTTTGATCAGATATCAACTGCTCGTTAACTTCTAAAACAGAGTATTTAATCAACCCACTATCAGTGGGCTCTGATAAAATAACATGTCTAATTTTTGCGTGCAGATTCAAAGAAAAAATTAAAATAACTAAATACTTCATCGTTAACATCCTTGTATCGATAAAATTGATTTAACTTAATATATTTAACTTAATATATTAAACTTTGAATGGTTTAAATTCCATATTTAAATCTCTGGCTACAGGCTCGTAACAGACTTTACCACCATAAACATTTAAACCTAGCATTAATGCTTTATTCTTACTTACAGCTTCTTCGACTCCCATTGCGGCAAGCATTGAAGCGTATTTTAGTGTAACATTCGTTAATGCATAAGTCGATGTTCTAGGAACAACGCCTGGCATGTTGGGAACACAATAATGAATAACGCCATCAACTTCATAAGTAGGTTCTGTATGAGATGTCGGGCGACAAGTTTCAATACATCCACCTTGATCAACAGCCACATCGACAACTACAGTGCCTTTTTTCATTTGGCTGATCATTTCTTTAGAAACCAACGTCGGAGCTTTATGTCCAGTAATTAATACACCACCAACTACTAAATCTGAATCAACAACTGATTCCTCGATATTTTTTGCATTCGAATACAATGTTTGACAACGTCCTTTAAAAATATCATCTAAATATTCTAATCTTGCAGTGCTGACATCCAGTATAGTGACTTGCGCACCTAATCCCATGGCCATCTTAGCAGCATTAGTTCCCACAACACCACCACCAATGATAGTGACTTTACCAGGCATTACACCTGTAACACCACCCAATAAAATTCCCCGTCCAGCGTGATCTTTTTGAAGATAAAAAGCTCCAATTTGAGTGGCCATGCGCCCTGCCACTTCTGACATCGGAGTTAATAATGGCAAAGAATTGTTTTCTAATTGAATGGTTTCATAGGCGACAGCTTTTACTTTTCGATCGCATAGAACTTGAGTCAGTTTTGGCTCAGCAGCAAGATGAAGATATGTATAAAGTATTTGATTTTCTTTCATCAAATCATATTCAGCTGGTAAAGGTTCTTTGACCTTCATGATCATTCCCGCTTTTTCATAGACTTCTTTTTTTGTATCAATTATTTGAGCGCCTGCTTTTTCATACTGTTCATTTGTAATACCACTTCCAACACCAGCATCTTTTTCAACAATAACTTGATGACCTTCTTTGACTAATTGCTTAGCTCCTGCTTCAGTCATGCCAACACGATTTTCACTAATTTTAATTTCTTTTGGAACTCCGATAATCATATGTATTCTCCCTGTTTTTTTATGAATAAAAATAATTTAATAATTGGTAAAGATTATTAGCTAATACTCCAATTAGCAAATTTTTTTGTTTCTTCAGTGACATCAACGCCGAGCTCAACAAATTTATAAGATTTTGTTGATGCGATTATTTTTTTAACGAGTTTATTCATGATGTCATGACCTGCCTTATGTAACACAAGTTGGCCCATAAGGGGCATTTCTAAAGTCACTAAATCACCTAGTGCATCTAATATCTTATGCCTGACAAATTCATCTTTAAAGCGAAGTCCTTCCTTATTAAGAATTTTTTCATCATCTAGGATAATACAATTTTCTAAACCGCCACCTTTAGCTAGACCTGCTGCCTTTAAGGCTTCGGCATCTTTTAAGAAGCCAAATGTTCGAGCCGGCGCTATTTCGCGTAAAAAAGACTGTTCATTTATTTCTAAATTTAAAGTTTGTTGCTGAATACATGGATGAGAAAAATCTATCGTTACTCCAACACGTAAACCATGATAAGGAATGATATAAGCATATTTGTCCCCTTCTGAATAACTGATCGGCTCTGTGATATAACAGTATCTTCGAGGCTGGTCCATTTCAACCAATTCCGCTTTTAACAAAGCTTCGGTAAATGCCAGCGCACTTCCATCACAGATTGGAATCTCGGGCCCGTCGAGTTCAATATAAATATTATCAATTCTTAAAGCTGACAATGCGGAAACGCAATGTTCAATAGTGGCCACCGAAAATTTTTCTTTCCCCAAGACCGTTTGATATTGAGCAGCTTCAACATTTTCAGAAGACACTTTTAAAAATGGTCGCCCTGGCAAATCTGTTCGAATAAAATAAACTCCGGTATTTACAGGTGCTGCTCGGAAAACTAATGAACAAGGTTCTCCAGAGTGAATTCCAATACCTTGAACAGTTGCAGATTTTCTGATAGTTCTTTGAAAAAACATAATTTCCTTAATATAATTTTTGTTGTTTACTAAAAGCCGTAAGTACTCGGCCACGCGGAGTTTTCTGAATAAAACCCTCTTGAATTAAAAAAGGCTCATAGACTTCTTCAAGAGTTTCTCGCTCTTCGCCTAAGGCGGCAGCCATCGTATCAATACCAACAGGACCACCTTCATATTTTTCAGCCATCAATTTTAAAATTCGACGATCCATTTCATCTAAACCATGTTTATCAACACCCAGTTGATCCAAAGCATAAACAGCAATTTCATGATGAATTTCACCATTGCCTTTGACCTCTGCATAATCACGCACTCGTTTTAATAATCTATTGGCTACTCGTGGAGTACCTCGTGCACGTTTTGAGATTTCTTCAGCGCCCTCAGTTGATAATTTCAAGGACAGTATTTCTGCCGAACGAAGTAAAATTTTTTGAATATCTGTTTGATGATAAAATTGCAAACGTTCTTGAATTCCAAAACGATCCCGAAAAGGATTATCTAACAAGCCCGCCCGTGTCGTTGCGCCAATCAGCGTAAATGGAGCTAATTGAAATTTCATCGACATCGCACCTAAACCATCACCAGTCACAATATCTATATAGTAATCTTCCATCGCCGTATAAAGATACTCTTCAATCGTTCTATTCAAACGATGAATTTCATCAATAAATAAAATCGAAAAAGGTTTTAAACTTGTTAATAGCGCTGCAAGATCTCCTTTTTTATCTAAAGCCGGAGCGGAAGTAATTTTAATTTCACTTTTTAGTTCGTGAGCAATAATCTGAGCCAAAGTTGTTTTACCCAACCCCGGAGGGCCAAACAATAGAGTGTGATCTAAGGGTTCTTTTCGACCTTGAGTCGCTTTAACAAAAACTTTTAATTTTTCTTTTACTTCATGCTGACCAGGAAACTCATCAAAAGACAGAGGTCGTAATTTGTTTTCCCATTTAATTTCATTTTCTTGCGGAGCAGATTCTATAATCCGATTCATAACTGACCTGATAATTTCTGAAGCCCTAAGCGAACACCCTCTTCGAGCTTCATTTCCTTATTTTCTAACGTCACAATAAACTCGTCAACTAGCTGATTTTTAAAACCTAAGTTGACTAAGGCTGACATAATTTGTCGTTGAGTTTCGTTTTTAATTGATTTATTTTTTGATCCAGTAGGGCTATCTATAATTACAAGTTTTCCTTGCAAAGTCAGAACAATTTGCTCAGCAGTTTTTTTACCTACCTTAGGAAGTGATGATAAAGCCTTCGCATCACCTGCTTCAATCCAACTTTGAATCTGATTCAGACTGGCACCAGATAATATTGTTAATGCTGATTTAGGTCCTACGCCATTAACTTTTAAAAGTTGCATAAAAAAATCTTTTTGTGGCTTTTGCATAAATCCAAATAGTTGAAAAGCATCTTCTCTGACGTGCGAATAAATCCATAATGAAATTTTTTGCCCGATCAGGACTTGCAAATCATTTAATGTTTGCTGAGTTGTACTAATTTCATAACCCACTCCATTCACGTCAATGATTAATGAATCTAGACTGGCTTCAAATACAATCCCATTTAAGTAACCAATCATAAGTTTATACCTTTTCTGTTTTTGTCTAAAGTCGCTTTGAGTTTTAATACACTCAACTGTGAGGAGTGATAATAAGCCAGCGCTAAAGCATCTGATGCATCTAAAGATTTTATATTGGAAATCTTTAATAAATTTTGCAGCACTAATCGAACGTGTTCTTTTTCTGCGCCACCGTTTCCAGTTATTCCTTTTTTTACAACTCGTGTTGCGTATTCATAAACTAAAGACTTGTTTTTTAAAGCTTCGTAAATTGTGACACCTCTAGCATGTCCTAACTTAAAAGCGCTATCTGCATTTTTGCCTAAAAATATTTTCTCAATGGCCACATGATCTGGCTTAAAATCTTTTAATAAATCATGCACCCCTTCACCAATTTGCAATAATCTTGAAGTTAACTCCATTTCGCCGTCGAACTGAAGCACACCAAATTGCAAAGGTTTACGTTCAGTCCCATTGACTGAAATAACTCCAAACCCTAAAAAGCGTGATCCTGGATCAATTCCTAAAATTATCATTTTTTACTTTATTTATTGAATAAGGAGCTTTCCAATCCGTCAATATAATGACATGATCTATTGAAGATGACACGCATGGCACAAATAGAATCTTTACAAATAGATCTTTTAACAAACCCAAGATCACTCTCGTTCTCACAATTAGCTGATTTATATATTGCTGAAAATATGATCGACGAGGCCGATACTTTGCTTCAAAGAAGTTTATCATTTCACCCTCACTCACTGAGTGGAAATATGCTTCGTGGACGACTTCTTCAACTTAAAAATAAATGGACTGAATCCGCAGAGGCTTTTAGTTTTTGTATTGCTCGAGCTCCTGATAACTGGATGTGCTTACTATTACGGGCTCAAAGTTATTTAAAAATGAATCAGTCTCAAAAAGCCATGGTAGATTTTGAAAATGTAGTTACTCTAAACCCTCAACATCTTATAGCCAATAAAGCGCTGGCGAAATTGAAATCACAGTCACAAAATACAAGCTTTGTCGCAGAAAATACATCTCCCACCGAAGACATTTTACAGACCCCTCTTCGACAAAAAATGCCTGCTCAGTTAGAGCGAGTATTATCCTTAGTTGACGCTTTAAGTTCGCGCCAAAACTATCAGAAATCGTTACAGTTATTAAAAGAATGCCAAGCTGAATTTGGCGCACACGAAGAAATTAAAATCCGATTTATAAAGCTTTCACAACACGAAAATGCTGAAAAAATACGCCCAAAAATTCCTGAATACCAATCGATTAGCCGACGACATTTAATTTCTCAAAAGCAGATAAACACCTTAGAAATACTGCTGCGCAGAATAGCTTCTTTAAATAATCGTCATTCACTTGTTTGATCTTAAAGCCTATCTTACACTATTATCTTAATATATTTTTTAAATTTTTTTAAAAAACTTACACTCATAATTAAACGGAGATTCTATGTACGAAACGTCAGATTTTAAAAAGGGATTAAAAATGATGGTTGATGGTCAACCCTATGTTATTGTTGATTTTCAACACGTTAAACCTGGAAAAGGGAATCAATTTTCACGCACAAAAATGCGTGCCATGCTTACTGGACAAAATCTAGAAAGAACTTTTAAATCTGGTGAAAAATTTGAAGTCCCTAACGTAGAAAATGTAGAAATGACTTTTTTGTATAAAGACGACAATGGTTTTAATTTTATGAATCAAACCAATTACGAACAAATTAGCATGATGGATCATGAAATTGGCGATGCTAAAAATTATTTAACTGAAAATTTAGTTGTCAATATTACAATTTACAATGACAAACCTGTTGTTGTCGATGTTCCTAATGCTGTTAATTTAAAAGTTGCTCAAACTGATCCAGGCATTAAAGGCGATCGCGTAACAGGAGCCACAAAGCCAGCTACAATGGAATCAGGTCTTGTTGTTAACGTTCCTCTGCATATCAATGAAGGTGATTTATTAAGAATTGATACATCTGAAGGTCAATATGTATCACGGGTTTCTCAGGATTAGTTCTGTAATACAAAGACTTTACAAAGGAATCGAGGACTAGGCTTGGCAGGGATGAACAGCCTTGAAATTGCAATTCATAATTTATTTCAAGAAAACGCTTCGACCGAATTCGTTTGCAGAGAGTTATTATCAAAATATGACAAGAATGAAATCATTAGTTCTGATGAACTAGAAAGTCTAAGTCATTTTTTTATTTCCATTGGACAGATTGAACTGCTGAAAAAATTCTATCTTCGCTGTTTACGTTTGAAAAAGATTAATCAACTCCCTATTGGATTTTTAGCTGAAATGCTGCAAAAAAATCAAACTGATTGGAATGAATCCACTGTAGCTTTTTTTGACTATTTAATACAAGTTTCTAAAGAAGAATCTACTTATTTAAAATCAAATTTATTATCCTATTATTTCAATGAAATTCCAAAAAAAATTGCAGAAGCTCATCAAAAATTTAAAGAATCCCAACTTGAACTTAAAAAACAGCTGATAGAACAACTTTCAAAAAATCGTATTTATCAACTTTCAGATCAAGAAGAAAATGTTCTTAAACAACTTGTTCGATTGTTTCCTCATGATATTGAAATTGGAATTCTAAAGCAGGCCCATCTCGAACGCAAAGCAGATCAAATTTTATCTAAATTTTCTAATCAAAAAGATCTTAACAATTATAAATTCAAATCTCATCCTTACAAGCAAGGATCTGCAGAAACTCAAGCCATAGAAATGGTTGAATTTCAAATTAGAAATATATTGAAATCTGACACCGATAAAAACCAACAACTCAAAGCTGAATTTTATAACTTAGCTATTTTTACTTTTCAGATTAATTTATTTGAACTTACATTGGAAGTTCTTGAAAGATGTCCTGAAAATAAATCCAGCCTTTGGCTTAAAGCAGAAACTCTGTTCGAATGCGGCCGACACCTCGACTTACTTAAACTTATTGAAAAGCTTGAGTCTGACAGTGATTACACTGCTGATGATGCCAGCGGTGCAATCTATTTAAAAGCTCTTGCTTATCACGGGTTAGGACAAACTGAATTAGCACAGCGGTTTCTCAGCGCACTCGCTCAAAATGTTCCTAACTATCGATCGACAGAAGCTTATTTGCAAGAGTGGGCTCGTAAGTGAATCCGATTAAACAATGGAATAATATTAAAAAAATTTTATTAATAGCAATGCCACCGTTATTATTTTTATTTGCAGTTTCTTTGATTTGGAATAACTGGGGTGAAAAATTTATCAATGACAAAATCTTAGAAAAAGTGAGTCAGTTCAATAATGAACAAAATAAAATTCGTGTTCAATTCAATCAAGTTAAAATCTCAGTTTTAAAATTACAGGCTGTTGCTTATGATATAAAGCTACAAATTTTAGATCAAAATACGGAGTTATCTCCAATTGAAATGGCTAACATTAAACTTCAAATTAATCCGTTTAATCTGCTCATAGGACAACTGACGATTGCCTATTTAAAAATAGACACTCCGAAATGGAATATTGACCAAAAAACTTTAAATAATCTGATTAATAAAAAATCTCAAACGCCTTCTGAAATTAATTTAGATTTACTATTCGAGTATTTGCCTCGATTGCCAGTACAAAAAGTTTATTTGAATCGAACACAAGTTTCAATTCAAGTATCAGAATTAAACTCAGTGGCCTTGAATCAAATCGATTTACAAGCCGATCAAATTTTATTAAGTAATGAAATTAAATCAATCGATCTACAAACAAGTCAAATTTCAATTTTACTAACTTCAATTAAAAAATCGACTAATCAATTTACATTAAAGATTGATGGTACAATTGATGCAAAAAAATTACGAACCGCCAACTTAAGTTTAAAAAAAAATGACAGCTTTATCGATTTTAAAATTCAGAATGCAGAACTCAAACAACTTTTCAAAGAGCCCAAACTAACAACGCAGCTTTCAGGCTTAGTGTATTTATCTGACGCAAGAGATCTACTTTATATCATAAAAAAAAATCAAGAACGACTGCCCGCTGTAAGTGGCTTTGCGCAGTTTAAAGCTCAGCTTAAATCAACTAATAGTGAAAATAACTTTGGTTTCTTAGAAGTTACTTATGACAACGTAAGCTTTGATTCGTTTAAATTTGGCCAAGGCGAATTTAAATCTAAAATAAAAAACAGCCAACTCGAAATTGATCAAATACACCTTTTGCATCCCGCCGGTGAAGCGCGATTAACTAAAATACAAGTTAACCATCGAACACCCTATCAATTTAAGTCTTCAATTGATGTCAATCAGTTTTCGCTACAAAAGCTTTTTCAATCTTTGAATCTAAAAAATATACCTGCTTATCTGGACGCAGAAGCTCAAGGTATTTGCGAAGGCCAATTGTCAGATTTTAAAGCTCACTGTCAGTATATAATTAATGGTCAAAATTTATCAATCGATTCAGATAGTACTCAAAAAAATAACATCGTCAAAATTCCAATAGCTTCATTAACTGGAGAATTAGATTTTATTAACAGTAATTTACGTTTTACTTCAGATTTGAAAACTAAAAATTCAACAGTTAATGCTGTTGGCGATGTTCATTTTCAAAATGGTTTTAACATAAAATTTAAGTCAGAAAAATTGCTTTTAACTGACTTTGATAATATTGCTAATCTCAATTTAAAAGGATTAGCTTCAGGAGAATTAAGCACCCAAGGTACAAGCGATTTTGGAATCATGAGCTCCAAACTAAAAATTAAAGACGCCGAAATAGATCAATTTTATTTAGGAGATACTTATTCAGACTTGAGTTATGAAAAAGGCATCATCCAATTAAATAATTTTAACGGAAAAATTGATCGATCAATTTACAAAGGGGATATCTCAGTTGATCTCAACGAATTAAAAACTCAAGGCCAATTTAGGTTTCAACCCCTTGTTGTCAGCGATGCGCTTAAAATCATTGAAGAAAAATGGCACTTACCTATTTCTGCCACTGGATCTGGCCAAGCTGATGTTAAGTTTTCAGGACCACTTGATTTCTGGAAGTTGAATCTAGACACATCGATCTCTTTGAAAAATGGATTACTTTACGGAGAAAATTATAAAAGCCTTTCTGGTCAAATTGTCAGTAATGGACTATTTATGTCCTTCAATAATTTTTTGATCTCTAAGAGCACAGGCTATATAAAGCTTTCAGAAGGAATTGAAACACAAAATCAACCTCAGTTTAAAATGAAAATTCAAAGCCACCAGCTTCAACTTGAAACCATTGATTTTTTCAAAAAATATTTTAAAAATCTAACTGGTGATTTTGAAATAAATGGCGATATCGTTGGCTCAATTAACGAGGCTCGAATTATCACACAAAACAATTTAAACAATATACAAATAGACCAGACTCGTTTTCCAAGTAGCCAGTTTAAATCTGAACTGAATAAGAATTATTTTAAAGCTGAAGGTCAAGTTTTTGGACGACAAGTTCAAGGCGATTTTCAAATCCCCTTGGCAGCGCATGAAAAATATCAATTTAATGCTCAGCTGAACCAATTTCAACTGCTTTCATTTCTGCCAACGATAAGCCTCAAAATTCCTACTTCTGAAACCAATTCTACAATATCTGGTGTTATTACTTTAAAATCAAATAACAACACACTCGATGAACTGTTTGGCAAAATTAACGTTTCTCAACTAAATCTAGAACGCGGGACTCAATCGCTTAAACTAGCACAACCAACTGAATTTCTTTTTGATCGAAAACTTATTTCAATGAAGCCATTTCAAATGAATGGTGCCGATCAGTCTTTGAATCTTTCTCTTAAAAGTAATATTATTGAACCTGTTTTTCAAGCCAGTGGACGACTTCTACTTAAGCCTTTGCAATTTTTATTTCCGTTTACAGAATCTGTTTCAGGCGTACTGGAATTTGAGACTGATTTTAAACTCAAAGATTCTATTCCACAGTTCAAAGGTGAAGGCGTTCTTACAGATGGCTATTTCTCATCTCGTGGCTTTCCGTATCCAGTGAATCAAGTTGATGTTTTTTTTGATTTCAACGGACCAAGAATTGAAATTACTGATATCAGTGCTTTACTTAATCAAACTAAAATAGCTGGCTCTGGTTATGCTGTTATTAAAGG
>JAYUJM010000152.1:0-1548 GCA_043765175.1 Pseudobdellovibrionaceae bacterium | reverse complement strand
AAAATTTTAAAAGACTTAGAAATCAAAGATCTTGATAGTCTTTTAAAAGACGCTACAAACACCGACGAACAAAAAGGTGAAAAGTTGTTTGGTACATACCGCGGAAAAATATTTGGAGTTGATCAAAAAGAATACGGATCACTCGTTATATCATTAAAAGAAAAATTATCAGAAGTTGAATCAGATAAAAAAGGTCTTGAAGGTGATGTTAAAATTTATCGTCAAGGTCAAAGCATTGGTTCATCAGAGTTTACTCAAAATAATTTAGGACTAACGCCATTGGGCACAGAAAGCGTTATTATTGAAGCTGGTGGCCGCTATTACCAGTTTTACAAAATTGAAAGCAGCCAAAAGCTCGGTGGTTACTTTTACGAACGTTTAACCAACGGGACAACCAAAACAATCGGTCATTTTTTACTAACGCAAACCGGCCAGTAATTTTTTTAAATCCCACTAACCTTTAAAAATCGCGTCATACGTCTCATTATCGGACGCATCTCGACTTTCATCCTGATAACCACCGAAGAGATTACATCAAAACAATAAGACCTAAGTCTTAACTTTCGACTTTGTTATGTCGAGAAGTAATGGGGTTGGTTTATGAAAAAGATGAGCGACATTATGAATGAAATGGGTTTCAACAAAGACGCTCCTGATTCTGTGAAAGAAGCTTTCATTAAACATTTAATTAAAGCCTCAACAGGCGTTGATGTGATTACTCCGACTGAAAAAAAAATCATCCAAGATAACCCAGACAAGATCGTTCAATTCCCCAGACAAATGAGTTTCGACTTTGATGAAAATGATTTTCATGAAGGACTTCAGCTCAACAAAATTAAATCTTCTAGCAAATAGGCCAGTTTCAATTTGGAACCTGAATATGGACTGCCCAGTTTTTTGGCGCATGCTAACATAATTTAGTCTTTCATCATTAGCATGAACGATCCACGGAAGGAATCACATGAAAATAGGAATTTTTCAAAAAGGTCTCATTTTAGCCGCTTTATTTTTTACAAACACAGCCATGAGTTCAATGACTCAAGTTTCATCTGTACCAGGTGAATATGTTGTTCAATTGAAAAAAAATAAAATGACACGGATGTCGACAAAACAAATCGAATTAACATTAAAAAGTAAAATTAAATCGACAATATTTGGACAAAGCATTGTTGTGATTCAAAAACCAGTTTTTGAAAACCCAGAAGCAGTTATCGAATCTTTAAAAAAGAACGAATTAGTTGAAATTGTTGAACCGAACTATATCTATACAATTAATAAAATATCGAACGATCCATTATTTGAAAAACTTTGGGGTTTATCAAATGTCGGACAAAAAGACCCAGCTGGACAAACTGGTGTTGCGGGTGTGGATATCAATGTTGAAAAAGCTTGGGATATTCAAACAGGATCTGCAGATACAGTTGTTGCTGTTATTGATACTGGAATTGATTTTAATCACCCAGATTTAAAATCAAATATGTGGAGAAATGAAGCTGAAGCTAATGGAACTGCAGGCGTTGATGACGATAACAACGGTGTTGTTGATGA
>JAYUJM010000151.1:0-14188 GCA_043765175.1 Pseudobdellovibrionaceae bacterium | reverse complement strand
GTTCCAGTTAAATCCCCACCAGCTATTCCATTCGGAGCACGTGAATCTATAAATCGTGAATCATTTCCTGCAGCCACTGTGTTTGCAACAGTTCCCACATTTAAAGTTAACGCCGGAGTTGTTGATCCTGTTGCTACTGATAAATAACTATTTGCGCTTGTTACATTCGTAACTGTTCCACCAGATGAAGTTACTGGTTTAGTTACGCAAGCCCATGTATTACTTATAGTCCACTCTAAAATTTCACCAATATTACAAGTTGCACTTGTTAAGGCCGTACCACTTCCATTTGCCATCATAAGTGAATTTGCTGTAAATGAACTTGCTCCAGTGCCGCCGCGTGAAACTGCTAACTGTGCTTCTGAACTTAAATTTCCAGAGCCATTATTTATTAAAACATGATTCGCAGAGCCTGCTGCAACTTTACTACGAGCTAAATTTGAAATCAATAAAGCAGAACTTGTTCCTGTAACATCCCCTGCAAAAATAGTGGCTGTAGTTAATCCGTCTGTGATTCCATAACCTGAAATTGTTGTTGGTTTACTTGTTATTTTTCCCCAAGCCACATCACTAATTTTTGAGTCATTTACTGCGTTAGCTGCAATCTTTCCATTTGTTACTGCATTCGCAGCAATTGTAGCTGCAGCAGAGCCAGGACCTGTTGCTGTAACATCACCTGTTAAATCAGTTATATAATTTCCTGAGGGTTGTTTGTTATTAAATGTTGTCCAATTTGCAGAAGTTAGGTATCCATCAACTGATCCTGTTGCTGAAGCCATTGAAACAACTGGTGCTGATGCAGTTCCAGTAACAGTAACAGGGGCCGCTCCGGAAACAATAGTGACACTTCCTACAGTGTTTGCAACCCATGATGTTACTCCAGCTCCGTTTGTTGACAAAACATAACCTGTCGTACCTGCATTGTCTGGTAATATTAAATTAAGATCTGCAGCCAGTGGATCTGCAGCCCTAACAGTGACTTTGTGGGTATTTGTATTGTCATAAAAAAGAAAATTTCGACCAGAAAAATTTGTGGCCGAAATATTTGTTGAAGTTAAAGTTGAAATGCTTCCAGTTGTCGAAGTTAAATTTGTAATCGTAGAATTTGTTGAGTTTACAGTAACACCTGCGATAGTTGCAGCAGCATTGATCGAGTTAAATGAAGCATCACCTGAAGCATCACGTTTTACAATTGTACCTACTGTTGAAACGGCTGTGGCTGCAATTGTGTCATTTACACTTGTCGCAATTTCAGCTGCTAATTTTGTTCCCACTCTAGCTACAATTGGGTTTGGCAAATTACCTGATAGATCCCCACCTAATGGAGTTGAATTTAGAATAGCATTGACAATTCGCGAGTCATCACCTGCAGCAACTGTATTTGCTGCCGTTCCCACATTTAATGTAACAATTGGCGTACTTGTAGAATTTGTAATTGTCACATATGAATTTCCTGATGTCACAGAAGTCACAGTTCCATTGGGAATAGTTGTTGGTTGCCATTGGCTTCCAGCTGAACTGTAAACTAAAACTTGACCATCTGTCGGAGCCGTCGGAGATAAATTTCTGCCTCGTAATCGCGAAACAACAGTGCTTCCTTGAGTTCCAGTGATATCACCTAATAAATTTCCTGTAAAATCGATGGCTCTTAATGCATCGTTGGCTTGACCTGCATACATAGCATAGGGAACAGAATTAATTCCAATTCCACCCAACATTTGTACACCGTTTGATCCAGGATAAGAAAATTCAATTGTTAAATTTCTGTTTTCACCTAAAGCTAAAGGAGTGTAATTTCCACTCTCATAACACTTCATCACATTTGTAGTAGCATTATTAAATAAACTCAAAAAAGTGACACCTGCACCTGTAAATACAGGTGTCCCTTTACCCATTTCTAAATTGATATTACCACTAGAGCCAACCATTGAAACATTTGAAAATTGTTCTATATATAAAGTGCAATCATCTGCTGGATTTCGAAATCTAAAAGTAAAAGTAACAGCTGAAGACTCTAACGGTTTTTTATCTGGACGTTGAATATAAGCTTGAAAATTAGTTGAAGATGGAGTCGCGTGAACCCAATGACTTACTAATAATAAAACTAAAACAACAAATAAACGTGCTGGAGTGTTTTTCATTTTATCTTTTTCCTTTCAAGGAGACTTCCATAGAATGACCATCGATGGTCAGGCGTTGATGTTGCGTGAATGATCGCCCAACTTTAAAACGAACTTGATGAACATCTGCTTGTGAACCTGAAGCTGGAACTGAAGCTGCTGTTTTGCCGCCATTATTAACATCGAAATTAGTTGATTCTAAAAACTTGGCCGGATTAGTAATGTTGACGATAGAATTTTTTCCAAAGGGATTACAACCGACTATCAGACTTATATAAAATAGGACTAGCAGTTTTTTCTTCATTTTAAACACTCCACTGAATTTATCGGCGTTTAACCTGAAAACTGTAATGCTTTTGTCTAGTTTTCTGCATTTTATAGCGTGTGGATTATTTTGATACAAAAATTGTTTTATAAAAAAACGTTTTTTTTAATTTTGAAAAAAGTGTAAAAAGTGCCGTTTCAAAATGAAATTTTGCTTAAAACCATTTATAGGCTTTAATAGAAATCGAAGTTATTTTTTTATTATGATAATACAAAAAACACTTGCGATTATCACAGGATCGACCTATTTTCCAGTTCTTAAAAAACGAAAAAAATGACCTGCTTAAAGGATGTTTATGAACGCACTCGGAAGACATATTTTAGTTGAATTTCTAAATTGCAAAGCTGATGTTTTAAATGACGTCGTTCAAATTGAAAAAGCCATGGTTGAAGCAGCTCAAATAGCTGGTGCCACTGTGATTAATTCAACTTTTCATCATTTTTCTCCGTACGGTGTTTCTGGAGTTGTCGTTATTCAAGAAAGTCATTTAGCTATTCACACTTGGCCTGAATACAGATACGCTGCCGTTGATTTATTTACTTGCGGTGACTCAGTTGACCCTTGGGTATCCTTTGAGCACTTAAAAAAAGCATTTGATGCCTCATATTCTGCTCTTGAAATGAATCGTGGATCAACACATGTCATAAAAAAAGGCGAAGGCCTACAAGTGAAACCTAACAATGCCGAAAATTATGATCCATCTAAAGGTTATAAAATTAATCGTAATGTTTGGTTTACTGATAAGGATGAAAACCAAGCGTTATCTCTTAGATACACAGGGGATGTTTTATTTGACGAGGTCTCACCACACCAACGTGTTCGTATTCTTGAATCTTGCGCCTACGGAAAAATGCTCACAATCGACGACATGGTCATGTGTACAGAAAAAGATGAATTTCATTATCACGAAATGATCACTCACCCTGCGGTTCAAGCGTTTCAATCTGTTCAAGGTTCAATTA
This sequence comes from Pseudobdellovibrionaceae bacterium, assembly GCA_043765175.1. Lineage (GTDB taxonomy): Bacteria > Bdellovibrionota > Bdellovibrionia > Bdellovibrionales > Bdellovibrionaceae > Pseudobdellovibrio. The sequence continues at coordinate 10,781 of JAYUJM010000151.1, read as the reverse complement.
AAAATGTTTTAGTCATTGGTGGAGGCGACGGCGGAACAATTCGCGAGCTTTTCAAATATAATTCTTTAGAAAAAGTAACGATGGTCGAAATCGATGAAGCTGTTGTTCGTGCGTGTAAAATGCACTTACCTACAATTGCTCGTGAATTTTCAAATCCAAAATTAAATCTTATTATTGGCGATGGAATTAAATTTATATCTGAGGCCGCCGCTGATTCCTATGACTTAATTATTGTTGATGGATCAGATCCCGCAGGACCAGCGCAGGGCTTATTCACAAAAAATTTCTATACTCATTGCCAAAAAGCTTTAAAAAATAACGGAATTTTAATTACTCAAGGCGAATCTCCGATGTTTCACGCCCAGACTTTTGTAGAACTCAATCAATGTCTTAAAGGTGTTTTTGGGAACAATAGCATTCATACATTGCTTTTTCATGCAACGACATACCCTTCAGGGATGTGGAGCTTACAAATGGCTATCAAAGGTCAATATAGCCCTGTTAAAGATATCAAAATTAACGAAATTCAAAAATTTACAACTGGTTTAACTGGCGAAAAGTCTTTAAAATATTATAATGAAGACTTACACAGCGCCGCGTTTAGTTTACCTACTTTTGTGAAACAAATGCTCAACAACTAAAACTAATGGTAAGCTGCTTTTGAATATAAAAGGAGTTTACTATGTTTAAATTACCCCAGTTACCCTATGCTAAAACAGAACTAGCACCATTTTTAAATGAAGAGCAAATGTCTTTTCATTACGACAAACATCACAAAACCTATATTGATAATTTGAATAAATTTATTGATACCGATTCTGCACTTCAAAATAAATCTTTAGAAGAAATTGTGCTTTCATCAACTGGTGGCATTTTTAATAATGCAGCCCAGATCTGGAATCACACTTTTTACTGGTTTAATATTGCGCCCACTGGTCTTGGTGGTAAACCATCAGTCGAACTCGATTCCGCTATACAACGTGATTTTGGTTCAATTGAAGAATTAAAAAATAAGTTTATCGATGGTGGAGCTAAAACTTTTGGTTCTGGGTGGATCTGGTTATGCACAGATGCTCTAGGAAAATTATCACTTGTATCAACTTCAAACGCTGCCGTTCCATTCACAGCAGGCGGACCTGCTCCAATTTGCGTCGCTGATGTATGGGAACATGCTTATTATGTTGATTATCGTAATGCACGATTAAAATATCTTGAAACTTTCTGGAATCATATTAACTGGAACTTTGTATCAGAAAATTTTGCCTCAAAATCAGTTCGTTCTCTCACAAAATCGATGACCTAAATTTAATAATAATTTTGGTTTAGTTATTGCTTAAAGCCTTTCAAACGAAAGGCTTTTTTTATGATACGTTATTCAGAATTTAAATATCCCTACACTTATTTTCATCTTAATTTTGATATGAATATTTTTCCGCAATTTAAAATTCTTGATTGGAATTTTTTATGTCACAATTTAAATCATTGTCAAAAAACATGGGCTGATCTTGAAATACATGCATTGGTGATGATGGATACTCATGTTCATTTACTTTTTAAAATTTTAAATCAAAATGAAAATTTTTTTACGTCTCACTTTGTTGAACTTATGGGTCAGAAAGCACCGTCTGATATATTAGTCGAGCCACTTAAAAACTATTCTCAGTATTTAAATACTTACAAATATATTTATAGAAATCCATTAGAAGCTGGGTTATGCTGGCAATGTGAAACTTACCCGTATAGCTCACTCAGTTATTTAATCGGACAAACACCCTTCGCAAGCATTCATGTTGTAGATAAAATGAATCTTATTCAAAATCCACAACGGATACTTGAATGGCTCAACAGTAAAAAAGACTACAAATCTTCTAGATTAAATCAATTGCTTAATGTATCACGCCAAGAAAATTCATTTTTAATGTAATTTAATAAATCATTTTTTTGTTTTTCTAGTTCAGGCTCAGATAAATTTAGTTCATTTCTAAAGACTTCAGAAATAGAATTTAGCTCTGATAAACCGTGATCAGAATAAGCTAAAAACAAAGGAACACGACGGATATAAAAATCAGTTAGATTCAAACACATCGTCGTGTGAATAGCTTGAGCCGCTTCAAGCTGCCAATAGCTCTGATAATGTGAAAATTTATTTTTTATCTCACTAAATTCAAGTCCGTATCTCAATGCTAACGAATGGTTTAAATGATTATTTTTCGTTTCTAATAATGCTTTTTCATAATTTTTAACAGTTGTATAATGATTAAATGCATTTTTTGTTTCACATTTTTTTAATTTATGTTGAAAATCTTTAGAAAAATATTGACCAATTTGATCAACAATTTCTTCTGACATTTTTCTATAGGTTGTATACTTTCCGCCAGCAACTAAAGTTATACCTGAAGAATCATGCAGAATTGTATGTTCTCGGCTTGTTTTTCCTTCATTGGATGAACCGTCATGAACTAAAGGTCGAACACCAGCATAACTTGATATAATGTCTTTTTCTGTCAAATGAGCACCGGGAAAATATTGATTTGAAATATTCAATAAATATTTAACATCCTCACTAGTCACTTTCACTTGATCTGGGGATTCTTTATAATCTGTATCAGTTGTTCCAATAATAATCATTTCATGACGAGGAATAGCAAAAACAATACGACTGCTTTTTTCTGCCGCCATAACAATTGCACTTGTTAGATTTATTTTTTGCTTTAAAAAAGTAAGATGAATTCCTTTAGTTGGGCGAAGTATTTTTTTCCAATTAGGAATTAATTCTGAAGCCACTAAATCAGTCCATGGACCTGCAGTACAAACCAAATGCTTGGCCTTAATAATAACTTCATTATTTGATAGTCCCTCAACACAGGTCACTGTTTGAAAACTTGCTGTTTTAATTCTACTCATAGCTTTAGTATAATTAACGATGACTGCACCAGCTTCGTTGGCAGACCTCAAAGTTTCATGAACTAAGCGATCATCATCCATATAACCATCTGAATATTCATAACCACCAATTAAATTTTGTGCCTGTATAATTGGGTATTTTTCAATAATATTATTTGCAGACAATCGTTCATGCATCTTTGGGGTTCTAAAAAGTGCTAAAAGGTCATACAACCACATTCCTAGACCCATTAAAAATAAACTTACACGACTATTTTTATAAAGCGGAATAACAAATCTTAATGGATGTGATAAGTGAGGCGCTAGTTTAAATAAAATAGCTCGTTCAGCTAAGGCTTCAAAAACTAATTTAAAATCATAATTTTCTAAATACCGTATACCGCCGTGGATAAGCTTGCTAGATTTTGAAGATGTTCCCGATGCAAAATCTTTAGCTTCAATCAGCGCTACTTTGAATCCGCGTAAAGCTGCATCACGTGCGACTCCAGCGCCATTAATGCCGCCTCCAATAATTAATAGATCAAATTCGTTTTCATTGAGCTTTTTTAAATTTTCAGTTCTGGTTTTTGAGGAAAAATTTTTCATTTTGTTGTTTTACATGAAATCCACTGACTCGGTGAATTCTGATACTTAATTTTTTTTTCATCTAATAACGTCTTTGTTTCTTCAGAAAAAATAACTCTCTGTAAATGTTTATCCTTCGAAAGCTTATAGGCTATTTCAACCAATTCAGTTTCGATTTGCTTGTTTTCTGCTTGAACCAGCTCTACCCAAAGTGATTGAGTTTGGCCTTCTAAAAACAAAATAGGTTGCGCTAAAAAAAAGCCCTGAATAGTTTCACTTTCTTGATTTTCTGCAACAAAACTCCAGCCGAATTTCAAATAATGCTCTAAGGCTTCTTTACGAAATCTTGAACTCCAGACTTTCATCATGCATTCCATTTCGTCTGGCGTTTCTTTTTGTAAACTTAAAAATGCGAAACTATATATATTCTCTAAATCAGCGCTTTGTGCTATACGATAGTGTGTTGACATATAAATAGATTGCTCTGTTTTACAGTAAAAGTCTATGATAGCTTCATGAACTACAAACCCTACAGCGAAAACATCTGGTCATTTATCGAGTCTGAAGTCGATAGGGCTTTAAAACAAAAAAAAACAGACAAACTCATAGCGGCATTTGATGCCGATGGAACACTCTGGGACTGCGATTTAGGTGAAAATTACTTTCGTTACCAAATCGATCACCAACTTGTTCCGTTACCCAATGACCCTTTTAATTACTATTTGCAGCTCAAAGAAAAAAACAATGACCCCCGTGATGCTTTTATTTGGTTAGCACAAATTTCTGAAGGTGTAAATTTAGCAGTTACTGAACAATGGAGTGAATTGGCCTTCAAGGAAATCCAGCCAAGTCCTTTATTTTCAGAGCAAAAAAAACTGATTCAATTTCTATTTTCAAAAAATATAGAAATTTTTATAGTCACTGCATCAGTCAAACAAGCCGTGATCTACGGAGCTTCACTTTTTGGAATAGACTCGAATCATGTTATTGGTGTGGAAACTGAAATAGTGAATAATATAATTACGAACAAACCAGTTTATCCTGTGACTTATAGGCAAGGAAAAGTTGAAGCCTTGCTTAAAAAAACTAACGGGGAAATGCCATTTTTAGCCAGTGGTAACACAATGGGTGATTTTGAGCTTTTACAAAGTGCAACACATGTAAAGTTAGCCGTAAGCGCTGCCGCTGCTGATGATAAAATTTATCGAACCGAGATGGAATTACAAAGTAATGCTAAAAAATTCGATTGGTTAAATCATCGATTTATATGAAAAGTATTATTGCTTTAACATTATTTTTTTTATTAAGCTGTGAAAATTATGATGCTACAAAAAATGAATCTGTTTTGCAAAATACGCAAATTGCTGAAGATCCTAGTATTGTTGAAGTAAAAAATAAACTTAAATCTTACAAAGCTATTTCACGAGTAGAAATCAGAAACTATGTTAAAAGTAATTTATATCAAGATAAAATTATTAAAATAAAAAAAATTAAAGCGACTTTAGTAACAAAAGCAGAGCGCTATATAGAAATGAATTTTTTTACAAATGAATCTGACTCAAAAGCTCCTTTAAATGTTCAGTTTTTACTAATTGACGAAAAAACTAAAAACATTCTTGAAGATGCAAGCATTAATGTTTATTGACTATAAATCTTTTCCAACAATGGCTTCAATTTCAGAAATCTCTTTTGGAACTTCAGCTGTCAGCACTTCACAACCTGTTGCTGTAACTAGTATATTATCTTCGATACGCACGCCTATTCCTCGAAGTGTTACCGGCGCAGTCATGTCATGACCTGGAATATACAAGCCAGGCTCAACTGTGAAAACCATTCCTGCCTCGATCGGACGGGGCTCACCTTTAATAAAATAGAGTCCCGCATCATGAACATCCATTCCTAACCAATGTCCTACACCATGCGGGTAGTATTTTTTATATTCTAAAGATTTTATAACGTCTTCTTTTCGACCAGAAACTAAATTAAGCTCTAACATCAAATCTACAAGCTGATCGGTGGCCATCGCATGTAAATCTTTAAAAAAAAGTCCTGGTTTAATTTGCGATATAATATTTTTTTGAATTTTTAAAACACCTTCATACACTTTTTTTTGAGCTTCGCTAAATTTTCCGTTCACTGGATAACATCTTGTGATATCTCCTGAGTAATAATTATACTCAGCGCCAGCATCAATCAAAAGCAACTCTCCGTTTTCACAAACTTGATCATTAAAGTTATAATGTAAAGTTGTCGCACTATTTCCGCTAGCGACTATAAAATTATATCCTTCACGAGCTGCATTGTGATTATAAAACTCAGAAATAAGCAATGCTTGTACTTGACGCTCAGTCATTCCAGGTTTTGTTCCGCGCATGGCTTTGACATGCGCTAAAGCAGAAATTTCGCAGGCTTTACGCTGATTAGCTAAATCATGCTGATCTTTAATCAGCCTGAATTCACCTAAAAAAGTATCAGCATCTTTAATACTTAACAAACCATAGCCGCTTCGACCAAAGGCTTTCTTTAAATCGATTAATAAATTTTCTACTAACCGATCTGTGTCTTTATTTTTAAACAAACGATAAAATAAATTTTCATACCCTGATAAAAATTCAACTGCTTTTGTAGCAAATTGATCAAATGAAAAAACTGCATCTAATCCAAATTCAGCTTGAGTGCCTTCTGGACCGAAACGAAACCCATCCCAAGTTTCACGTTCAATATTTTTACTACGTACGAACATGACTGATTCAGGATTTTTACCAGGCCTGATCAATAATAAAGATTCAGGCTCTTCAAATCCAGTTAAATAGTACAAATTTGAATCTTGTCGATGCAAATAGTGAACATCATCATTTCGTATTTGTTCTGGATGGCTAGAAACTAAAATAGCAGTAGTTTCTCCATGAGATTTTAGTATTTCCGAAATGACTTTGCTACGTCGAAATTTAAAAATTGATGGATTTTCTAAAGATTTGCGACTTGTTTTTAGACTATTTTTCATGAATTAAAAATAGCACAAAATCAAACTGCATTCAATTGTTTAGTCATCAACTTCTATTGTCCAGAAATCATTATTTGATATAAATCTTTATCTAATTCATAGGGATCATTTACCGCTATTAACCGACCAGCGCTATTTAATGAAATGGTTTTGTAGGCGGCAAATACGGGAATACCTTTTTTCATACTTAAATTTGTTGGCTTGTCAGCTGGAGCAGGTAAAAATTCTGAAGCTGCTTTTAATGAATCTAAAGTCCATTTTGGGCTTGCAAGTAGTTTTTCTGCCACTTCAAAAGGTTGTTGTAATCGCATACACCCAGAACTAAGCAGCCTATTTGTTTCGGCAAAAAGTTTTCGATCACTTGTATCATGCATATAAATCGCAAACGGGTTTGTTAATGGAAACTTAATAAAACCTAATGCATTCCAAGGTCCTGGAATTTGCACTAATGTATATGGCAATTGTTCAGCTGGTAAGTTCCAATTTACACTGAATGGATCAACTTCTTTCCCATTTATATCACTGTACACTTTCATTTTTTGCTGGAGTGCATACCCAGGATCTTGTCTTAATTTATCAAGTTTATCTTTAACAAATATACTTCTTGGAACTGTCCAAGTCGGATTTAAAATAATTTGCTGTGAAGAATCCACCAACAAGGGCGTTCGACGATCGAGCCTTCCGTTAATTGTTTTAAAACTAAGAACTTCATTTCCATTTTGTATATACTGAAAAGTCTGACGAGCTAAATTAACATAAATATATTCTAAAGGATTTTGATCAGGCAACCAACGCGTTCGGTCTAAATTTAATATCGCCTGAGAAATTAATGCATCAATTTGTTTTTCTAAAACTCCCCACGACATTTGGCCAACGACTCCGTCGGCAGTTAAATTGTTTTCTTCTTGAAATAATTTGATAGCGGCTTCCAAACCAGAGTCATATTTAGTTACTGTAACGTCATTAGTATACTGCAAACTATTTAATTTAGATCGCAAGTATTGAATCAAATTAGCATTTGTTGTTTTTTTCCCAACCGTTGCTAAAGCTAAAGTGGCTGGCTTAACAACCCAAGTGTTTTGCTCTTTATAGCTTTTAAGTAAATCTAATACTGAGAATGACTCTTGGTAAAATCTATTCTTAGGCGCGACACTTGCGACAAGTTCTTCTGCCGTTAATATTGAATTTAAAAAATTATTTGCTAAGGCCTGATAAGCAAAAACTTTATCCTTAATATAAACTTTGCTGCCAGCTTTTGAAGGCAATATTCGCCCCCGAGAAAGATCGCTTGTAATTCTAGTAACTATAGAACTCAATGCCGAATCTAAAGCTGTAGTCGTACCAGTAGCAGAAATGTTCTGTAAATTTGTATCGACTGCAGGATTAAAATAAAATGAATAATTCAAACCATGCTTAGAAGCTGCGTTAGCTAAATATTGCACGCGTTCTATTTTTGGATTTTTAGCTTGCTGAGAAAAAGCAAATGAAAAAAGAAATGAAATTCCTAAAAATGCACTGCTCATTAATAATTTATCGAACTTTTTCATATCACCCTACTTTTTAAGTTGAATATTTATAATTTGAGTCTGATTTTTATCATCAACAACGATTTCAATAATTGACTTATCTTCTTTAGCTTTTTCTACAAAAGACAATGTTGCTAAAAAAATTTCAGACTGATTTGACAAATAATGTGAAGTTATCATTTTTTTATTATCTAAACTTTGAATAATAACTTTTAACCCCTCATCATCTGTTAATGCATTAACTACAGTACCTGTTTTTTTTAATGCAAATGCTGAAGTTGCTAATATAAGAATTGTGAATAGTGAAATTAACTTTTTCATACTTTTTTTCCTTTATTGTTTTTAATTATCTACATTATCTTCGTCACCAATGACACCAAAAAAATCTACGGGACTACTTGTTACAATATCTTGATAGCTAGATTTTTTTTCTAAAACTAAATACTGATCTATGGCTTTAATTAACCTTTGGTTGTCGATATTACCAAAATGCGACTCTTTTCCATATCCAAGTATATCTAAGTTTTTTCTTCCGGTTAAGTCTTGAGGGCTTGATTTAGCTTTAAAATACATATCTGTGTAATAGGCATAAGGCATACAACTACCAAAAAACATAATCTGATACTGAGATCCAAACTGAATTTTAGTTTTTGATTGATTTTCGATAAGCTTTAAATTTAAATTTCTTCCAATACCTGAGTGTCCTTGATAAATAATAAGACTGTCATTTTTAAGAGATCTTGATAATAAAGCATGAAAGTTTTTACTATGACGGTTATAGAGTGCAGTTTCAGAGTAAATTAGACGGTAAATTATTTGTTTCTCACCAACTTTTTTTGAATACTCTTCAACAGTTGGAACCCTAATTGTAGAATCTATTTCAGCTAAACTTTTTATTTCTGCCAGACTCAAGGTTTTTAATTGATAACCTAAACCGATGAGATATCTCGAAGTCGTTACATAGTCTTTACTTCCGTAGTCTTTGCCTGCATAAGGATTCCAATCTGTATTATCATGACTTTCAGGGCTAAAAAAAATAGTTCCTGCTATTTTATTATCAGTTATGAGCCGTGAATACTCGGGATAAGTAATTTGATTAGAAGAAACTAATTTTAAATTTGATTTTACTTTATAGTAGTCAACATCTTCTACTAACAAACATCCAAATTTATTGGGTTTCCAATTATACCAAAAGTTATCTTCTCTGATGTCTTCGCTTGCCTCATGACAAGTTTCTGAAGATTTTTTATAAATTGAATTTAAACTATATGGAATATAAAAAGTAAAATCATTTGATGAAAAACTAAATACTCCTTTTCCACTTATTGTATATTGAACTTCAAACCCTTCAATGGCTTTAGATTGAATTTCATTAATTTGAATTTGAAAATCACCATAAATAGACCCCTCTTCATGCATCTGCCCTAGAGTGTATTTTAAAGTATTTCTAACATATTTTTTTGCAGTGTTTTGATCTGGTTTTTTAATACTTGGTACAAATAATTTTGAACTAAACTGAAAAGAGGCTTCTTTAGTGTAAAAGCCAAAGTATGAATTTATATCCATTGGCTTACTGAACGCAGGCAAGGAGCAAAATAAGACCTGCATAAATAAAATGAGTACTTTAAATAATAATAATTTATTTTTAAACATTAAAACCTCATTAAGGAGTCTTAGCTAATCTAATGCCGACTTAGAAAAGGTTTTATGAGTTTTAAAGAATTAAACTGTCAAAGATTCTTATTTTGATACAAATTAAGTCAGTGTCAAATATTTTGACATCTTGATTCATTATCACCGCTTTAGAACTTTTGGTCGACACTGAATTTTTTTCTAAATCTTTAGTTTAAATCAAATAGATTAGCTATGAACCCGTTTTTAAATGGCCTAGCAGTTGCTTTAATTGTCACAGTAAGTATTTATTTTAAATATTTGCGTAAAGGAAAAAATGAAATTATTGAGTTCAGGAATATTAGCTACAATAGGTTTTAGTTTGGGGATATTAGCCCCACTTCAACAGCCTATTGGAAAAATTCCAACGACCCATTTAAAATTTTCAAAAACCACAGAATCATCTAAAGCTGATGAATACTGGAGAAAAATTGTACTAAACCCTGCAGAGCTAGAACAATATGTTAACAATATTCAATGCCAAAAAAATAATAAAAAATTTTTAGCTTGTGTAAATGCCATTCAACATACTTTACAAAAAACAAATTATAAACTGAGCATCGATGGATCAATTGTTGAAATCGTGCGCTCTGAAAATAAGTTGGACAACTTGACTGAAAAACAAAGCCTTATAGGATTTATTAATTTACGTGAAGAAGGTTTAGCTCGAAGCTTTGATTTCGAAAAAATATGGAAACAAAGTATTTTACTTATCGACGAAAAGGACAAATCTGCTGCAGTAGCCAGTGCTATTAACGGTTATTTATCAGTTGCTGTTGATCCACACACTTACATATCACCTACAGATTTTTTCAAAAATGTTTCGTCTAACAACGAAAGATCAAAATATTTTCTTGGATTATCATTCGAAAAACGTGAAAACAAAATTTTTATCAAAAAAATATTTAAAAATTCAGATGCTGATCTTGCAGGTTTAGAAGCAGACGATGAAGTTTTATCAGTTAATGGTGAAACTTTAGTTGGTCACTCTATTTCAGATGTTTCACTTATGGTTAAAAATACTTCGCAGCAAATATTTCCCTTTTTAATCAAACGTAATAACTTAACTTACCTCAAAAAAATAAACAGAACTTACAGAGTGCTCAGCCAAG
>JAYUJM010000150.1:0-14271 GCA_043765175.1 Pseudobdellovibrionaceae bacterium | reverse complement strand
GCATTTCAATGGCGCGATCTTGAGAGTCTTTTTTATTGTATTTTAAATGCTTTGTAATTTGTTCGATCATTTGATGACCGATTGTTAAAACTGGGTTTAGTGCGGTCATGGGTTCTTGAAAAATCATAGCCATTTTTCCACCGCGAAGATTTTCAATTTCAGAAGCATTCATTTGAATAAGGTCTTCGCCGTTAAGCAAAGCTTTACCGTGAGTGACCTTTCCGGGTGAAGAAATAAGCTGCATGAGTGAATAAGAAGTGACAGATTTACCGCATCCAGATTCGCCAACAATACCTAAAGTTTTTCCTTGATGAATTTCATATGAAATACGATTGACTGCACGAAAAGGCCCAGATTTTAAAAAAAATGTGGTTTCAAGCTCTTGCACCTTAAGAACGGGGTTCAAAGTCATCTCGGAAAGCTACATGAGAGTAGTCAAAAAATAAAGTGCGCAGGCTGCTTAACGCGCGGCGCACGTAAGAATAGATTATGGAACAAAAAGTGCTCAATAAATTAAAAAACAAAATAAGTTAATTATTTTGACCAATTATGGTAAGTTAGTAAACAGTTAAGGATAGTTATGAAGGAATTGCTGTATACAGAGCATGCGGTGAAAAGAATGCTAGAACGTAAAATTTCAACTGAGGTTATTAATGATATTGTAAAATCGTTTGATGGAAAAATTTTGCAAACCTGTGATAAGGAAATTTTGTATAAAAAAATTAAAAATCGTGATGATAACTTAATTGCTATTATTTTGGTTCAAAATACAGAAATTTTAACAGTGATGAATAATTTTGAAATTAAAATTAAATCTTAAAGGAAGTTATTTATGAAAATTTATCATAGACCAGAGCTCGATTATTTAAGTATTCAACTGAGTGATGAAATTGAAAGTAAAGTCGTTTATCAAGACGGAATAATTATTAAATATAATAAAAAAGGTGCAGTTATTGGTTTAGATATTACAAATTCTTTACAGTTTTTTTTGTCAAATGAAACCGTTGAAATGAAAGATGCAGTAAAAATATTAAGTGTTTCCGAATCGACTATTCGTCGACTTATCAAAGCCAAAAAGATATCGGCAACAAAGCCAAATGGTAAAGATTTTAGATTTAATAAAAACGAACTGATTAAATATCGTAAAGCCGGGTAGTGAAAACTAACCGAGATAAGACCTATTTTTTTCGACAGTTTTTTGAAAACTTTTTGTAGCAATTGCAGAAAGCATTTCTGAAATCTTTTCAGCGAAACTGACTTTTTTATCAAGTTTTAGTTGAATCACAATATGAGTTTTAATTTTATTTAAAATATAATCATCACTCGTTCCAAGTTGATCAACTAATTTTAATTTAATAGCATCTTCACCGAACCAATATTCACCAGTTGCGATTTGATTAATATCCATTTGTGGGCGATATTTAGCTACAAAATTTTTAAATAACGAGTGGGTTGATTCTAGTTGTTCTGTGAATTTTTTTTCACCTTTTTCAGTAATTTCACCAAAAAGGCTGACTGTTCTTTTAAAATCTCCAGCAGTATATTCTTTAAAATCGATATCATTTTTTTTCAAAATTCGATTGAAATTTGGCACCTGCGCAACGACGCCAACTGAGCCCACAATAGCAAACGGAGCGCTAATAATTTGATGAGCTACGCAGGCCATCATGTATCCCCCGCTGGCCGCTACTTTATCAACACAAATTGTAACTTTAAGGCCAAAGTCTCGAAGCCTTAAAATTTGAGAAGCTGCTAAACCATAACCATGAACAACTCCACCTGGGCTTTCAACGCACAAAATGACTTCTTCATCTTTTTTAGCCACTAGTAAAATTTGAGTAATTTCTTCGCGAAGTTGTTCGACTCCGCTCGCCTGAGTATCGCCTTCAAGAAAGTTAAGAACATAGGCATAGGGTTTGGCTTCAGCTTTTGAAGCTTCTTTTGATAATTTTTTATACCGTTTTTTTTCGGCTTTAAGTTCATCATCTTTAAGGATGTTAGATTTCAGTTCATGGGTTTGCTCTTCAATTTCGTCATTTAAATTATCAACGTGTAGACCTTTAGCCTTTTTATTTTTTAATGCGACTGAAGCTAAAGTCACAATGACTGCGATAACTCCTGCAACCAAAATAAATGTTTTAAGAAAAAAAGCACTGATATCGAGAAAAAATTCCATGGTGGCTCCTGTAGGATATTAGTCTAGCTAGTTTTTTTACAGAGATCAATTTTTAAAAAGTATTTCACTACTGATGACGCTAAACCTAATATAGACAAAAGCCCAGCAGTATTGGTTTTGATTTCAAATCAATCCACAAATTATAAGAACTATGAAAAGCTATAACTGTGAAGTTAATCATGATCTTTTTTTTATTTTTTAATTCCTATGCTCAGGCCTCTGACCAAGAATTTGCAGAAGCCTTAAAAAAAGAATTTAAATTTGAAACTGAAAGGCGCAATCAATTTAAAAGTCATCATCTGAATTCTAAAATCTACAATCGTGAACGTGATAAAGGCTTAGCGCTGTACTTAGAAGAACAAGAACGATGGGATATTCTTCGTGAAAAAGAAGCAAAAGTTCACGCCAGACAGCGTGCTAAAGTTGTAGATATGGATGAAAATAGCTTCGAATATAAAAAAGACGATAAATTAAAAAAAGAGCGCCAAACTGAAATGGAAGTCGCTCGTAAAAAGCACATAGTCACAAAGCTAGCAGTAACAAATCAGTTCAATAAGCAAATCAATACCAGTGAAGAAGAAGAACTTGATTTGTATTCTTCAAGACCAAGATATGAATTAAGAAAACGTCATCAAAACAAATGGGTTTCAAATGGTAAATCTGGTGGCTCTAGCGGTGGAGGATCTTCAGGCGGTGGTGGTGGCGGTGGAGGATCGTTCGATTTCCCTGCGGCACAGCCAAGCCAAGATTATATTCCTATCGATAATTTTGATGAAATTCCACCTCCTCCGTTGGCGCCATTTGATGGTGGAAATCAAGGGTTTCCTGGAGAGCCTTCATTTAATGAAGGTTTCGATCAAGGATTTCCACAACCCGGTGGAGATTTTCCGTCGTATCCGCCACCACCTCCACCAGATGGCTGGGATTTTTAAATAACTTATAATTGACTGAGTTATTATTTCTTAATCATTAAGTCATCCATCGATAAACCGGTGATGACTTTGGTTTTATTAAAAGCATTGTACATAATTATCCCAACAAATATCATAGATGGAATTAAAATTACAACCATAGACATCATTGTCATTTGGCTGAGTTGTTGATTTAAAATAGTTTGTTTTTCTTCAAGTGGTAATGTTTCTGCTAATGGTTTAAAAATATAAAGTGAAAGTCCGAAGTTTAAAGCAGCACTAAATAAAAATGAATACGAAAAGTATTGAGTCGATTTAATTAATAAATTTTTGAAATCTGTTTTTTTGGTTTCAGTATCAAGTGAGGCTTTGAGTTTTTCAATATCAAACAAGCTTGGATTGATAAACATCGTTTCAAAGAAAGGTTTTGATCTAAAACTTGAGAACCAAACAAAAATTCCGATCAAAAGTGGGAATAAAGCTTCTTTGACTGCGAACCAAATTCCTCCAAGACCTAATAGAGTTAATACTCCAGAAAAAAGAATGTTAACAAGACCAAGCACAGATACATAATTAATTTTCTTTTCCTTTATAAGGCTGTAAATTCCATATCCCAGAGGGAAAGCAAGCGCTAGACAAAGCGCTTGTGTTGCAGAAAGTCCATACTTTGTTCCTTTGTTAAGAATCAAAACTGGAAGGAGTATATTAAGAATGATTGTTTTAAAACTGTTTTCGTTTTTTTGTTCCATTTGCAAATGGTTATTTAGTTTAGGGTACTTGTCAAAGTCATACAGCTATGAAAGAATTATTTATCAAATACAAAGGGAGACATCTTGGATCAGTTGCAAAATTATTACGGTATATTAGTCAGTAGTGGTTCTTTTGGTTTATCTGTTTTAGGTTTTATTATTTTAGCTCTTATCATCGGATTTTTAGATCTGCCGTTGTTTGTCTGGGCAGTAGCTGTTGTTGGATTTTTATTCGGAGTCGCTGCACCAATTTGGCTTATAGCAACTGCTGCCGTCTTGTTTTTATTATTTTTAGTAAAACCCATTCGACAAATTTTAATCACAAAGCAAATTATGTGGGTGTTCGAAAAAGCAAAATTTATCCCGCAAATTTCACAAACTGAAAGAACGGCTCTTGAGGCGGGAGTTGTTTGGGTCGAAAAAGATTTATTTTCAGGAAAACCAAATTTTGAAAACATCTTAAAAGAACCTTATGCTCAGTTGACTCAAGAAGAACAAAATTTTCTTAATGGTCCGACTGAAGAGCTTTGTCAAAAATGTGAACCCTACAAAATTTGGAAAAACCGAGAAATGCCTAAAGAGATTTGGGATATCATTAAACAACGTGGTTTTTTAGGAATGATTATTCCTAAAGAATACGGTGGGTTAGGTTTTTCTGCGATGGCCCATTCGGAAGTCATCATGAAAATTGCTTCAAGATCTTTACCTGCTTGTATTTCAATTATGGTTCCCAATTCTTTGGGGCCGGCAGAGTTACTTCTTCATTATGGGACTGATGAACAAAAAAAATTCTGGCTACCGCGTTTGGCTAAGGGGGATGAAATTCCTTGTTTTGGTCTAACAGAACCCTTGGCTGGATCAGATGCTGGATCAATCAGTTCAAGTGGTACAGTTTTTAAAGATGCTAACGGAGTTTTATCAATTAAATTAAATTGGAATAAGCGATGGATTACATTAGCTTCAGTTTCAAGTGTGATTGGCTTGGCATTTCGCCTCAACGATCCTGAAAATTTATTAGGTAAAGGAAAAGATTTAGGAATAACTTGTGCGTTAATTCCTGCAAATACTGCAGGAGTCAATGTGGGACAAAGACATGATCCACTGACGATTCCATTTCATAATTGTCCAACAACAGGAAAAGACGTTATCGTTTCTATTGAAAAAGCAGTTGTTGGTGGCGTTGAAGGCTGTGGTCAAGGCTGGTCAATGTTGATGGAGTGTTTAGCTGCAGGGCGTGGAATATCATTGCCAGCGCAAGCCACGGGCGGAGCAAAGCTTTGTTACCGAACAGTGTCTTCTCATGCCTTAGTCAGAAAACAATTCGGAGTGAGCATCGGAGCATTCGAAGGTGTTGAGGAACCTATGGGCCGAATTGGGGCTAATACATACGCTCTTGAAGCTATGCGAAGATTTACTTTAGGTGCGCTTGATAAGGGATTAAAACCACCAGTGGTGACGGCAATGATGAAGTATCAAGCCACTGAAATGGGTCGACGTGTAATTAATGATGCTATGGATGTCATGGGAGGCGCTGGAATTTCCTTAGGACAAAGAAATCTATTAGCTGAAATGTACACTGGAACTCCGATTGGTATTACTGTTGAGGGCGCAAATATTATGACAAGAACTTTAATTGTTTTTGGACAAGGGGCATTACGCTGTCATCCTTATGCGTTTGAAGAAGTGCGCACACTCGAAGCTAAAGATGTTAAAGGTTTTGATACTGCATTTTGGGGCCATATCAGTCATATTGTGCGAAATTTATGTCGATCAATTTTATTATCTGTGACTCGTGGATATATAGCGTCTGCGCCTTCGGGATCTCATCCTAAAACTAAAATTCATTATCGTCGATTACAATGGGCCTCTGCCACTTTTGGAATTTTGGCTGATATTGCAATGGGATCATTGGGTGGTCAGTTAAAAATGAAAGAAAAATTAACAGGTCGCTTTGCTGATATTTTTTCTCATATGTATATGTCAACTGCAGTTCTTAGAAGATTTGTCCATGACGGACAAAAAGAAGAAGATCTTCCCTTTGTTCAATTCTTTTTGAAGTATTCAATGTGTGAAATTCAAAAGTCATTTGATGGTTTGTTTGATAATTTAAAAATCCCAGGGCTTCGTTGGTTTTTAAAAGATGTTATTGGTTCTTGGTCAAGAATTAATTCAATGGGTTCACAGGCCACTGATGGTTGGTCACACCTAATCACTAAAGCAATGATGACAGCTGGTGAGCAGCGTGATCGATTAACTGCTGGAATCTACTGGGTGACAGAAAAAACTCATGGTGGAAGTGTGCTTCTTGATCGTTTATCTAAAAATGATCAAACAGCAAGATTAGAAAATGCATTTGCTGTAGTGACTCGTGCAGAGGCTGCTGAAAAGAAAATTCGAGCGGCATTTAAATCCGGTACTATTAAGGCTAAGCGTGGATTAGCCTCATGGGAAGAATCTTTAAAAGCTCAAGTTATTTCAAATGATGAATTTAAATTATTATCAGAGGCCGATAAAGTGCGATATGATGCCATTTTAGTGGATGATTTTTCTGAAGCTGAGTACCAAGAAAAAATGATTTAAGGACTTAGAATAAGAGTGTTATTTGAGTAAAAAATTCACTTTTATTCTGATTATTCATAAATAAATGTATTATTATGTGTAACGTTTACACATAATGCCAAAACTCAACCTTAGAAATTGATGAATAGTGTCAAAAATGCTATAACTTTTTGGTCGCGGATATATTAAAACGTGTTATTAAAGAGGAGCTTAAATGACTCAGTTTAAAGTCGGAGATCATGCAGTCTACCCAGGTTATGGAGTCGGACGCATTGATAAGATCGAAGTTAAAGAGATTTTGGGTTCAAGTCATGAGTTCTATTCGATTATTATCAAAGAGTCAGGTATGCGCGTAATGATACCTGCAACAAATATTAAATCAGTTGGACTCCGTCCATTGATTAATATTGAAGAGGGCCATCTCGTTCTTGAGATATTAAAAAATAAAAGCATCAAAATAGACACGCAAACATGGAACCGACGTTACCGTGAATACATGGATAAAATTAAAACGGGTTCAGTTGTTGAAATCGCTGCAGTTCTAAGAGACCTTTATGTTTTAAAAGTCGAAAAAGAATTAAGTTTTGGCGAAAAGAAAATGCTTGAAACAGCTCGATTATTACTTTTGAAAGAGCTTGAATTAGCGCCTGAAGTCAAAGATTACATTCAAAAAGATCAAGACATTAAAGATATATTTAACTAAATCGGTTTACCGACTTGGTTTTATAAGTCAAAATAACTTCTGATTTCATCTTTGAAACAGGGGTTTTTTTATGTCTTCTGCTTTTTCACAAGTTCGTGTTCGCTTTGCACCAAGTCCAACTGGATATCTTCATGTTGGCGGAGCAAGATCAGCTTTATTTAATTATTTATTTGCAAAAAAAAATAATGGAAAATTTATTTTAAGAATAGAAGACACTGATCAAGAGCGTTCATCTGTTGAATCGCTTCAAATGATGGTGAGTGATCTTAATTGGTTGGGTTTAAAGTGGGACGAAGGCGTTGACCCTGTGACTTTAAAAGATATTGGTCCGTTTGCTCCCTATCGACAATCTGAAAGATTAGATATTTATCAAAAAATTGCACAAGAATTATTAAGTTCAGGAAAAGCTTATTATTGTTTTTTAACGGATGATGAAATTGAAAAAATTAAAAAAGAAAAAGAAGCTGCTGGTAGTCATGCGCATTTAGAATCACCCTATGCTGAGTGGAGTTTAGACCAAGCTCAAGCCGAATTGAAAACAGGTAAATCTGCTGTGGTTCGATTTAAAACACGTGATTTAAAAAAAGATTATATTTTAAATGACCTCATCCGCGGAGAAGTAAAGTTTCCTTCAGATATGGTCGGTGATTTTGTACTTTTAAGATCTGACGGAATGCCTGTCTATAATTTTTGTTGTGTCGTAGATGATCATTTGATGGAAATTTCGCATGTGCTGCGGGCTGAGGAACATCTTCCCAATACTTTGCGACAATTAATGATTTATGAATCGATGAATTGGTTATTGCCACAGTTCGGTCATATTTCGTTAGTACTTGATGAAGATCGACAAAAATTATCCAAACGAAAAGGGGCTGTAGCCTGTGATGTATTTCGAAATGAAGGCTATTTACCCGATGCAATGAATAACTACTTAGCTTTATTAGGGTGGTCGCATCCAGAAGAAAAAGATATTTTTAATTTAAATGATTTGGAAAATTTATTTTCGATTGATCGCTTGAATTCTTCAGGAGCTGTTTTTGATCGAGTGAAATTGAAATGGGTCAACAGTCAACATTTGCGCCAATTATCAAAAGAAAATTTATGGAAATTTTTAGAACCTCATTTGTTGAAATCAAATATTGTTTTACCTGCAGATATTGAGTGGAAAGAAAAGTCAGTGGAAGTATTTCGTTCAAAGTTAGAAATAGGCAGCGATTGCATCGAGTTATATCGTTCGTTGGATGAAAATCAATTTGTAATTGATGAAACAAGTGCAGAAATTTTATCGTGGCCAACAACAAAAGATGTTTTAAACGCATGGAAAAGCCAATTATCAAATTTAAAAAATGATTTTATAACTGAAGTTGATTTTATAAATATTGAAAATCAAGTGAAAGAAATTTCAAAAACAAAAGGTAAAAATTTATTTCAGCCAATGCGTGTTGCAGTGATTGGTAAACCCCATGGGACGGAATTAAAAATCTTAGTGCCTCTTATTTTACGTGAATCACTGATTCGTCGTGCTGATTTGGTGTTATCAAAATGTTAAATTTATACAACTCGCTTGGTCGCACGCTTCAAGAATTTAAACCTTTAAATGGAAATAAAGTAAAAATTTATGTCTGTGGTCCTACGGTTTATTCTTATTTGCATGTGGGTAATTTCAGAGGACCAGTTTTTTTTAATTTTGTTAGAAATTGGTTGGAACATTTGGGTTATGATGTTGAGTACGCATCAAATTTTACAGATGTAGATGATAAAATAATTAAAAAAGCTGAAACTGAAAATGTAGCGGCCTCTGTTGTTTCAGAAAAATATATTCTTGAATATCAAAAAGATTTTGATCAATTGGGATTAGAGCCCTTAAACTTTTCACCAAAAGTGACAGAGACTATTCCAGAAATTATTCAAATGATTGAGCAATTGATAAAAAATGACAAAGCCTATGTGGCTGGGCTCAATCCAAATTCAAAAGAAGGTGATGTTCATTTTTCAATTTCTCATTTTCCTGAATACGGAAAGTTATCAGGTCGTAAGATTGATGATCTGCTTGAAGGTGTTCGAATTGATGTGAATGATAAGAAAAAAAATCCTTTAGATTTTGCATTATGGAAAACTGCAAAAAGTGGAGAAGATTTGCGTGGTTCAGCTTGGAATTCACCCTGGGGATTAGGTCGACCTGGGTGGCATATTGAGTGCTCAGCTATGGTCAAAAATATTTATGGAGATCAAATCGATATTCATGGCGGCGGTTTGGACTTAATGTTTCCGCATCATGAAAATGAAGTCGCACAAACTGAGGGTTGCACTGGTCAACACTACGCGAAGTACTGGATGCATTGGAACATGCTCAATTTTGGTGGTAATAAAATGTCAAAATCATTAGGGAATGTTGTAAACATGCGTGAGTTTTTAGAAAAAAATCATCCAGAAGTTTATAAGTGGATCATCTTATCAGTGCATTATCGAAGTCTAGCTGATTTTACAGATGCAACAATTGATCAATCTGTGGCGGGCCTTGCTAAAATTTATTCAGCTTTAGCAATGGCTGAATCCTATGTAATTTCTATTGAAGTCGATCAAAAGTATGAAAATGAATTAGATAGAGCGTGGCAAAAAATAACTGAAAGTTTAAATCATGACTTTAGTACTCCAGGAGCATTTGCAGTTTTATTCGAACAAACTCGAATTTTTAATTCTCAGTTTAGGCGGGGACTTAAAGCAAGTTCATTTTTATCTTCTAAAGCTAATGGGTACATCAATTTCGTTCGAAAATTGGGAAAATTTTTAGCGTTGTTTCGAGAAAAACCAGCTCAATTCTTAGTGCAACTTGATGATATGTTATTGCAAAAACTAAATGTTAAAAGATCAGATGTAGATCAGCTTGTTCAGGAAAGATTTTTAGCCAGACAAAGTAAAGATTTTGCAAGGTCTGATGTTATTAGGGACCAATTGTCAAAAATGAGTATTAGTGTATCAGATACTGTTGAAGGATCATTTTGGGAAGTGACAAAATAAATGTCAAAAAGCCAGTTGGAACGGAAAAAATTTGTAAAAAATTTTAAATTAGTTTCTTCATTTGATCCTGCTGGTGATCAACCTAAAGCAATTACTTCGATTGTAGAAAATTTTAAAAATAACCTTAAACATCAAACTTTGTTAGGTGTTACTGGCAGCGGTAAAACATTTACAATGGCACATACGATTGAGCAATTGAATGTTCCTGCTTTAGTGCTTGCGCCGAATAAAACATTAGCCGCACAAATTTATGCTGAGCTTAAAGAATTATTTCCTGAAAATGCAGTCGAGTATTTTGTTTCCTACTATGATTATTATCAACCTGAAGCTTACATTCCATCATCAGATACATTTATTGAAAAAGATTCTGCGATTAATGAACAAATAGATCGAATGCGCCACTCAGCTACGAGATCATTGTTTGATCGTCGTGATGTTATTATTGTGTCTTCTGTTTCGTGTATTTACGGCCTTGGAAGTCCTGAAGCCTATGAAGGCATGATGATCCAAATTAGAGTCGAGCAAAAAATAAAACGAGACGATTTTTTAAAAGATCTTATTCGTATTCAGTACAATCGAAATAATATTGATTTTTCCAGAAGTAACATAAGAGTTCGTGGTGATGTAGTGGAAGTTTTTCCTCCGTATGAAGAAATTCGTGCTTTGCGGTTTGAATTTTTTGGAGATTTTGTTGAAAAAATTTGTTGGTTTGATCCACTCACTGGAGAAATTTTAGAAGACCTCGATCAAATCGGAATTTATCCTGGATCACATTATACAACAGGTGAGGATTCATTAAAAAATGCTATTAAAAGTATTCAAGCAGAATTGCAGATAAGACTTAAAGATTTGCAAACCCAAGCTAAATTTTTAGAAGCTCAAAGGCTTGAACAAAGAACTTATCACGACATAGAGATGATGGAGCAAATCGGATTTTGTCAGGGTATAGAAAATTATTCTAGACATATGACGGGGCGTGGTTCGGGCGAAGCTCCGCCTACTTTGATCGAGTATTTTCCTAAAGATTACATCACTATCATTGATGAATCCCATGTGACTGTTCCTCAAATTGGTGGAATGTATCGCGGCGATCGGTCGCGTAAAACAACTTTGGTCGAGTTTGGATTTAGATTGCCTTCGGCATTAGATAATCGACCACTTAATTTTCAAGAGTTTGAAAAGCTTATGGACAAAGTTCTTTATGTATCTGCAACACCAAAAGAATATGAATTTCAGAAATCTGAGGGTTTGGTGATTGAACAAATTATTCGACCTACTGGATTAGTTGATCCCATCATTGAAATTCGACCAGTGAAAAATCAAGTCGACGAGTTGCTTAAAGAAATTCGAATTCGAATGGAAAAAAAAGAACGTGTTTTAATAACCACTTTAACGAAACGTTCCGCTGAGGACTTGTCTGAATATTATGAATCGATTGGTATTAAAGTAAAATATCTTCATAGTGAAATTGACACTTTAGAGCGAATGAATATTCTTCGAGACTTACGCCTTGGTGTTTTTGATGTGATAGTGGGGATTAATTTATTACGAGAAGGCCTTGATATTCCTGAAGTATCTTTGGTGGGAATTACGGATGCAGATAAAGAGGGATTTTTAAGATCAGAAAGATCCTTAATTCAAACCATTGGTCGAGCTGCAAGAAATGCAAATGGTCGAGTCATTTTATTTGCTGATCGGATGACTGATTCTATGCGAAAAGCCATTGATGAAACAGAACGGCGAAGACATATTCAAACGTTACATAATCAAAAAAATGGTATTACTCCGCAAACTATAATAAAAAATATTAAAGCAGGACTTGGTGATTTATTTGATGGCTCAGTAGGAGCTTATAAAATTAAAGGTGAAAAAGATATTACAGCTGATCGAATGAGGAAGTTTTCTGAAAAACCAAATAAAATTCAAAATGAAATCAACAAGTTAAAAGAAAAAATGAAAGTATTATCTAATCAATTAGAATTTGAAGAAGCTGCAAAGATTCGAGATGAAATAAAGCGCTTACAAATCTTAGAGTTACAAATTCGCGATGGTGAAACTTCCCAGCAGTCCAAAAAAATCCAAAATGGTCAGTCCAATGATTAGGACTTTTTAATGTCTGGAATCAATCAGTTAGATAAAATGAATCAACTCAAAAATGAAGTTTCTGATTTCCCCACACAAAGTGGCGTTTATTTAATGAGAAATCATCTGGAAAAAATTATCTACATTGGTAAAGCGAAAAATTTGCGTGCGCGAGTCAAAAGTTATTTAGTGGATTCTAAAGAACATTCAGCAAAGACCAAAGCCTTAGTGTTTCATATTCATACGATTGAATATATTTTAACAAAAACTGAAGTCGAAGCTTTTTTGCTAGAAGCTTCGCTGATTAAAAAACATCGGCCAAAGTACAACATTCGACTTAAAGATGATAAAGCATATCCATATATAAAGCTTTCTTGGTCTGATGAATTTCCCAGATTGTATTTGTCTCGAAAGGTTCAAAAAGATGGCTCTGATTATTTTGGACCCTACACATCTGGTGGTGCAGTGTTTGGAACAATAAGATTTTTAAATCGTATTTTTAAAATTCGGGATTGTACTGACCACATTTTAAAAACCAGAACTAGACCCTGCATGACGTATCAAATTGGTCGTTGTACTGCGCCCTGTGCTGATCTGATTCAGCAAAAAGAGTATCGAAGTGATGTTGAAGGAGCACGAGATTTTTTAAAGGGAAAAAGTAAAAAATTAATGAAAGATCTTGAATCTAAAATGTTACTTTCAGCAAAAGAAGAAAAATTTGAAGTGGCAGCAAGAATGCGAGATTCTCTTTTTTCAATTAAAAATATTTTAGAACGTCAGATTGTGATCAACGAAGCCAGTGATGCTGATCAAGATGTTGTGAGTTTTTTTGGTGACGAAAATGGAGTAATGATTGAAATGATCCATGTTCGCTCTGGAAGGGTCATTGGACAAAGGTCTCATTTTATTTCAAATATAAATCCTAAAGATCCATCTGAAGATCCGCGCGAGTGGCTTGTGAATTTTTTGAACCAGTATTACGAAGATAACATTATTCCTGACGAAGTGCTGACCATTGTTGATTTGGGAATGGATCTCAATAAATTATTACAAGCGGTTCTTAAGCAAAGATCCAATCGCGACGTGATTATTCGCTTCGCAGCAGATCAAAAAAATCATGCGCTTCTTGAAATGGCCAGTCAAAATGCTGAGGCTCATTTTAAAAAGCAAGTTTCTAAAGATAATGAAAAGAAAAATGGTCTTGATGAAATTAAAAACAAATTAAATTTAAAAGTGCATCCAGCCCGAATTGAGTGTTTTGATGTTTCTCATTTTCAAGGTTCTGAAACGGTAGCTAGTCAAGTTGTATTCGAAGAGGGTCATCCTGCGAAGGAACATTATCGAAGATATATCATTAAAAGCGTTGATGGAATTGATGATTTTAAATCGATGTATGAAGTGCTACAAAGACGTTTTCAGCATTCTGAATATACAGAGCCTGATTTGATTGTGGTCGACGGTGGAAAGGGACAACTTTCTCAAGCAGTTAAAATTTTACAAGAAATTGGAAAAACTCATATTCCTGTCGTAGGTTTAGCTAAAGCAAGAGTTGAACAAAATTTTCAAAAAAGTGAGTTAAAAGAAACTGAAGAACGTTTTTATTTACCTGGAAGAGCGAATCCCGTTATTTTTAAAAAAAATACTGAAGCTTTTCAAATTCTAGTCGGACTTCGAGATGAAGCCCATCGATTCGCTATAACATTTCATAGAAAACGACGAGAAGAGGCCAGTCTGTCTAGTGTACTGGATGAAATTTCAGGTCTTGGTGAAAATCGTAAAGTAGCATTATTGAAAAAGTTTGAAACGATCGATAATATAAAAAGTGCAGAATTAAAGGAAATATTAGAGATTAAGGGTTTTACTCGAATCATCGCAGAACGAGTGCTTTTGCATTTGAATGAAGAATAATTTAAAAATCTTCTGTGGTTAGTTGCTCGAAGATTAAAAATCTTCTCGGTCCTTATTTTTCCATGCGAAATGGATTAATGTGCAAGCGGTGAAAGCGCAAGCGATCACTAGGCCGTAGCCGTAGCCTTCTCCAGGATTATCTGAGTACATTAAACCAAAATATAG
>JAYUJM010000149.1:0-4347 GCA_043765175.1 Pseudobdellovibrionaceae bacterium | reverse complement strand
GGCTTTGCTGCATTTAAAGAAGTCACACAAATTCGAATTTTATTGTCTTTGAAATATTTAATTGCTTCTTTTGTAGATTTCCATTTTTGAACTTCGACCCACTTATCTGCCCCTTGGGCTACACGATTTGCATTTTTAAATTTTTCAAATGTTTCTATAATATGAAATCTAGAAAAACCCAAACCTTCAGCTGTTCGCATAACTGCGCTGATATTTCCACGATCATAAATACCCTCTAAAACAACAGAAATATCAAAACATCTTTTTGAAGCTACATTTTCAATTTTTTTTTGTCGATCGCTTGTTAGCAAAGGCCAAATTTTTTCTTCAATTAAGCTGACATCTGCAAAGTGTCCGCTTTGATATTCAATCGGATTTTTTAATGGAAACATTAAAATCCAGCTTTTGCTAAATCTCGGGTTATATTTTTTTGATGGGCCTCAATAGTTCCACCACCAATTTCTAATAACTTTGAATCACGCCACAATCTTTCAACAACATATTCTGCAACGTATCCATAACCGCCTAAAACTTGAATAGCTCTGTCGGCAACATTCTTTGCCATAGTTGTTGCCACTAGCTTGACTCCATCAGAATCTAATCGACTGCCCTCTTTATATAAATCTAACTTTCGTGCTGTATCGTAAACATAGCAGCTTGCCGCTTTATATTCAGCATAGGAATCAGCAATATATTTTTGAATTTGACCGTAATTATTTAAAGGCTTTCCAAATGAGTGACGTTCACTTGCATATTTATTCATAATTTCAATTGATCTTCTGGCTATTCCTAAACTCATGGCTGCCAGGCCTACACGTTCGATTTCTAAATTTCTCATCATATGGTGAATTGAATCACCTTCTACTCCGACTAAACGATCTATTGGAATTTCGCAATTTGTAAAAACTAATTCGGCTGTATTAGAAGCACGCATACCTAATTTATCAGTAATTTTTTGACCGACTGAAAAACCTGGATCATTTTTTTCAACGATAAAAGTAGAAATTTGTGGACGACCATTTTTTTCGCCAGTTTTTGCGTAGACCCAAACAAGATCACAGGCTGTTTTGTTTTCATCGACAGTGCCATTTGTGATCCACATTTTTTGACCATTGATTATATATTTATCGTCTTTTTTTACTGCGGTTGTTTTCATACCTAAAACATCTGTGCCATAATCTGGTTCTGACATGGCCATTGAGCCTATGAACTCACCAGAAGAAAGTTTTGGTAAATATTTTTGCTTTTGATTCTCTGAGCCATTAACAGCTAAATTATTTACACAAAGTAAGCTATGGGCTAAGTAAGCCAAACAAAATCCAGGATCACTTGATGACAGTTCTTCATGAACAATACAAACAGCGGCTGCATCAAGCCCAGCACCGCCATAATTTTCAGGAACAGTTAGGCCCAAAAGACCAAGTTCACCAGATTTTTGAAAAAGCTTTAAATTAAAATTTTCTTTTTTATCGTACTCATGCGCTTGTGGTTCAACTTCTTTTTTAACGAATTCTTTGACTGAATCACGTAGCATTTGATGCGTTTCAGTGGGATTCAGTAAATCAAAATTTTGCCATTCCATAAATTATCCTTTAGTTATAAGATATTGAAGTTTTAGAATATCTGGCAGACTATTTCAATAGAAAGATCAACATATGAATAATGTCTTAGCGCCCCCATTACAAATTTCAATCCTAAGCACTGGTACAGAACTTACAACTGGTCAAATTGTTAACAAAAATAGCGCTTGGCTTGCAGCTGAGCTTAAAAAGCTTGGGCTAGATTCAAAAATTCATCTAACAGTTCCGGACGATAGACAGTTGATCTTAAAAGCCATCGATTTTTGTCTACAACAAACAGATGTGCTTCTTGTGACTGGCGGATTAGGTCCAACCACTGACGACTTCACAAGAGATCTAATAGCTGAGTACTTTAAAGAGGAACTTATATTCAACCAAGACTCTTGGCATCGAATTCTTGAAATTTTATCAAAGCGACAAATTCAACCAAAGGAATCACAAAAACAACAGTGTTTTTTTCCAAAAGGATCTGTTATTTTAACAAATGCATTAGGAACAGCTAATGGTTTTCAAATTACAAAAAAAAGCAAAACAATTATTGCTTTACCGGGACCTCCAATAGAAATCGAAGCTATTTGGCAAAATCACTTGAAAACTTGGTTTCAAGAAAATACTGAGCACATGGACAAAGCAATATCATATGCCTGGGAAACTTTAGGTATTCCAGAATCTGAAGTGGCTGCAATAGTTGAAGCTTCAACAGTCGACTTAAAAAAAGACTTTCCATTCGATATTGGTTATAGAGTTCATTTGCCTTACGTTGAAGTAAAAATTAGTTACCCAAAGTCAGTTGATTTTACAGCGCTTGTTTATAAAGAAAAAATTGACCAAGCTTTGAAAAACATTACAGTTCTTAAAAATTTTGAAAAAGCGAATGATTTATTTTTCAATATTATAAATCAAAGATCTTTTGCATTTTACGATTTTGTTACAGATGGCCAAATTCATAAATCACTTTCAGACAAACTAAGTTTGCAAAAAAATTGGCATTGGAAACAAACAACCGATATTCACGATTCAGATTTTTTTAACGAAGAAGAAAATTTTTTAGCACTCATGCCTATAGATGAAAAAACTATTTTTATTCAGGCTGATCTTGATGGTTTAAAATGGACTAAAAAAATTGAATGCCCAGCAAGAATTTCTGCTATGAAAATGAGAAGAGACCTTTATTTTGCTGAGTTAAGCTTAATTGAGTTTATAAGAAACTATACAAAATAGTATCAAAAATAGTGTCTATATTGAAATCAAAATTATTTAAGTTAAATCTAATTTAATGCCTGAGTTTTCTTCTTGGAACGGATATTCACGTAATTTAGTTCGGGAAGTAACTACTTCAGGAACAGTTTATTATTCAATCGTTGGCCAGGATGAATGTTCTGAAAATGTTGTTAGTATTGATTGCCAGGAAAATTTAGACTAACTTCGAAAAATATTTTATCGTAATTCAAAATTATATAAATTAAAAGAAAGGCTCGAAATTTAATCGTGCCTTAAACAGTTTTAGTAAGGATACAAAAATTTAATCTACCTTCATTGAATTTGCAGTTTTTTGTAATTTTACAAAAACATTACTAACACAAGCTGTTTAAGCAGCGCTTGCAACTAATCCGTAGCCCTATTCTTTAACTCTTTTTGCTTCTGTGTATTTCTTTTAGATAATATTTGCTAAAATTTTAGATTGTTTGTCCATACGCTCATAGGCTTTTTGTATCATTTCAGCTTGGCTTTGTGAAATACTGAAGTTGCTGCTAAAGTTAATAAAGTTTTTTTCATATTGCTCAAGAAGGGGATCAAAATTCAAATACTCAGAATACGAACTTAGAACTTATAGCGTAAAAAAAAGTGCGACTATTTTGAATCCACACTTTAAGTCTTTGTTATTTAATTTGTAACGTGTTCGTTAAACTAGTATTTAGTTTTTAACACAATCCGTTATTATTCTTGCTGGTGTTGGTTTTCCATTTTCAACTTCTCCAAAAATGAAAATAGCTATTGATCTGCTATGAACATCTGGATAAGCGACTTCTGCAGCCTTTAAACATTTTTTCTTAGCGTTGTTGAAAGCGATTTCAGCGTTTTGCGCCGTAGCACTTCCAGATACATATGGTAAATCGATATCGTAAGTGCAGTTAACTGAACAAGACCAAGAAGTGGTATTGTTCACGGACATAAATTCTGTGCCAATAGTCGTGTTGATTGTATTTGCTACAAATACATTTGTACCAGTATCAGCAAGTGCTGAGGTCGAACTAAGCACTAATAATAATCCAGCTAATAATTTTTTCATATATTCCCCTGTATTTTTCTGATGGTCTCTAACCATCGTTTGTTAATAATTGAAACCGTTCCAAAGTTTGTGGGATTAATTTCCCTTTATTCAAACGAAACGATTCTTTGATTTTGAACATTACAATTTAAAGTCCAAGGCTTTAAATTAGTTTTATTCGTTTTAAAGGCAAAATAGGTATATCAGAACTGTACACAGTGCCGATCGAAAGGTTCTCCGTATTTTATTGGGGGGTGTTTATATGCCAAAACATAAAATTGGTATTAATATGTTTGGAATTAAGGAATCCACATCGCTGCAGGATCTTATTTTGAAAAGCTTTTTGATTAGCAGGCTCCTGAAAAACATTTTAATTCAGGTTTATTTTTCAAATTTTCGTAAAATTTATAAATTTATTTTTTAAAATGTAATTTTATTTTCAAATTCATGAGGATTGATCCATTCCAAAAACATAGATTCTCTCTCGTAAATCACACT
>JAYUJM010000148.1:0-14492 GCA_043765175.1 Pseudobdellovibrionaceae bacterium | reverse complement strand
AATTTTTGGGGTCCTATGGAACTTGTACGATTAGTTTTACCTTCAATGAGAGCTAAACGTGCTGGACGCATTATTAATGTTTCTTCTGTTGGTGGCATGATGGCAATGCCGACTATGGCAGTCTACAGCGCCTCTAAATTTGCTTTAGAAGGGGCTTCTGAATCGCTTTACTATGAACTTAAACCTTGGAATATTCATGTATCACTTGTTGAACCTGGCTTTATCCGATCGGACTCATTTATGCGAGTTCGCTACACAACGCTGAGTGGAAAAGCCATGCGAGACCCTTCAGAAGCCTACTTTGGACACTATCGTTTTATGACTGCATTTATTTCTAAACTGATGAAGTTAAGTCCCTCAAGTGTAAATGATGTCGCAAGAAGAATTGACAAACTAATTCATTCTAAATGTCCACCTTTACGTGTTTCAGGCACGTTAGATGCAATTATTTTTGATCTTGTACGGCGCTTTTTGCCACGAAATATTTATCACTGGGTTTTGTATCGCACACTACCCTTTCCAGATTGCTGGGGCGACGAAGATCGCCTTCGATCACGCTGCAAAATGGAAAGAAGTAAGTTTGAAATTGATCCTTGAAGTTCTGTTACTGATTCATTTTAAGTTGTTGATCAATAGCTGATTTAAGTGATTCATATCCAAGCTCTTCTATTTTTTTTCCATTAACAAAAAAAGTAGGTGTACCTTGAACTCCAAGTCTTTTGCCGTCTTCGAAATCTTCAATTATTTGCTGATCAAATTTTCCTGATTCTGCATCTGCAATTATTTTTTTAAGATTTAATCCTAAGGGTTTTAAAACCTCGGGTATAAGCTCTGGCTTAGGATTATGATGATCGGCCCAGGTGCTTTGAGTTTTAAATAACAAATCTAAAGTTTCCCAATACTTCTTTTCATCGCGAGCTCCTTCAAGAATATTGGCCACATATTTTGAATTTTTATGATAAGTCATATAGCGTACAACTAAACGAATATCTTTTTGATACTCTTTCAATATTTGCTTTACGTACGGAGACATTGCCGCACAAGCTTCACATTCAGGATCTAAAAATTCAACAAGTGTCACTTTCGCAGAATCTAAACCTAATACAGGAGAATGTGATTTGATAAGCTCAGCATTTTCAAAGGGCACCATTCTAAACGAATTTTCAGCAGATGTCGTTGGATTAACAGCCGAAGCAACTGCTTGATCCGATTGAAATTTATTTTTAAAGGCAAAGAATAGGCCAGCTAAAGCAACGATAACTGCAATTAAAAAAATAAACGTTTTATTTTTCATTTAATTCACTTCTTTCAAAAAAAATCGCATAGGCATTAATAATTACTAAAGATAGAAATGCTAGTAGCGAAAGTAAGGGTATTGTTATAAAGCCTAAATAGTTTAACTGCTGTGCCGTACATGGAGACACTTCAGAACAAGGAACTATAACTTCAATTATTTTATAATAAATGAGGTTATGATAAATTGAAAAAATAAGCCCTAACCAGGCCAAAGGTAAAATAAATTTGTTTGTATCTTTTGATTTAAAATAAACCCCGGCCAAAACAATAAGTGCTATTGGATAAATAAAAATTCTTTGGTACCAACAAAGACTGCATGGTGGAAACTTTAGTATTTCAGAAAAAAATAAACTTCCAAAAATTGAAATGACCGAAATTAAAAACTGAATAAATAGTGTTGGCTTCATCATCTGCTCTTTTTTGTACCTTATGTTAATTATTATAATTTGCATCTTTCACAAATCAAGTGCAAGCCTAATTTAAATATGAAAATTAACATAACTACGAAAACTAAATGGGATTTATCTCAAAGTCATAACTTACTAATCATTTTTTTAATCTTCACTGCTTTTTCAAAATGATTAAGCTTGTGAGTTTCTATCCACCATGTTGCTATTTCCATTAATAGCTCAGGATCACTATTTTTATTTGCAAAGAATGCATAAAACGATAGGCCTACGTTAGTTCCTTTCGTTTTTATTTTCTCGTTACAAACCTTAACTATTTTCTTTTTAAGTTCAATATTCATCATTATTGCCTTAATATAGATTAATTTATAAAATTTTATTAACTCATTATAATCGTTTTATTGACCAAATGCATTTGTGTGTTTTTAACACATTTATACTTTTTTTGTTTATACTATTCTCACATAATATTAAAGATAAGACTATTGATCGATTCTAAACGAAGTGTTAACATTGTGCATGAAGAAAATTTTTAGTCTAAGTTCTACAAACCATAAACCTGCTCGCCAAGTTGAGCTTGTTAAAGCTGAAATCAATAAATATATCTCGCGAGAACGACGAAAAAAATTACCTGAAGGCGCTGGCTTTTGGGATTTTGATTGCAAATGCGGTCGTAATGAAACAGCACCTTTAATTATTCATGTTTCTCAGATCGGAAAAGAAATAGATAAACTTTTTGAATCTGAGGCAGAAAATATTTATATCGAAATTTTAGCCAAACCTGGCCCACGAATTAAAAAAATTGAAAACGACTGATTTCTTAGTAAAAACTAAATTGTGCTTATAACTTTTCCAGTTACGCCGCTTTAAATTTTATTATTATTCTAGTTGCACATGCGAAAATTAATTCTTCGAAAGCTTTTTATGCCCATCTTTGTACTGCGGCAGCCGTATCTGTCGGGTCTGTATTAAAAGCAATACGTGTTTTAGGTGCATGTTAGTGAATTACATTGATAAGCATCTCAAACAATAAAAAATGCTCTTCGACATAACGAACACCGGCACCAATTAAGATAACATCAAAAGTTTCAACGTCAAACAACAACACTTTTTTCGACATTGGGATCTCCCTTAAGATTATAGAATCTAGTTCGATCTTATTTTTTCAATTTTGGAATTAATCGATGATTTTACGAAAGGAAAGAACAAACGTGTCATTAAACTACTGTTAAGGTTTAGACTTTGTTTTTTATAAAAATAACTGATGTCTTGGTATTCTCCGAATATGTTTTTTGATAGATTAGGATTTGATTCACCTATTAAAAATTGACTGAAAGAGTCAGATTTTCCGTCCCACTCAATCGTGGCTCCTTGAACTGTACCGTATCCAATGACTTTATTTTCTTTTCTGAGTAATGCTTGAGATGCTTTGAAAAGATTTGTATCAATAATAAAGCTATCTGTTTTAATCCATTTTCCTTCTATTAAAACTTCGACATAAGAATGATCCACGAATAACTATCTACATTCATACTCGATATATTGAGTATGATAAATTTAATATGCCGAAAACCGCTGTACTTTCAAGCCGTTACAACCTATAAAGTTGTGATATATTGATGCTTAATGGAGGTACTTAAAATGAAACAAAAAGAACGCAAAAGCTTTCGTACTCTAGCAAGTGATCTTAAGGCTCGTCGTAAAAGAAAACTGACAGATGAGCAAATTGATAAGCTTAATAAAGTTTTTGATGAAATCGAAAAAGAACAGCAAAAAGAAAATACTGAACGTAAAATAGCGCTACAACCAGAGGTTTAGTTGGGACAAGTCATACCATTTTCTAATCTTAAAAAATATCTGGACTCGATCAAAAATCAAGATGCGCACCGTGGAACTATACTTGATACAAATGTTTTAATTTCTTCCAGTTATGAACCAAGTACTGATTCAGAAGAAGTTTCTAAAATTTTAGATACTCTTGGCGAAGAAAATTATCGGTTATATGCAACTGTAAATACTAGATCTGAGTATCTTGAATTTCAACGCAGACTTATTTTAACTGAAGGTCTTTTTGATTCAATCGATGAATATTCAAAAATTAGAATTGCCAGTCGAGTTAGAGCGAAAATTCAAACACTCAAAGGCAGTCTTAAAATTAGCCGCTGTCTGATGCTGACAGATTTGAAGTTTTTAATGAGTCGCAGTTAAAGAAAATTAAAAAAGAATTCTCTGCAGGACTGCATTCAGGTCAAAAGGGATGGCTTGAAATTTGTGAAGCGCATCTTAAAAATCAAATTGCTCAAGCTGATCAAGATTTAATTGATCCTGATATTGAATACATCAGCCCCAATGATCCTGCGCAAGTAGATTTATTTAACAATCAACTTAGTTGGCCGGCGGCGATTGATATTTGCAAAAAATCTGGAACTGCGTTTAGTGATTCAATGATATTAAATGCATTAAAATCTTCAAAGTTATTTTTTGTTGTTACGCTTGATTTTGATATTGGCTATTCAGCATTAAGTGACCCAAGGATGAAAGATGTCGTTGTGCCTGATCGCTTGTATAAGGAATTTAAAAACTATCATTTTCCGAATCATTAAAAGTATCAGTTTGATATATGGTAAGTTTCGCATGTGAAACTTTAAATCATCTAAATCATTTGCAACTTTATTGAATGACTTAAAAAATCTCCGAAATCAAAACGATTCACAAAAACAAATTACATTATTAGGTCGCCCGACCCTAATGAATGCTCCTGATTCAAACGAAGAAAAAGCAGACCTATTTTTAACACTATTTCGCAGCAGAGAAAATACTTATCCAAAACGCTGGGAAAATAATAAAACTGGAAAACAAGGCTATTCACCAGTTTGTGAAAACGAATGGGTTAAACCTATTTGTGACAAACCAAAAATTAAATGTGCCGACTTTAGCCATCAAAAATTTTCTCCATTGAACTCTGCCGCAGTGGCCTCACATTTACGTGGAACTTCGACAATCGGTACCTATGCCATTCGTGAAGATGACACCTGTACTTTTTTAGCTTGTGATTTTGATGAATCATCATGGCAAGCTGATCTTTTAGCTTATTGTGATACCGCGAAATCATTTGGTATTGAAGCCGCTATGGAAAGATCGCGCTCTGGCAAAGGTGGCCACGCATGGATATTTTTTGCTGAAAAAATTCCCACCAGGCTAGCAAGATCAATTGGCACTTTAATTATTGCAAAGTGTTCTGAACATAATATCAGATTAAGCCTTGAATCCTATGATCGATTTTTCCCAACCCAAGATTTTCTACCCGTAAACTTATAGCCGATCGCAAAGTATCAACCTTAGTTTTAGTGCACAGGCAGCCTTTGCTTGAGCAATGGAAAGAACGAATTTCAAGTTTTTTAAAAATTCCAGTTAAAGAAATAGGTACTTTCAGTGGATCTAAAAAGAACTTGACTGGAAAAGTTGATGTCGGAATGCTTCAAACAATTTCAAACCTTGAAGACTTAACTGAAATCATAGAAAAGTATTTGCAAATTATAATTGATGAATCACATCATATTCCAGCACAAACATTTGAGGCCATTTTAAAACAAATCCCTGCCAGATACATTCTTGGCCTTTCTGCAACGCCGTATAGAAAAGACGGTCTTGAGAAAATTATGTTTTTACAATGCGGCCCCATCAGACATGAAATTTTAACTTCTGAAGTGTCCGCCTTGCCAAAAGAAGTATCTATTCATGAAACAATGTTAGTATTTCCAGAAGAATTAGGCCGACAACCGCCGTACCATGTTTTAATTCATCATTTGGTACAAAATGAAATCAGAAATAAATTAATTGCGACTAAAGTTACTGAAGCATTAATGCAAAATAGATTTCCTCTGTTGGTATCTGATCGAAAAGATCATATAGAACTACTTCAGCAACAAATAAAAACCATGAACCCCGATGTCGAGCTCGTTATTTTAGAAGGAACTCTTACAAACAAACAAACAGCGAAAAGCTGCTTTTGAAAAAATAAATGATTTTGTATTGATGCGTAAAAAAATAATGATTATGACAACGTCATCACTTATTGGCGAGGGATTTGACTTGCCGGCGCTGGATACACTTATTTTTGCAACACCACTTTCATTTGAAGGACGTCTTATTCAGTACGCTGGGCGTACTTACCGAGAATCTGCGAATAAGACTGTTGCTCAAATTATTGATTTTGTTGATTCATACAGTCCTATGTTTTTAAAAATGTATCGTGGTCGTATAAATACTTATAGAAAAATGGGTTATAAAATTAATGAAGATGAAAGGATAATGGGGCCACTTGCTTCATACAGCAGATCTAAACCACTATTAATGAAAATATGACTCAAAAATCAATCTGTCAAAAGTTTAACTTCGACAACGATAGAATCTTCAAACCTGATACCCAGCCATTCAGAATCTATCCCGATTAGTCCACGCTCTGGCCCCAGCCGATATACATAATCGAATTCTTTGAAGTAATTTGTTTGAGGCGGCTTTCCAAGTAATTGATCAATTTGTTTCTGAGGCATTCCAACCAAAGTATGATGAGCCGTCAAGTCATCAACCATATGCTGCTTTAGATTACTACTACTAGTCAAATTTTCTTTCCATTTTTGCGAATCGAAATACTGGCGGTTTGTGTATGATTCTATTTTTGGCGCTAGGATAAAAATTCCGATCAATAATAAAATATACACAACTAGACTTCCGAACACGATCCATAAAAATATTTTTAAAATAGATTTTTTTGTTTTTATTTTATCCATTTTAAATCTCTGCTCTCAATTTTATTTAAGCCTGCTTGCTTTAAATCTCGTTCAAAGCTGCTTCCCTTGTAATTATCAGCAAACCTGGTCCCTTGATTGTTGTTGTGCAAGTCCATTACTCTAGCTAAAGGTTTATTTTCTGGACAATCTTCGTGCGCATCTAAAAACTCTATTGCTTTGGTTTCTCCAATTTCATGCGTAACTAAACCAGACCATATAAAATGTCTAAAGGCATCCGATTTATCATCTTCAAAGTTGTTTGATGAGCTGAAGTTTGACCAGGTTAACTGATTAGCCTTGTTTGCTGCTTGATGTATTGAATAGGCGTCTAATGGATTTTTTAAAATAAACAGAACTTCTTTCGCAGAACACCCAACTTGATTTTTAATGAATTGATTGGCCATGTTTTTATATGGGTTAATAACGTTTGAAGAAAGAGCTAACCTTTGACCTTGTCCTGGCAATGCAATCTGGTTAGTTGGATTAAAATATGTTCCTAAACGTACTGAATATGGTACGTAAATTTGAACTCTAGTTCGCTGATATCCGTCTGCTTTTAAATGTATGAAGTAACCATCTTCATGCATTAACCAACCTACTTCAATCGGATTCGATCTGCTTGAAATTGGTGACAATGTTCTTTCGATTTCTGAAAATTTTTTCTGCGAATCTTGTAAAATCGAATGATATTTATCGAATTGAGTTTTAACTTCCAGTAATTCCGTCGGCAACTGTGACATCAACAAATTTTTTGCATAATCTTCTGCTAAAGAATTTCCGAATCTTACAGCTGCATCAGGGAAAATTTTTAACAATGATTTTTGGTTTCGAATAGTAAGTTGATCGAATCTAGTTTCACCGAGCAGTGACCACACTAGTATTTGCGCTTCTTCTTGAGAAATACCAACTCGCTCATAATTTCGCAACAATTCAGGTAACCAAGATCGAGGTTTACCTTGAATTTCACCCAAGAACAAACCGTCGCCGTTTACAGGCCGTTCAACACCAGCATGAACACAAAAAGTTTCTAGATCAAATTCGTAAGACAGACCTGGCTGCAATCGAAGTTTGCCTGTAAGTTTAAGTTCACTTTCTATATTTAATTGTCGTTGCATTAAAGTTTTCAATGCGGCTTTCCCATGCTTTTGAGAAAGATAATCTTTCGAGGAAGTTTTTTTATGAGCTTCTGCTAATCTATCAATAGCTTGATAGGGGCTTTGAAATTCTCTCGGAGTTTTTATGGGCGGATTTTTAGAAGTATCTGTTTCAGTCGTTACTGGCCCCGAAGTGCAACTAAAGTGAATAATTCCAATAATTAATATAGAAATTCTAAAAATATAGAATTTAATAGTTTCAATTAACATATATTGCTTCCCCTGTTTGTTACTAGGAGATAATGCAATCAAAAGTCCTATTATATATAAAACAGCAAAATGCAGTGTAAAGCTAAGCTTACTGAAGCCAATACTTTAGCTCCATCAATTTCTAAAATAAGCACTTTTAAAAATTTATTAAATAAAGCTGAAAATGAAGTTGTCTTGTTAATTAATGCAAAGAACAAAAGTAACTCACTAGACAAGCTGAATTTAAATTATCAATTTCCGAGATCGCAAAATGAATTCTTGGGTGACTGGATTTCATTTTTAGAGGTCTCAACTTCCTCTTTGCAAACTCAAGCTAGCTTTGTCAATAAGGAAGACTTAAACAACAAAACACAAATGGCACAGATTTTTTCAGTAGTTGCGATAAGTGATTTTGAAAACGATACATTCGCAGATTTAAATGATTTTTGCAATAACGCTATTCCTCCCTATTTATCTGATATGAATTTAGGTATAGAAGCGAACTTTTTAGAAATGAATCGAAATGTATTACAGCCAAGAAAGGCGGAGAAATTTACCTTTCAGAAGATTTTGCAGATTTATTAGCAGCTGAAGTTTTAAATAGAATGTCTTTAAATCAAAAAATGAGTTCAAAAAAGAATTTTTGCCTTTGGACTGTTAAAATATGAAGGAAATAATTGGCAACCAGATTTTATTGAAAAAAAATAAAAGCGATCCTCATTCTTCTAATTTCTTTAGACTTTTAGCTATCGGAAAAGTACTCGGTCAAAATTCGGTTCAATGTGATGACTATCTAAACCCTCTTTCATACTTAACACAACACCACCAGCCTTTATAAGCTATCCAAGTAATCGCCCCACGATAACGGTGACTCAATGTAGGCAAATTTGCACAAAGACTTTAAAAGTAAGTTTTATGGATTATGCTTTGAGGTGGCAGACTTTTGGATAAAAGTTTTGAGCCTGGAGCGATACATCCAAAGAACAGAGCAGCCATTAAGGCCGCCCTGTAGTTTTTTAAGGTAAATACATAACCTGACTTCATCTTTTCTTCTTCGTTACAAAGTGAAAAACAACTCCACCGATAATTAGTACCGCGAATATAATCAGTACAGGATATAAATGTTTGTTCTCACCGCCGTCACCATGTGAATGTCCCTCGGATGCCAAAGACATTATAGGAAAAAGTAGTGTCATTATTAAGTTTTTCATTTCTACTCTCCTGTTAAGTTTGAACCGTTCAAATAACCTTTAATCGTAATAAAGATATAACGCCTTTTTTTACCTTCTGGCTGTTTTTCGTCAAATAAAGTTGCGACCCATTCAGGACTTTTTTTAAAGTCTTTCTTTTCGACTTTCTCTACTTTAGCAGAATTCCAGTTCGATTCAATTTTTCCAGTCTTAACAAGTAAATCGACGGCCATTGGAATAGCCGTTTCAATTTGTTCTTTCGTGCATTCTTTAGAGATACAGGGTGCGACTCTTGGTGGATGATCCCCGTGCGCAAAGCTTAAGCTAGAAAAAAGCGTCAAAGCGGTAATTAAAATTATTGTGTTCATATAAAACTCCTTGTTAGTGACTGTTAGATTGTTCTTGTTCCATGTCTTGATGAACATGGGAGTGATCGTCTTTATTTAACGGAAAAGCATCGGGATTTGATGTGTGCCAATAACCATGAAACTGCATGAAGAATAGAAAAATTCCTCCAGCAATCAAAGCCACATTAGCTGCATAAGCAAATTTCGCAAACGAAACTGCCTTTCTCCATCCGCTCAGAAAAATGAGCATGACTGAAAGTGCAACAATTTGACCTACCTCAACACCTAAGTTGAATGAAAGTATGCGCATAAGCATAGCCCCTTGGTCATCACCTAAAGGTAGTTGCTGCAGTCTAGTTGATAATCCAAATCCGTGGAT
Organism: Pseudobdellovibrionaceae bacterium; assembly: GCA_043765175.1. Classification (GTDB taxonomy): domain Bacteria; phylum Bdellovibrionota; class Bdellovibrionia; order Bdellovibrionales; family Bdellovibrionaceae; genus Pseudobdellovibrio. The sequence continues at coordinate 4,740 of JAYUJM010000148.1, read as the reverse complement.
TAAACCAAAAGCAAAAACCATCTTTAAAAGCGATGGGGGTTTCCAATCAAAGCATTTTTTGAATCCGTCGATATTTTCAAAACCTTTGTACATCACACTGATGGCGATGACCGCATCAATAAGATAGTAGTTTGCAGTGATTTTGAAAAAAGTCGCAAAGACCAAAGTTATACAATGCCCCAATGTAAAGACACTGATGAATTTAACGATATCTTTAAAATTCGTTAAAAAGAAAATGACACCAAAAATAAATAGCAAATGATCATAACCCGTAAGCATATGAGTTGCGCCAAGCCAAATATATTTAAGATATCCTCCGTTCAGCATCGCTTGCTTATCCGCGGCTGAAATACCATGAGCCCACAAACTTGGACTCAATAGCAATGAAAAGGCAAAAGCCAAAAACTTCATTTCTGCTCCTTAGATTTATATTTTAATTTGAATGATTTAAATCGTGAGAAACCTACGTAGGAATAGGTGGACGGAGAATTCCCTGAAGGAATGGACCTTGCGGAGGTTCCTCGTTAAACTGTGGATATGAAGGTAAAATTTCTATCTTAAAAAAAGAAGTCCAATTATCGCTTTGTATATATGGGATCTGACTGCTCACAACGATCTCACGTCGATGGCTATGCTCTTCAGTCGGTAAGTTAGGGGAAGCATTTTCAACTACCAGTTCGATGTCATCATGGTCGTGCTGATGCTCGTCACTGTGTTCATGGTGACGGATATGAGTGATTTCAAATCTTGTAATGAGCTCAGTTGAAAAAGCAGATGCTTTACCTGAAAAGGCAAAAATATGAGTTACTAACAAAAGCACCAAAATCAATTTATTCACCAGATCACTGTCAGATTATACAGGCTCTTTGGCAATTTAATTTTAAACTGCAACCGTTCTAAATTTCCAAACAGTTACAGTTGCCACGTATCCACCTATTAATGCACCCAGTAACCATATCCCAGCAATACTCAAAATCATCTCCACACCAAAGGCAGCAAATAATCCCAATGATATTAAACCAAGCGACAAGTTTTGCATAAATTCAGTTCGCTTTAAAACTTTAATTTCTTCGATCGTTAAAAAATAACCTGCAGCTAATATTCCACCACCTACAAATAGTACTCCACACCCTAACATACAAAAATGATGTCCTCCGACTGACATAAACCAGTCTGCTAATGAGTATTTTGTATTAAAGGGATTTAAACCAAACTGATGACAAATTGATAAAGAAGCTACGCCAGTAATTAAATGTATTGTTAAAATTTTAAGGAAAACCAACCAAGCACTTGGGGTTAATAGATTTTTGATTCTTGAAAATACATTTTCAGTCACTTCTTTAGGAACAGTTGTTGTTCCTGCGTCAATAAATTCTTGGTAATCTTTAAGCCATTCGTTATTTTTATTTTTCACGACTTACCTCCTTCTGATACTAATTCTCGAAGTCTTTTAATTCCTCTACTAATGATTTGCCTCACATTTATGGGCGATACTTTCAAGCTCTCTGCAATTTGTTCAAAGGTCTTGTCATCTATGTATCGCATTTCAAGTGCTGATTTTTGCTGACTTGGCAACGTAGCTAAGTTTTCAACGACTTGATCAAACTGTGGCCTAGTTTTTTCTAACTCCTCTGGTATCTGTTCTAAATCATAGTTGTCGATAGTTATAACTTTTTTATTTTTTCTTATTTCGTCAATCATAACAGTTCTAGATATTGTGAAAATCCATGCGAGCGCAGACAGGCTATCATTATAGAGATGCTTCGATTTATGAATCTTTATAAAAACTTCTTGGTAAGCTTCTGCCACAGCTTCATTTTGCTTAAGGCGACTTTTAAGAAAGCCATAAATTTTAGACGAATGACGAGCATAGAGAACCTTAAAGGCCTCTCCATCTCCATTTTGGTACAGCTTCATAAGCTGTTCGTCAGTTAGGTTCTCTTTATCTTTTAGCACCTTACTCCTTAACCCTAATACGCTAACTAAGCTTATTTTGTGACAACTTTACTTATTTAATTTTATTTAGGCCAACCTGTCACAATTTTTCGTGTCATTACGTAATAACAGGTAAAGAAAGGGTTTATATGCGTCTACTAACCTATCTATTGCTTTCCATTTTCAGCTTCAAGGCTTTAGCCCACCCTGTCTCTTATAAAGGGGCTACGGGCATTATGTCCTCTAACAACCCGACAATGAATGAAATTTTAGTCACATATTCACTTAATTATAATTATGCCATTGCTCATACTTACATTAGAGAAAAGAACTCTGAGTTTTATATTCCACGGTTAAATCTTTTAGCCAAGCGTTGGAATAATGATGATTCGCAGGGCAATATTTATCTGAGCGCCGGTTCGGGTATAGAAAAATATAATTCTAATAACTCAAATGTACAATTAGCTGAGGTCATTGTTGATTGGGAAAGTCGTAAGTATTACACCTATCTTGAACACCTCTACATGCTCAGAGATAATAAAGATAATCCACTTTGGCAAGAACGTGACGACAACCACACTAAAGTAAGACTTGGATTTGCTCCGTTTCTGGCTGACTACAATGATCTGAATATTTGGTTTATAGCTCAAGCTACAAAACACAATAACGAAAGTGTCGAAACTACACAATTTATGCGCTTTTACATGAAAAATGTTCTTTGGGAAGTTGGTGCAGACTTCAAAGGTGGGTTTGCTTTTAATTTTATGGTTCATCTTTAAATTTCAATTTTAAAAGGAGATTTTATGAAAAAAATTGTACTGATTGGTCTAACTTTAAGTTCATTAGCAATTGCAAAAAATAAAAGCCCAGAACCTATGCCGCAAAATGCTTCTCCGCAAGCAACGGCACAAGTTGCATATGAAGAAATTGAAGTTGGTGTCAAAGGTATGGTTTGTGCTTTTTGCGCCCAAGGAATCGAAAAAACATTTCTAAAACAAGCTGAAGTATCTAAAGTTGAAGTTAGTCTTGAGAACAAATACGTTAAACTTAAATTTAAAGAAGGAAAAACGTTGTCTAAAGAAAAAATAGCCGAAATTCTAAAAGAGGCCGGTTATGAAAGCGTATTTGGAAAATAGTATGAACCGAATTAAAGATTCGTTTATCAACTACTTTACGCTTTTTGGTTCAATGAGCACATTGATCTGTTGCGCTCTTCCATCATTGCTAGTGAGTCTGGGTTTAGGAGCTGTATTAGCAGGAATTGCATCAAATGTTCCAGCACTTATTTGGGTATCGGTACACAAAATTCAAGTCTTCGTTTTTTCAGCAGCTATGCTTTCAATTAATGGCTTTATACTTTGGAAAAATAAAGATGCACCTTGTCCTATTGACCCAAAATTACGTGATGCCTGTATCAGTGGACGAAAAACAAGTCGCAATATCTATTTTGTAAGTTTAGCTGTTTTTACTGTTGGGTTCTTTTTTGCCTACATCGCACCAATTATTCAAAGGAGTTTTTAATGAGATTATTTAATGTATTCATGTTCCTGATTACCTTTAATCTGTCAGTTTTTGCACAAGAGACAGACGTAATTACAGTTGTTTTAGTTGTGACTGAAAAAGGCTTTGAACCAAATAAAATTGATGTGTCGCCAGACAAGCCAGTGAAACTTAACATTACTCGAAAAACAAATAATACTTGTTCGACTTCAATTCAAATTCCATCTCAAAAAATTAAAAAAGATTTGCCACTTAATAAAACTGTTACTGTCGATCTTGGTAAGCTCGCTAAAGGTGAAATTCGCTTTGGCTGCGGAATGAACATGATGGATAGCGGAATGATCTACGTTAAATAGGAGAAAAGATGATTGGGCACACAAAGGTAATACCAAAAAAATATACCTATTCAATTGAAGGCATGACCTGCCAATCATGCGTTAAAACTATTACTGAAAAAGTTTCGGAAATTCCTAATATTAAGGCCGTTGAGATTAGCCTTACAGAAAATAAGATCGATATTTCATCAGGTAGAAATGTTTCTTTAGCGGAAGTCAGCAAAGCTTTAGTTGGGTTACCGAAATACAAAGTTCACGAATATACGCCTCAAAATTCGACTATAAAAACTGAGCCTATTGTTGAAGTGTCACTATTAAAAACATATAAACCGCTCATTATCATTTTTATATTTATACTTTTGGTGAGTCTTTCTTATCAAATCAATTTGGGAGTTTTTAATCTGCACCTATTTATGAATTACATCATGGCCGGATTTTTTATTGGATTATCTTTTTTTAAATTTCTAGATTTAAAAGCTTTTGCTGAATCATTTTCTAGTTATGACCCCTTAGCGCAGCATTGGATGAACTATGGTTATGCTTATCCATTTGCAGAGCTTTTAATCGGGCTTCTTTTTATTTCTGGTAAGGTAGTGGTATTTGCGAATGCTGCGACAGTCGTAGTTCTTTCAATTACTACTTACGGCGTTTACAAACGGCTTCAATCGAAAAGCAAGTTTCAGTGCGCGTGCTTAGGTACTACGTTTAACTTACCCCTGTCGAATGTGACAATAGCAGAAAATGTTCTCATGATTACAATGGCAATTTATGGATTACTTGTATAAAGAGAAAAATTATTTGATTAAAAAAGAAAGAGCAGTTTTTTCAAACTGCTCTTCGATACAAATGGTGGAGAACTAGGGCGCTACCAGTTGAAAGTGTTCTCCAGTTACCAAATCTTTTAAGTGCAGACTTCGTAGATATTCTAACTACTTACGAAAATCTGAGCAATGAAAATTTAGCTCGAAAT